>JBAPUB010000210.1:0-34276 GCA_049282455.1 Actinomycetes bacterium
CACCTGGGTCGGGTCGACGCCGGTCGCTCGCTGGAGCAGCCGCACCCGGGAGAGGCCGGCTGCGGCTTCGGCGTGACCGGGGCGCTCGTCGAGCAGCCGCTGGTAGGCGGCGGCAGCGGCGTCCAGGTCGTCGGCCATGAGGGCGTCCTCGGCCTCCACGAGCGCGGGGTCGGTCGGCGGCGCCAGCGACTCGTCCTCGGTGCGGCCGGCCAGGGCCAGGACCTCGTCGACGAACAGCCGGACCTGCGCCTCGGGCAGCGCCCCCTGGAACCCGGGAATGACCTGTCCCTGCCACACGACCATGACGGTCGGGATCGACTGGACCTGTGCGGCTGATGACAGCTGAGGGTTGGCGTCGACGTCGACCTTGGCCAGGACCCAGGCTCCGGCGTCGTCTGCGGCCAGCTTCTCCAGCACCGGGCTGAGCTGCTTGCACGGCTCGCACCACGAGGCCCAGAAGTCGATGAGGACCGGAGTCGTCATCGACCGCTGGACGACGTCGGTCTCGAAGCCGGCCTCGGTGACGTCGATGACGACGGGCCCGGCACCGCCGGCGGCGTCCGCCCGGGCGATCAGCCCCGATCGGGCGTCAGCGGCCTCCTGCTGGATCTGCCGGGCCTGGGCCAGTGCGCCGAGGTCGACGACTCCAGGCGTGCTGGCAGGGACGTTGAAGGGCTGGCTCATCGCACCATTCTCACCGACTGCCGGCTACCAGGGCTCACCGGGCGTGTACCCACCCCACACGTCACGCAGGACGCCGCACATCTCACCCACGGTCGCCTCGGCCCGGGCGGCCTCGAGAAGCAGCGGTACGAGGTTCGGGGCCGGTTCCGCCATGGACGCAGCTGCCCCCAGCGCGGCCAGGGCGGCCTCGACCTGGTCGATGTCTCGGGCCCGCCGGCGAGCCTCCAGGCGCTGACGCTGGTCGACCTCGACCTGCGGAGAGATCTGCAGCACCTCGATCGCGCGGTCGTCGCCCGTGACGTGGCTGTTGACCCCAACGACCCGGCGCGTACCTGCGTCGAGCGCCTGCTGGTGCGCGAACGCCGCGTCGGAGATCTCACGGGTGAACCACCCGTCGTCGATCCCGCGGAGCAGCCCGGCAGTGAACGTTGCGACACCGCCTCGATCAAGGATCTCGCGCAGGATCTGCTCGACCTGGTGCTCCATCTGGTCGGTCAGCGCCTCGACGTACCAGGAGCCACCCAGGGGGTCGATGACGGAGGCGACGCCGGTCTCCTCGGCGATCACCTGCTGGGTTCGCAGTGCGACGGCAGCCGCGTGGTCGGTGGGCAACGCGTACACCTCGTCGAGAGCGTTGGTGTGCAGCGAGTTCGTGCCACCGAGGACGGCCGCCAGCGCCTCGATGGTCGTTCGCACGATGTTGTTGTCGGGCTGCTGGGCCGTCAACGAGACACCGGCAGTCTGGGTGTGGAACTTCAGCCACTGGGCGCGCTCGTCGGCGACGCCGAAGTGGTCGCGGATCCACCGTGCCCAGATCCGTCGCGCAGCCCGGAACTTGGCGATCTCCTCGAAGAAGTCGATGTGTGCGTCGAAGAAGAACGTGAGGCGGGGGGCGAACTCCTGAACCGGCAGCCCACGAGACATGCCGAGCTCGACGTAGGCGAAGCCGTCAGCCAGCGTGAAGGCGAGCTCCTGAGCGGCCGTCGAACCCGCTTCGCGGATGTGGTAACCGCTGACGCTGATGGGGTTGAACGCCGGCGCTTCGTCGTGGCACCACTGGATGAGGTCGCCGATGAGCCGCAGGTGCGGCTGCGGTGGGAACAGCCACTCGTTCTGTGCGATGTACTCCTTGAAGATGTCGGTCTGCAGCGTGCCCGAGAGCCGTGGCGGCGCCACCCCCTGCCGTTCGGCGGCGACCACGTAGCAGCAGAACATCGGGACGGCCGGACCGCTGATCGTCATCGACGTGCTGACCGAGTCCAAGGGGATGTCGGCGAACAACCGCTGCAGGTCGGCTGCCGAGTCGACGGCGACGCCGCAGTGCCCGACCTCCCCCAGGGCGTTGGGGTCGTCGGAGTCCAGCCCCATGAGGGTCGGCATGTCGAAGGCCACACTCAGCCCCGCACCTCCCCCGGCGAGCAGGTCCTTGAAGCGCGCGTTGGTGTCTGCTGCGTCACCGAACCCCGCGAACTGACGGATCGTCCAGGGCTTGCCTCGGTACCCAGTGGCATGGATCCCGCGGGTGAACGGGAAGGCGCCCGGCCAGCCGACCCGGTCGAACCCGGGCCGCACCTCATCGGGTCCCGGCCCGTAGACCGGGTCCAGCGCCTCACCGGACAACGTGGTCGGCTCAGGCGTGACGAGCCTGCACTCGGCTGCGGCGTCGTCGTACTTGCGTCGCCAGCGGGACCGACCGGCAGCCACTGACGCCGGGTCGGGATCGGGGTCCATCGGCCATCACCTCCGCACGGCATGCGGACCGACCGTCCCACGAGTTCAGGGCTTGCGGTAGGCCCGTCCGGGCCCGGGAGGTCGGCTTGACAGAGTTTTCCCACCTTTCCTATATTGTCGGTCGGAAACACTACTCAAGGAGATTTCATGACCCCCCGCTTCCTCCAGCGCCGCCGCGCCAGCGCCGCGGCCGCCGTGACGCTCGCCGTGGCGCTGGCCCTCACCGCCTGCAGCTCCAGCTCCGCGGCGCCGGCCGCGTCGGGTGACGCCGGGTCTCCCAGTGCCGCCCCGGTGACGACCCTGCGGGTCGGCTTCTTCCCCAACCTGACCCATGCGCCTGCCTACGTCGCACTGCAGGAGGGCTACTTCAAGGACTCCCTCGGCCAGGTCGGTGTCAAGGTGGCCCCCACCTTGTTCAACGCTGGACCCGAGGCCGTGACCGCCCTGTTCGCCGACTCGATCGATATCGCCTACGTCGGCCCCAACCCCACCGTCCAGGCCTGGACCCAGTCCAAGGGCGAGGCGGTCACGGTGATCTCCGGTGCGGCCTCGGCCGGTGCCGCTCTGGTCGTCTCCTCCGACATCACCAGCGCTGCCGACCTCAAGGGCAAGACCATCGCCACGCCGCAGCTCGGGAACACCCAGGACGTCGCCGCGAAGTACTGGCTCAAGCAGCAGGGCTACAACGTGTCCAGCGACGGGTCGGGCGACGTCACGGTCATCAACGCCTCCAACTCCGACATCGTCACGGCTTTCCAGAACGGCGACATCTCCGGGGCCTGGGTCCCCGAGCCCTACGCCACCAGCCTCGAGCAGTCCGGAGGCAAGGTTCTCGTCGACGAGGCGAGCCTGTGGCCCAAGGGCCAGTTCGTCACGACCGACGTCGTCGTGCGGTCGCAGTTCCTGGCCGACCACCCCGACGTCGTCGAGGCGTTCCTGACGGCCAACGTCGAGGCCCTGAAGCTCATCGACTCCGACCCCGCCCAGGCGAAGTCCGACTTCAACGCCGGGCTGCAGTCGCTGACCGGCTCGCCGCTGGACACCGCCTTGCTCGACGCGGCCTGGAAGAACGTCACCTTCACGGCCGACCCGCTCAAGGCGACGCTCGAGGAGTCCGCAGCCCACGCGGTCGACGTCGGCCTGCTCGACCAGTCCGAGATCGACGCCGCGGGTGGCTTCGACGGTCTGTACGACCTGACCCTGCTCAACAAGGTGCTCAAGCAGCAGAAGCTCGACCAGGTCGCGTCATGACCACGCAGACCGTGATGGAGTCCCCGACCCCCAGCGGGTCGGGGACTCCCGCCCTGCGCCTTCGCGGCATCACCAAGGTCTTCGGGCGCGACGGGAACCAGACCGTCGCGCTCCAAGACGTCGACCTCGATGTGGCGCGCGGCCAGTTCGTGACCGTGGTCGGCGCCTCCGGATGCGGCAAGAGCACGCTGCTGTCCGTCGTCGCGGGCCTGGAGAAGCCGACTTCCGGAACCTTCGAGGTCGACGGGCGCGTCGCGCTGATGTTCCAGGAGGCGACGCTGCTGCCGTGGCTCACGGCTCGTCAGAACGTCGAGCTGGCCCTGCGGCTGTCAGGGGTGCCCAGGGAACGACGCGGCGCCCGCGCCGCAGACCTCCTCGACCTGGTCCGCCTGGACGGGGCGGCCGACAAGCGTCCGCACGAGCTGTCCGGCGGCATGCGCCAACGCGTCGCGCTGGCGCGGGTGCTCGCCCAGGACGCCACCGTCGTCCTCATGGACGAGCCGTTGGGCGCCCTGGACGCCATGACCCGCGACCGGATGCACGACGAGATCGAGCGCATCTGGTCGACCCTCGGACTGACCATCGTGTTCGTGACCCACAACATGCGTGAGGCCGTCCGCCTCGGCGACCGCGTCGTCTTGATGACCAGCCGCCCGGGCCGGGTCAAGCTCGACCGCCCCATCGACCTGGCCCGACCGCGCAAGATGGACTCCGCCGATGTGGCCGAGCATGCGGCCGAGCTGACCGACGCCTTGATCGAGGAGGTGTCCCAGCATGTCGGCTGACGTGTTGACGCCGATCGTCGACAGCCCACCGGTCGCAGCGACGGGCCGCTCCCACGGCGCCAAGCTGTGGGCCTGGTGCTGGCCCAAGCTGCTGGCCATCGGTCTGGTGCTCGGCTTCTGGCAGCTCGTGTTCTGGAGCGGCTGGAAACCGGAGTACCTGCTCCCCTCACCGGCGGAGACCCTCGGTGCGCTCGGCGAGCTCGTCAAGACCCAGCAGTTCTGGCAGGCCGTCGCTACCACCTTGCGGCGGGCGCTCACCGGCTTCCTCCTCGCGCTGGTCATCGGCAGCGCGATCGGGATCGCCGTGTCGCGCATCCGACCGTTGCGGATGGCGGTGGGCTCCCTCATCACCGGCTTGCAGACCATGCCCTCGATCGCTTGGTTCCCCTTGGCCATCCTCCTGTTCGGACTCAACGAGACGGCGATCCTGTTCGTGGTGATCCTGGGTGCTGGACCCAGCATCGCCAACGGCGTCATCGCGGGTGTCGACCACATCCCACCGGCGTTCCTGCGGCTGGGCACGGTGCTCGGCGCCCGAGGGGTCCCCCTCTACCGCCACATCGTCGTCCCGGCGATCCTGCCGGCCTACCTGGCCGGTCTCAACCAGGGCTGGGCGTTCGCCTGGCGCAGCCTCATGGCCGGTGAGCTCCTGGTGAGCATTCCCGGAGCGATCGGCATCGGCCGGCTGCTCGACGGCGCTCGCATGCAGAACAAGGCGGCCGAGCTGCTCGCCGTCATGCTGGCGATCCTGATGATCGGGATGCTGGTCGACGGCCTGTTCTCGTCGGCGTCGGCCCGGATGCGGAGGAAGCGTGGCTTGTCCCTCGACGGCTGAGCGGACCGTCGAGGCAGCCAATTCCGCACCTGTTGTGCGGATTCAGCGCCGACGGAGCAAGAATGGCACCATGCATGTCTCCGCCAAGGTCGACTACGCCATGCGCGCCCTCCTCGAGATCACCGCTGCGGGCGAGACAGACCCCCACGCTCTGTTCAAGGGCGATGCCCTGGCCGAGAGCCAGCACATCCCAGCCCGGTTCCTCGAGGGGATCCTGCGCCAGCTGCGGCAGGCCGGCATCGTCGCCAGCCGCCGAGGTGCCGACGGCGGGTACCGGCTGGCCAAACCGGCATCGACCGTGACAGTGGCCGACGTCGTCCGGGCGCTGGACGGACCGCTGGCCGAGGTTCGGGGCGACCGACCCGAGGCCGCAAGCTACGAGGGCCCGGCCGAGAAGCTGCAGGACGTGTGGGTCGCCACCCGTGCGGCGCTGCGCGGCGTCCTGGACCACGTGACGCTGGAGGACATCGCCCACGGGACCCTGCCCGAGCACGTGCTTGAGCTCACCCAGCCTCCGGGGGCCTGGCAGCCGCGATGACCGCGATGACACTGTCGGGGCCGACCTGCTCGTCCGGGACGCTGCGGAGCCGGTCGGCCGCCGAGTAGGGGTCGAGCCTGCCCTGCGCCACCGCGTCAGCGAGGTCGGCCATCCGGCTTCCCGCGGCGCTGCGCAGCAGGCGGCGGGTCTGCTCGACCGCCAGGGCCTCGATCTCGGCCTCGGCCCGCTGCCTTCTGCGCTGCGCTCGACCGCCGGTGGCCTCCAGCCAGGCGTCGTGGTCGTCGATCGCCGCCACCAGGCCGTCGATGCCCTCACCGGTCGACGCGACGGTCTTGACGATCGGGGGGCGCCAGGACAGGCGCTCCGGTGCCGACGAGTCGCGGCCCAGAGCCAGCATCGACCGCAGCTCACGCACCGTGACGTCGGCTCCGTCTCGGTCCGCCTTGTTCACCGCGAAGACGTCGCCCACCTCCAGGATGCCGGCCTTGGCCGCCTGGATCGCGTCCCCCATCCCCGGTGCGAGGAGCACGACGGTCGTGTCGGCCAGGGCGGCGACCTCGACCTCCGACTGGCCCACCCCCACGGTCTCGATGAGGACGACGTCGCAGTCCGCCGCGTCCAGCACTCGCACCGCCTGAGGCGTGGCCCAGGCCAGCCCGCCCAGGTGCCCACGGGACGCCATCGACCGGATGAACACATCGGGGTCGGTGGCGTGCTCCTGCATCCGCACCCGGTCGCCGAGCAGTGCCCCCCCGCTGAACGGCGACGACGGGTCGACCGCCAGCACACCGACGCGCAAGCCGCGGGCGCGGTAGGCCCCGATCAGCGCAGACGTCGTCGTCGACTTGCCCACCCCGGGGGCACCGGTGAGCCCGACGAGCCGGGCCTGCCCGGTGTAGGGCGCGAGGGCGCTCGCGACGTCGCGCAGGACGGGGCTGTCGTCCTCGACCAGTGAGATCAGTCGCGCGACCGCACGCGGGTCGCCGCCCCGCGCCCCGGCGACCAGAGTGGGGACGTCGACCTCGCGCGACACTCGGCGACTCAGCGAGGGACGCGAACGATCAGGGCGTCGCCCTGTCCCCCGCCACCGCACAGGGCCGCCGCCCCGACCCCGCCACCTCGCCGCTTGAGCTCATGGGCCAGCGTGAGAACCAGCCGAGCACCACTCATGCCGACCGGGTGCCCCAAGGCGATGGCACCGCCGTTGGGGTTGACCACCTCATCGGACAAGCCCAAGGCACGTGCCGAGACCACACCGACCGCCGCGAACGCCTCGTTGATCTCGACGACGTCGAGTTCGGCGGGAGTCAGGCCCTCACGGTCGAGGGCGCGCTTGATGGCGTTGGCCGGCTGCTCGTGCAGCGAGGCGTCCGGCCCCGCGACGTTTCCGTGCTTGCCGATCTCGGCCAACCAGGCGAGACCGAGCTCCTCGGCCTTCGCCTTGCTCATCACCACGACGGCGGCCGCACCGTCACTGATCTGCGACGCCGACCCTGCGGTGATCGTGCCGTCCTTGGTGAAGGCTGGGCGCAGCTTGCCGAGCGACTCGACCGTGGTGTCCGAGCGAATCCCCTCGTCGTCGGCGAAGACGATCGGTTCGCCCCGGCGCTGCGGGATGGTGACGGGCACGATCTCCTCGGCGAAGACCCCGTTCTTCTGCGCGATCGCGGCCCTCTGGTGGGACCGGGCAGAGAAGGCGTCCTGGTCCTCGCGGGTCAGCGAGTAGCGCTCGTTGTACCGCTCGGTGGCCTCACCCATCGGAAGCTCGTCGAACGCGCACGTCAGTGCGTCGAAGGCCATCGTGTCGACGAGCGTCGTGTCGCCGTACTTGACCCCCTCTCGCAGCCCGGGCAGGACATGCGGGGCCTTGGTCATGGACTCCATCCCGCCGGCCACGACGATGTCGAACTCACCGGCCCGGATGAGCTGGTCAGCCAACGCGATGGCGTCGAGACCGGACAGGCAGACCTTGTTCACCGTGATCGCCGGGACGGACATCGGGATCCCGGCCTTGACCGCCGCCTGGCGGGCGGTGATCTGCCCCGCGCCTGCCTGGAGGACCTGGCCCATGACGACGTACTGAACCTGCTCCGGTGCGACACCGGAGCGCTGCAGCGCCGCCTCGATGGCAACACCACCGAGCTCGGCGGCCGTGAACCCCTTGAGGGAGCCCAGCAGCCGGCCGATCGGCGTACGTGCTCCGGCGACAATCACGGACGTGGTCAAGGGACCCTCCCATCGAAGGTACGGGTGATCACCTGCCACGATACCCACGGGATCCGACTCGACCCGAAAGCGGAGGGGATACCCATGGCGACCACGCCTGAGTCCGTCCAGCCCGAGCCAGGGCCCGACACCGGGCCCGACACCGGGCCCGGCTCGCTGCCTGCTTCGCTGTTCACCGCGATCGACCACGTCGGCATCGCCGTCCCCGACCTCGACGATGCGCTGGCCTACTACGCGGCCACCTTCGGGATGCACCTCGTGCACGAGGAGACCAACGAAGGGCAGGGCGTTCGTGAGGCCATGCTCGCGGTCGGCGAGTCCGACACCCAGATCCAGCTGCTGGCACCGTTGCGGCCCGACTCCGCCATCGCGCGGTTCCTCGACAACAGCGGACCGGGGCTCCAGCAGATCGCCTACCGGGTTGCCGACCTCGAGCGGGTGTGTGCGACGCTGCGCGAGCGGGGCGTCCGGCTCCTGTACGACGGGCCACGGACGGGAACGTCCGGGTCGCGCATCAACTTCATCCACCCCAAGGACGCCGGCGGAGTGCTCGTCGAGCTGGTCGAGCCGGCACGACCAGCTCCAGTGAGGCCGACGTGAAGAAGATCCTCGAGACCATCCTCGCCGACGACGCGGGCAGCGCCGACTTCGCCGCCCTCGACGTTCCCGACGAGTACGTCGGCGCCGTGCTGCGCAAGGACGACGAGCACATGTTCGACGGTGTGCCCACGCGTGACCGCGACCCGCGACAGTCGATCCGGATCGAGTCGGTGCCCACCCCCGAGCTCGGTCCCGGCGAGGCGTTGATTGCCGTGATGGCCTCGTCGATCAACTACAACACCGTGTGGTCGGCCATGTTCGAGCCAGTGTCCACCTTCGGGTTCCTCGACCGCTACGGCCGCACGTCACCCCTGGCGAAGCGTCACGACCTGCCCTACCACGTGATCGGCTCCGACCTGTCCGGCGTGGTTCTGCGTACCGGGCCGGGAGTGCACACGTGGCACCCCGGCGACGAGGTCGTCGCCCACTGCCTGAGCGTCGAGCTCGAGAGCCCGCTGGGCCACGACGACACGATGCTCGACCCCGAGCAGCGGATCTGGGGGTTCGAGACGAACTTCGGCGGCCTCGCCCAGCTGGCCCTGGTGAAGTCCAACCAGCTGCTCGACAAGCCCAAGCACCTCACCTGGGAGGAAGCCGCCTGTCCCGGCCTGGTGAACTCCACGGCGTACCGACAGCTGGTCAGCCACCACGGCGCGGGGATGAAGCAGGGCGACATCGTGCTGATCTGGGGAGCCAGCGGCGGCCTCGGCTCTTACGCGACGCAGATGGCCTTGAACGGTGGGGCGACCCCGGTGTGCGTGGTCTCCAGCCCCGAGAAGGCCGACATCGCTCGCCGCATGGGTGCCGAGCTCATCATCGACCGCAACGCCGAGGGCTACCGCTTCTGGAAGGACGACGTCACCCAGGACCCCAAGGAGTGGAAGCGTCTGGGCTCCAAAATCCGCGAGCTGACCGGCGGGGATGACGTCGACATCGTGTTCGAGCACCCGGGCCGTGAGACGTTCGGGGCCTCGGTCTACGTCGCACGCAAGGGCGGCACGATCGTGACCTGCGCGTCGACGAGCGGCTTCATGCACGAGTACGACAACCGGTTCCTGTGGATGAACCTCAAGCGCATCGTCGGGTCGCACTTCGCCAACTACCGCGAGGCCTGGGAGGCCAACCGGTTGATCCAGCGCGGCAAGGTCCACCCCACGTTGTCCAAGTCCTACCCGTTGTCGGAGACCGGCCAGGCGGCCTACGAGGTGCAAGGAAACCTGCACCAGGGCAAGGTCGGTGTGCTGTGTCTGGCGCCACAGGAGGGTCTGGGCGTTCGAGACCTCCAGATGCGTGAGCGCCACCTCACGCAGATCAACCGCTTCCGCGACGTGTAGAACTCGGGTACGTCCAGGAGCACTTCCGCGCCCGTCAGCCGCGCAGTGGATCAGGTGCCGCACGGACGTCGTTGCGTTGCTCCTTGGCGAGGGCCACGCCCATCGACAGGCGTTCGATCAGGTCACGCAGCTGCTCGTCAGGCAGCCACTGAGCCACACCAGCGCTGATCGTCACCCCAACCCGACGGCGGTCCTCCGGGACGAAGTCCTCGACCTCGACGCCGGCTCGCAGCCGCTCGGCCACGACCAGGGCCTCGTCGAGTCGACAGCCCGAGAGGACCACGGCGAACTCCTCGCCCCCCCAGCGGGCCACCCAGCCGGCGTCGCCGACGATGTCGCGCAAGGTCTGTGCCACGTGGCGCAGCACCGAGTCGCCGACCACGTAGCTGAAGCGCTTGTTGAACAGGCCGAAGTGGTCGATGTCGACCCAGATCATCGACAGCGGCACCTTCTGCTCCACGGCAGCGCGTGCCTCCCACTCGAGCTTCTTGTTGAAGAACCTACGGTTGGGAAGGCCCGTCAGCGGGTCGGTCTCTGCCTCGTCACGCAAGAGGGAGAAGACTCGCCGCCCGCCACTGGTGATCAGCTCGGCCGCCCTCTGCGCAGCCAGCACCGTCATGTCCTCGAACGCCCGCTCCTCGAACGAGTCCGACGCCGCCATGCGCATCGCGTCGAAGTCCACGGTCCGGTTGCGTCCTCGTGCCTTCGCCGACACCACGGCGAGGTGCGCCTGCTGAAGCAGGACGGTCGGGTCGTCGCCGCAGCTCACCCCCGCGGACAGCACCACCGCGTGTCCCTCGGCCGCCGGCTGCCCGCCTTCCAGGATCGACTCCAGCGCTGCACCCCGCCTCAGGAACTCCGCGAGCAGGGCCGGTGGCGTCTCGCGCTTCGTCGCAGTGACGATGAACTCGTCGTCCCCCATGCGGGCTACGTAACCGTCGCGGGGGGCGTGCTGCTCCAGCAGCGTTCCCACCCGTGCGAGCACCTGGTCACCGACCTCGAAACCCCACTTGTCGTTGATCTGCTTGGTGTGGTCGATGTCGAACTCCACGATGACCAGCTCCTCGCCGTCGTGGGTGTCCAGCCACCGTCGAAGGCCCCGTCGGTTGCCCACTCCGGTCAACGGATCGGTGTCGAACTCGGGCGCGGCACTGTGCTGGCGCAGCCTGCGGGCCAACAGCGCCGCGTCGGTGTCGACGGACTCCACCGCCATCCACGGAGGCAGCCGGGACAACAGCGCGTCGAGCTGGGGACGGTCGTCGGCGGCGACGAGCAGGAGAGACGGTGCGAGCGCGGGAGCCGCGCCCACGCTCAGTGGCCAGGACGCCGAGTCCATGACCGCGATGTCGAAGGGTGCGCCATGGCCCACGAGCTCGATGCCGCGGTCCCGAAGGGCCGTGACCAGGGCAACGGGTGGTGGCGCCGCCAGCCAGCGCACGCGAAGGGTCTCCCCCATCAGCGCCCATCCTCACCCCGCCACCTCGTGGTGGCCACGAGCCAGAGGCTAGCTGCGGCCCCGGGGCGGGGAAGCAGTAGCGTGCGGGCGCTCACCTGTTCAGCGCAGTCGCTGAAGGAAGCCCGTGACCGCCTCCACGACGGCCTCCGGCGACTCCAGCGGCGTTAGGTGGCCCGCTCGGGGCACCCGGGTCAGCACGGCCCCGGCGAGTGCCGCAGCCATCGCCTCGGCGTCGTCTGGTGGTGAGAGCTGGTCCTCCTCGCCGACGACGACCAATGAGGGCAGCGCGGTCACCAAGAGGGTGGGGAACGAGTCGGGGCGGACGGCCATGGCCCGCTGGGCCCAGGCGGCCGCCCGGGGCGGGGCGCCTCGCACCTGGGTGCGCACCCGCTCGGCCACGGCCTCGCGCTCGGCAACGGTCGTGACCCCGAGCAGCTTCGGGTACACCGCCTCCACGAGCGCATCGGCGGTGTTCTCACGGTCGAGGCGGTCGGCCATGGCGCGCCGCCCGGCGGCCGCCGCGTCTGTGTCAGCTCCTGCCTTGGTGTCGATCAGGACCACTCCGGAGAACCGCTGCGGGTGGTTCCTCAAGCAGGCCATCGTGACGTAGCCGCCCATGGAGGTACCGCCGATGACCACCTGCCCCAGACCTCTGCGGTCCAGGTCGTCGACGACGGCACGGGCCAGGACGTCCAGCGAAGGAGGGTCGTCGGGCAACGGGCTGCTGCCGAACCCCGGGAAGTCGGGGGTCAGCAGGTCGCAGGCGTCGGCGAGGGGTGAGCGGATCTCGTCGTACATCGAGGAGTCGAGGGGAAAAGCGTGCAGCAGGACGAGGGTGGTCATGGCGTGACCGTAGCGACGTCGAACGGGCCGTCCCAGGTCCGGGGCAGCGGCGAGCAGCCCGGCGCGACCACGTCGACCACGGCGTCGAGGACCTGCTGGACGGCGCGCTCACCGACCCACAGGTGCTTGGCCCCGTCGAAGCCGACGACGCGGGCCGACGGAATGGGGGCGAACCGCTGGCGCGCCTGCGGAGGGCGAAGGTAGTCGTCCAGCTCCGGGACCAGGGCGACCACGGGCTGGGCCGAGTCCGCCCACGCGTCCAGGTCGGTGTCGCTCACGTCCCGAAGTGGTGGCGACAGCAGGATGAGTCCCTCGAACCGTGGGTCTGGACCATGGCGCAGGGCGAGGTCGGTCCCGAAGGACCACCCGAGCAGCCACGGGTACGCGAGCTGGCGTTCGGCCGCGAACGACAGGGCGGACTCGACATCCTTCAGCTCTCCGACCCCAGCCTCGAAGTGACCATCGCTGCGGCCCGCGGTCGAGCGGGTCCCGCGGGTGTTGAACCTCAGCACGGCGACGCCAGCCAGCGCCGGCAGCCGGAAGGACGCCTTGCGCAGCACGTGGCTGTCCATCATCCCGCCGTGGGTCGGGAGCGGGTGCAAGGTGACCAGCGTGGCCGTGGCGGGCCGCCCGACCGGCGACGCGAGCTCGCCCACCAGCGTCAGACCGTCGCTGGTCCTCAGGCGCAACGGCTCTCGGCGGGCGGGCAGGACCGTGTTCGCCCTGATCTCCACGCTCATCGGGGACGACGCCGCGCGCGGGCCCGCCAGCAGCTCGTGTGCCAGTGCCGGCGCTCCTCGGGTCCGGTGCCCACCAGCGGTTCGGCCCGCCACACCACGACGTGCGGCGTGGCAGGGACGATCTCGTGGTCGCACCCGGGACAGCGGTAGGTCTTGGTCGACGACGACCCGCGGATGGAGCGGACGACCCAGTCCAGGCCGTCCCAGGACTCGACCGTCTCGGGCGCCCCGACGCGACCGAGGTCCAACGGCTCGTCGTCGCGCTTGCTGCGGTTGCGACGGGGGCTCACGTCGGTCTAGGCGTAGACCCGGAAGCCACGACCGCCCTTGCGGCCGAGGTAGCCCGCGGTGACCAGGTGCTCGAGCAACGGCGCCGGCGCGTACCCGGGCTCGCGGAACTCGCGGTACAGCGTCTGCTGGATGGCCAGGGCCACGTCGAGGCCGACGACGTCAAGCAGCTCGAACGGCCCCATGGGATAGCCGCAGCCCACCTTCATCGCGCTGTCGATGTCGTCTGCGGTGGCGTAGTGCGCCTCGAGCATGCGGACCGCGTCATTGAGGTAGGGGAACAACAGGGCATTGACGATGAAGCCGGCCCGGTCGCCACAGGTGACGGGGTGCTTGTCGATGCTGCGGCACACAGCACGGATGGTGGCCACCGTCTCGGGCGCCGTGTTGATCGTGCTCACGACCTCGACCAGCTTCATCACCGGCGCTGGGTTGAAGAAGTGCATGCCGACCACGTCGCGCATCCGCTCGGTCGCGGCGGCGATCTCGACGACCGGGAGGCTCGAGGTGGTCGTGGCCAGCACGGCACCAGGCTTGGCGATCTCGTCGAGTGTGGCGAAGATCGCCTGCTTGACGGTGAGCTCCTCGACCGTGGCCTCCACCAGCAGGTCGCAGTCGGCCAGGTCGTCGAGTGAGGTGCTGCCCGCGAACCGACCCAACGCAGCGTCTCGCTCGGCCTCGGTCAGCTTGCCCCGCACGACGGCTTTCTCAAGAGACCGCTCGATGCCCGCACGCGCTTTGGCGATCTGCTCGTCGCCACGGGCCCGCAGAACCACGTCGTAGCCGGCCTTGGCGAACACCTCGGCGATGCCGACAGCCATCGTCCCCGACCCGACCACGCCCACGCGCTGGACCGGGCGCGCACCGTCACCTTGCTCGTCGTCGACGGGTGTCTGTGCATCAGCAACGACCACCGGAGAGTCCGACGTCTCGTAGGTGTAGAAGCCGCGGCCCGTCTTGCGTCCCTTGACCCCCGCGGTGACCATCTGCTTGATGATCGGCGCCGGAGCGTGGAGCCGGTCACGGGTCTGCTTGTACATCGTGTCGAGGATCTCGTAGGACGTGTCCAGCCCGATGAGATCGAGCAGCGCCAGCGGTCCCATCGGCAGCCCGCACCCCAGCTTCATCGCGGCGTCGATGTCCTCGCGCGACGCGTACTTCTGCTCGAACATCGCAGCGGCGTGGTTGAGGTAGCCGAAGAGTAGTGCGTTGGCGATGAAGCCGGCCTTGTCACCCACGACGACCGGCACCTTCCCGAGCCGTTCGACCAAAGCCTTCACGTCGTCGATGACCTGGGTGTCGGTGACCACGGTCCGGATGACCTCGACGAGCTTGAGAACCGGCGCCGGGTTGAAGACGTGCATGCCGACGACCTGGGCCGGCCGATGGGTGGCCACCGAGATCTCGGTGACGGACAGGGACGAGGTGTTCGTCGCGAGGATGGCGTCGGGAGCGGTGATCCGGTCGAGCTCGGTGAGGATCTGCTGCTTGAGCTCGAGCTTCTCCGGGACGGCCTCGACGACGAGGTGGCAGTCGGCGAGGTCCTCCAGCGAGGTGCTGAACGTGATCCGGTCGAAGATCGCCTGCTTCTCGTCCTCGGCCAGCTTCCCCCGTTTGACCGCCCGCGACGTCGACGACTCGACGTGGCCGATGCCGTGTTGCAGGGCGGCCTCGTTGCGCTCGACCGCGACGACGTCCAGCCCGTTGCGGGCGAACACCTCGCAGATGCCGGCACCCATGGTGCCCAGACCGACAACGCCGACGGTGGTGAATTCACGAGCCATGAGGGCAGTCTCCCAGACGGGCGCCGGCTCCCGGCTACGCTCCCCCCGTGCGCCTGGTGATCGCTCGTTGCAGCGTCGACTACGAAGGTCGACTGACGGCGCACCTGCCCCCGGCCACCCGGCTGATCCTGCTCAAGTCCGACGGCTCGGTCTCGATCCACGCCGACGACCGCGCCTACAAGCCGCTGAACTGGATGAGTCCGCCCTGCCGTAGCGAGATCAGCGTCGACGACGAGGGCCGCGGCACCTGGTCGGTGAGCCACGCCAAGAGCGGGGACCGCCTGGTGATCACCCTGGAGGAGGTCTTCCACGACTCCGAGCACGAGCTCGGCGTGGACCCGGGCCTGCAGAAGGACGGCGTCGAGGCGCACCTGCAGGTTCTGCTCGCCGAGCACATCCAGACCCTGGGCGAGGGGTGGCGCCTGGTCCGGCGCGAGTTCCCTACGGCGATCGGCCCGGTGGACATCCTGGCGCGCGATGCCCTGGGTGGCGCGGTCGCCGTCGAGATCAAGCGCCGCGGGGACATCGACGGCGTCGAGCAGCTCACCCGCTACCTGGAGCTGCTGAACCGCGACCCGCACCTGACCCCGGTCCTGGGAGTCTTCGCCGCCCAGGAGATCAAGCCGCAGGCGCGAGTCCTGGCCGAGGACCGTGGCATCCGCTGCGTCACGTTGGACTACGACGCCCTGCGGGGGCGTGAGGACGTCGGGCTCAAGCTCTTCTAGCGGCCGGGATCAGGGCGATGTGGGTGTCCACGCAACGAAACCCAAGGCGTCGGTAGAGCTGCGACCCCTCTTCGCTGGCATGCAGCCACACCACGTCGGTACCACGGGCGGCCAGCCGGGCGGCAGCGAGGGTGAGAGCGGCGCCGTACCCGCGCCTGCGGTAGTCGGGGTGGACGCCGATGCCTGAGACGTAGCCGGTCCCCCCGGCGTACCGAACGATGGCCGACCCGACTGCAGCCCCCTCCACGTCGATCACCAGGAACCGCTTGCTCGGATCGCTGAGATCGTCGTCGACGACGAGCTGACGTACGGCGATCTCGTGCTCGACCCAGCTGTTGTAGGCCCCGATGAACTCCTCGGCGTCGCGCGGCACGCGCACCTGGGGCTCCAGCGCATGCATCGGCCAGGTCACTGCGGCCGTCGACTCGTCGGCGAACACCGGTTCGGCGCTCCACGGCACCAGTCCGACAGCCTCCCACCGCGGGTCGGCGGAGTCTTCGTCCCGGATGGTGACCATGAACGGTCCCGGGCCGTGCCGCCGAAGCCAGGCCATGACCTCGGCGACTGCGTCGTCGCCGGGCCAGCCGGCCGTGAGCAGGCCCTGCGCCGCCCAAGGGTCCGAGAAGTTACCGAGGACGGCGACCTGGACGCCGCGAACGACGTCGGTCCGCCGCCAAGGTGCGCCGGAACCGGCGAGAGCGACCACCTCCGATCCTGCCGCGGCGCAGCGGTCAGCCAGCTCGATGTCGTCCACGGACCGAAGCCTGCCTTACGGTGGGACCATGGCACCCAGCTTCATGGACAAGGCACGCGCCGCCGCGCAGCAAGCGCTCGACGAGGCCAAGAAGGGGATCGACTCCGGCCAGGCCAAGCTCGACGAGGCCCAGGCCAAGCGCGAGAGCGACCGGCTCCTGGCGGCCCTCGGGGCTGCCTTCTACGCCGAGCAGCGACGCGACGGTGACCGCGAGTCGGTCAACACCGCGCTCAACGCCGTCGACGCCCACGTGAAAGAGCACGGCTGGTCCGGAATCCCCGACCCCTCTGCACCCGACGCCGGACTGTCGGAGGCCGGTCCCTCCACCGCCGGGAGTCCTCCCCCGAGTAGTCCGCCGGTGCCTCCGCCTCCCCCGCCTCCCCCCGCGCCGCCCACCAGTCCGCCGCAGCAGCTCTGACCTGCGGCCCGCCGGGCTGCGGTGCGCGATCCCGTCCGGTGGCGCTAGTCGATGCCGTTTCGCTCGGCCCACACGGCCGCCTGGGTGCGATCGGCGACACCGATCCGCTGGAAGCACGAGGTCAGATGAGCCTTGACGGTCCGCTCACTGATCCCCAGACGCCGTGCGATCTGCTTGTTCGCCAGCCCGTGGCGCACCAAGGCGAGCACCTCGGCCTCGCGAGGCGTGAGGTCCACCTCGCTGGCGGCACGTCCGCGGTCGGGGTCGGCCCTGGCCACGAGCAGCTCACGGGCCGCCCTCGGATGCAGCGGTGACTCACCCCTGGCTGCCGCCCTGACGCCGGCCAGCACCTCCTCGGGCTCGGCATCCTTGAGCAGGTAGCCGACCGCTCCCGCGTCGAGCGCGCCGACAATCCGCTCGCGGTCGGAGAAGGACGTCAGGATCACCACCTGTACCTCAGGTGCCTGCTCATGGATTCGGCGGGTGGCCAAGACACCGTCGGTCCCGGGCATCTGAAGGTCCATGAGCACGACGTCGGGTCGCAGGTGAGTCACCAGGACAACCGCTGCGTCACCGTCGCCGGCCGTACCGACGACGTCGATGCCCTCGTCACCGTCCAACAGCTGCTCGAGCCCAGCGCGGACCATGGCGTGGTCGTCGACCAGCACCACCGAGATCATGGCGAGGATCCCTCGACCACGACGGAGGTGCCCTCCCCCGGCGCCGAGGTGACCTGCATCGCCCCTCGCACCTCGGCCACCAGGTCGCGTAGTCCGCGCAGTCCGAACTGGTCGTCCTCACCAGACCCGGTCACGTCGAAGCCTCTCCCGTCGTCGGAGACCTCTAGCCGAACCTGCTTCCGCGGGGGTCGCCCGATGTCGGTCACGGCCACGCTCACCGCCAACATCTGCGGACGACCATGCTTCAAGGCGTTGCGAATGCATTCCTGGGCGGCACGCCAGACCAGGGCGACCAGCTCCTCCGGCAGCTCGGAAGTGTCGGGCACGTCGAGGGTGACTTCGACACCTTCGGCTGCCGCCGGAGCCAGGAGATCGTCCAGGGCCGAAGGGAGGCTGGCTCCGCTGAGGTCGGGCGGGTAGATCTCGACGAGCAGCGAGCGCAACGAGCGCAGACTGCGCCGGACGCCGTGGGCCAACGACTCCAACGTCTGGCGCAGGCGTTGGGGGTCGGACGCGAGCGAGTTGCCCACTTCACGGGCTGTGGCCGACAGGGCAAAGGAGGTACCTGCGAGGTCTTGGACCACGCCATCGTGGAGGTCTCGAGCGATTCGACGTCGTTCGGCGTCAGACGCCTGTGCCGCGGCCAGCAGGAGCCGCTCACGGTCTGAGGCCGCGTCGTCGAGACGACGGGCCAGCAGCCACACCAAAGGCGCCGTCAACGCCAGGAAGAGCAAGATTCCCCCCACTGTGATCGGACGGAACGCGCCGAGCACCTCGTCGGTGCGCCGGGCGACGTCCTCGTACGAGAAGTACAGCTCGAAGAGGAGGGGGTCACCGTCGGGAGCCCTCACCTGCGTGTACACCTCGAGCACGCGGCCGAGCTGCTTCTCATAGCGGTTCTCCGACTTCGACAAGTCGGAGACCTCGGCGTCCGTCCCACCCGAACGAAGGACTCGTTGCTCGGCCGAGCCCAGCGGGAACTGCTGGCCGATGAGACGCGCCTCGTCGGAGTAGACGATTCTCCCCTGCGCGTCCCACAGCTTGATTCGAAGGACTTCGCCCTGCAGAACGCGACTGCGCATCAAACGGTCGTACTGGTCAAGGTCGGCGGCCGTTGCGCCCACGATCCCGTTGGTCAGCGCCGGCTGTCCGACGGTCCGGGCCAAGAGCTCGGTCGTCACCTGCGCGTCTCGTACCGCCTCGCTGCGAGCAGCACGCTCGCCGAGCCACCCCGTCGCTACGGCCAGGGCGACCGCGACCACGAGGCCCACCGCCACGAACTGCAAGACCGGGCGCTTCCAGCCCGGTCGTGCAGTCGACGGTCGTGCCGAGTTTCGCCTCATGTCCCTCAGAACGCGAGGCTACCTCGGCAGACCTCACCCGTCTGGGGGTTGCGTGCCCGCCAGCCGATGGTGTCGGTACCTACGGCGTTGACCATCAGACGCCGCACGTGGAACGAACCGCTGGGAGCCTTGGTCGTTGCCGTCCCGGACGCAGACACGTCACCGTTGTGAAGCATGCGCCAGCGCCACAGCTGCCCGTTGACGTTGCTGTCCACTTCACCCTCGACCTCGACCCGGCCGTCCTGCGGGCCAGCCTTGAGCTTCCAGTGGCTGCTTCCCGAGCAGGCACCACGCTTGATCACGTCGCCGGCGTTGGCGCTGGCTGCTGTGACGGTCCCGGCGGTCATGGCAGCGGTCAGCGCCCCCGTGAGGATGAGCACCCCTGCTGTGGTCCCTTTGTTCATCGTGTCCTCCAGTTGTCGGTCGACTCTGGAGAGCACTCTCCTGCGGGGCGGGTAGCAGCCGCCATTGTCCGCTGGTCGTAGTACCAGCTCGGTCCTCAGGCGTCGGGTACGAGGCCTCGGGCCTGACGCACGACGTCGACGATGCGGTCCATGATCGCGTTGATGGCGAAGTCCTTGGGCGTGAAGACGGCAGCGACTCCCAGTGCGCGCAGGGTCACGGCGTCGGCCTCGGGGATGATGCCCCCGACGACGACCGGCACGTCGGTGACTCCGGCGGACCGCAGGCCGTCGAGCACGGCCGGGACCAGGGACAGGTGCGACCCGGACAGGATCGACAGCCCCACGACGTCGACGTCCTCCTCGACCGCAGCTGCGACGATCTGCTCAGGCGTGACCCTGATCCCCTGGTAGATCACCTCGAACCCGGCGTCGCGAGCACGCACCGCAATCTGCTCGGCCCCGTTGGAGTGGCCGTCGAGTCCGGGCTTGCCGACCAGGAACCGCAGCCGCGCGCCCAGCTCCTCACCCGTGCGTCGGACGCGTTCACGCACACGCACCAGCTCGGCTGACGGTTCGCCGGGCCCGATCTGGCCGCCCACACCAGTTGGCGCCCGGTACTCGCCGAACACCTGACGGAGCCGGCCGGTCCACTCCCCTGTGGTGACCCCTGCCCTGGCGCAGTCGAGGGTGGCTGGCATGAGGTTCGCCGTGGACCGCGCGTCACGCTCCAACCGCTGCAGGGCCACCTGGACCGCTGCGCTGTCTCGTTCGGACCTCCAGGCACCAAGGGCCTCCACGGCCTGCTGCTCCGCGGCCGGGTCGGTCGTCTGGACGGCAGTCTGCAGGTCGTGCAGCAAGGGGTTTGGCTCCGACGACGTGAAGGCGTTGACCCCGACCACGACCTCCTCCCCGGACTCCACACGCCGCCGACGTTGCGCGTGCGAGGCGACGAGCTGGCTCTTCATGTACCCGCTCTCGACCGCAGCGACGGCTCCACCCATCGCCAGCACCTTGTCGATCTCGGCCTTCGCCTCGGACAGCATCGAGGCGACCCGCTCCTGCACGACGACCGACCCGGCGAACAGGTCGTCGTGCTCGAGCAGGTCGGACTCGAAGGCGAGGACCTGCTGCAGCCGCAGCGACCACTGCTGGTCCCACGGCCGGGGCAGGCCCAGCGCCTCGTTCCAGGCCGGGAGCTGGATCGCCCGGGCTCGTGCGCTCTTGCTCAAGGTGACGCCCAGCATCTCGAGCATGATGCGGGCCACGTTGTTCTCGGGCTGGGCCTCGGTCAAGCCCAGTGAGTTCACCTGTACTCCGTAGCGGAACCGGCGCTGCAGCGGGTCGGTCACGCCGTAGCGCTCACGCGTGACGTCGTCCCACAGCTGGACGAACGCTCGCATCTTGCACATCTCATCGACGAACCGCACTCCCGCGTTGACGAAGAACGAGATCCGGGCGACCACCTGCCCGAAGTCCTCCGGTGCGACCTGTCCGGAGTCGCGCACCGCGTCGAGGACAGCGATGGCCGTACACATCGAGTAGGCGAGCTCCTGCACGGTGGTGGCCCCGGCTTCTTGCAGGTGGTAGCTGCAGATGTTGGTCGGGTTCCACTTCGGCAGATGGGTGACGGTGTAGGCGACCATGTCGGTGATCAGCCGCATCGACGGTCCCGGCGCGAACACGTAGGTGCCGCGCGACAGGTACTCCTTGATGATGTCGTTCTGGGTGGTCCCCTGGAGCCCCCGCACCACCTCGTCGCGGTCCCGCCCCTCGGCATCGGCCTCCTGCTCGGCCACGGCGATGTACAGGGCCAGCAGCCACATGGCGGTCGCGTTGATCGTCATCGACGTGTTCATGCGGTCCAGCGGGATCTGCTCGAAGAGCGCTCGCATATCGGCCAGGTGCGCGACGGGGACGCCGACCTTGCCGACCTCGCCGCGTGCCAGCGGGTCGTCGGGGTCGTAGCCGGTCTGGGTCGGCAGGTCGAAGGCGACTGACAGGCCGGTCTGGCCCTTGGCCAGGTTCCGTCGGTACAGCTCGTTGGACGCGCGTGCCGACGAGTGGCCGGCATAGGTGCGCATCACCCACGGCTTGTCGCGCGTGGGTGCTGGTTCGGGGCGTTCCATCCAAGCCTCCGTGAGGTCCCGGTGGGTCGCCGCTCAGCGTACCGGTTGGATCCAATCCGCTCGCCTGGGGTGCAGGTCAGCCGTTCCGGTCAACCCACTTGTGAATGCGGCACTGCGTCGGCGCTGCGTCGGTCCAGGTGAAGGATCCGGTGCAACCGGGTCACGGCGAACAGCCGCATGATGCGGGGCGGAGGGTCGGCGAACACCAGACGGTGGCCGGCGGCACGGGCTCGGCGGTGGGCGCTGACCAGCACCCCCAGTCCGGCAACGTCAACGACGTCCAGGCCCGAGCAGTCGACGACGACATCGGGGCTCACGGCTGCGTCGATCGCCACGTGCAGGGCGTAGCGGACGTCACCTGAGGTGGTGACGTCGACCCTGGACGGCAGCGCCACATCAGCGACGAACATGGGTCCTCCGTGCCCGGCTCCAGCCGCGTCCAGCGCCGGCGGCGCGAGGGGGGAAGCCGCAGGACCGGGAGACCGGGTCCGCGAAACCTAGCCACCGGTGCACGCCGCAGCGGTGCGACACGCCAGCAGCTGCCTGGATATGACGCTCAGCGACTCCACAGTCACTCAGTGCGTTCAGGGGTGGGGGTAGAAACCCTGTCCGGTCTTCCGGCCCAGATCGCCCGCCGCCACCATCCGGCGCAGCAGCCCGGGCACCGCGAAGGTGTCCCCCGGGGTTTCGGCAGCCACGTTGTCGGCAGCGTTGACCATGATGTCGACTCCGGTCAGGTCCATCGTCTCCAGCGGACCCATCGCGTGCCCGAAGCCGAGCCGACAAGCGGTGTCGACGTCGTGCGCCGTGGCCACGCCGGACTCGACGAGGCGGGCGGCCTCCAGGGCCAGCGCGGAGATCAGCCGCGTCGTCACGAACCCGGCGACGTCGCGGTTGACCACGACCACCGTCTTGCCGACCTGTTCGGCGAAGGCCGACGCCCGAGCCATGGTCTCGTCCGACGTCCGGTACCCGCGCACCACCTCACACAGCGCCATGAGTGGCACCGGTGAGAAGAAGTGCGCGCCGACCACCCGCTGCGGATGGGTCGTGACAGCGGCGACCTGCGTGATCGGGAGGGCCGACGTGTTCGTAGCCAGGACGGCGTCCGGGCCGACGATCTCGTCGAGCACCCGGAACAGGGTGGTCTTGACCTCGAGCCGCTCGAAGACGGCCTCGACGACGAAGGTGGCTTCGGCGAGGTCGGCCAGGTCCGTCGTCAGCACGATCTGAGACAAGGTGTCATCGGCCTGCTCGCGAGTCATCCGTTGCTTGTCGACGAACTTGTTGAGCGACGACGTGATCGATGCGAGACCTCGGGCCAGCTGTTCCTCCCCGACGTCCTGCACGATCACTGAGGAACCCGACGCGGCCGCGACCTGGGCGATGCCCGCCCCCATCAGCCCTGCGCCCACCACACCGACGACGCGCTCGGTCATCCGTTGACTCCTCTTCTGGCTCTGCTCGTCGTGCACAATTCGACTGCCGGGGCAGGCTACTCCGGTGGCACCCACGACCGGGCGGGCGCACACTGGGGACGTGCAGACGTGGGGCAGTACCTTCTCCTACGCCTACGGGCCACTGGGCGCCCTGGCTGGGATCGTCGTGTTTGCGGTGCTGCTGCGCTGGGCCTTCAGCCGAGGTGCCTCCCTGGTCGAACCACCGCGACGCCCGGGCGCACCCTCCGAGTACGGACTCCTGACACCCGTGGCGTCACCGACGACCTACGTCGAAGGGGAGATGCTGCGCCGAACCCTCGAGGCATCCTCGGTCAAGGCAACCCTCGCCACCACGAATGACGGTCCTCGGGTGCTGGTGTGGCCCGGTGACGTCGACCGGGCACGCGAGGTCCTGTCACGTCGGCGCGCCTAGCTAGGCCGGCGTGAACGCCTCGGGGTCGGGCTCGCGCACGACCTGCGCGCCGAGGCTGCGCAGCTCGGCGTCGAAGTCGGGGTAGCCGCGGTCCACGTGCATGACACCGGAGACCGTGGTCTCGCCCTCGGCGACCAACCCGGCGATGACCAGCCCTGCCCCGGCGCGGATGTCCGGCGCCCGCACCGGGGCGCCGGACAGCACGGCACGTCCCCGAACCACCGCGTGATGTCCGTCGGTGCGGATGTCAGCACCCAGACGGCTCAGCTCGTTGACGAACATGAACCTCGACTCGTACACGTTCTCGGTGACCATCGCCGTGCCGTCAGCGACTGCGTTGAGCGCGAGCGCCATGGGCAACAGGTCTGTCGGGAACCCTGGGTAGGGCAAGGTCACGGCATCCACGGCTGTGGGGCGTCGGTCGGCACGAACCCGGAAACCATCGGGCAACCGGTCGATCTCGGCGCCGGCCGTGACCAGCTTGTCGAGGGCGATCTCAAGATGTTCCGCAGCGGCGTTGCGCACGGTGACGTCGCCCAGCGTCATGACCGAGGCCATCGCCCAGGTCCCGGCGACGATCCGGTCCGCGACGGTGGTGTGCTGCGTGGGCGAGAGTCCTTCGACACCTACGATCTCGAGGGTCGAGGTGCCCGCACCGTCGATGATCGCGCCCATCTCCCGCAGCATCGCCACCAGGTCGACGATCTCCGGCTCACGGGCCGCGTTGTCGATGACGGTGCGCCCATCGGCGAGCACCGCGGCCATGAGCAGGTTCTCCGTCGCACCCACGCTCGGGAAGTCCAGCCACACCGAGGCCCCGTGGAGCTTCTTGGCTTTGGCCACGATGAAGCCGTGCTCGCTCTCGACCGTGGCCCCCATCTTGACGAGGCCGGCGACATGCAGGTCGAGGGGACGAGAGCCGATGGCGTCACCACCGGGCAGGGCGACATCAGCCTCGCCCATGCGGGCCAGAAGGGGACCCAGGACGGCGATCGAGGCACGCATGAGCCGCACGAGGTCGTAGTCGGCCCGGTGCTCGATCCGCTCGGGCACGTCGACGTCAACTGTCGCAGCGTCCCGGTCGTGGACGACGAGGCAGCCCAGCCGTCGCAGCAGCTCACCCATGATGTCGACGTCAAGGATGTCGGGGACATCGGCGATCAGAGTCCGCCCAGGAGCGAGCAGGGCGGCCGCCATGAGCTTCAGCACGCTGTTCTTGGCGCCAGTGACCCGCACCTCGCCAACGAGACGCGCGCCACCTGTCACCCGGAACCGCTCCACCTGGGCATCGTAGGCGCCGCACCCCTAGGCTCGACGCCATGGTCAACCTGACACGGATCTACACGCGTACCGGTGACGACGGAACCTCGGCACTGGGCGACCTCAGCCGCGTGAGCAAGACCGACGCTCGGCTCATCGCCTACGCCGACGTCGACGAGGCGAACTCCCAGATCGGGGTTGTGCTGGCCTCAGGCTCACCGTCCGAAGACATCGTCGCGCTGCTCGTGCGGATCCAAAACGACCTGTTCGACGTCGGGGCCGACCTGTGTACGCCGGTCGTCGACGCCCCGGCCTTCGCACCGCTGCGGGTCGAGCCCGACTACGTGACACGTCTGGAGAAGGCGTGCGACACCTACAACGAGCACGTCGAGCCCCTGCGCTCGTTCGTGCTGCCGGGCGGAACCGTTGCCGCGGCGCACCTCCACGTGGCGCGCACCGTCGTACGACGAGCGGAGAGGTCGACCTGGGCAGCCCTGTCGGAGTACGCGGACTCGATGAACCCACTCACCGCGCACTACCTGAACCGGCTCAGCGACCTGCTGTTCATCCTCAGCCGAGTGGCGAACCTGCCCAGGCACGGCGGCACCGGCGACGTCCTGTGGGTCCCGGGTGGCGAACGCTGAGGCTCAGTGGGTGAGCTTGGCCTCGGCTGCACGAAGGCGCGTCTCGGCCCTGTGCTGGGCTTCCGACAGACCGTTGCTCGGCTCCTCCGTACGGGTCGCCTCGGCTTGAGCCCGCTCGAGGGCCCGCTGGGCCCGGACCACGTCGATCTCCGAAGCGAACTCGGCCGTCTCGGCGAGCACCGACACCATGTCGTTGCTCACGGACATGAAGCCACCGTGCACGGCGAAGATCTGGTCACCCTCGTTGGACCGGACGATGACGACACTGTCCGCCAGCGACGCCAGGACCGGCTCATGACCGGGCAGGATCCCGATGTCGCCGACCAGGGTCCGGGCGATCACGAGTCGGGCCGTGCCCGACCAGATCGCACGGTCCGCGGCGACGAGGTCGACAGTGAGCTCTGCCACCTCAGGAGCCTTCCTTGGCCAGCTCGGCCGCCTTCTTCTCGACGTCCTCGATGTTGCCAGCCATGAAGAACGCCTGCTCGGGAAGGTGGTCGTACTCGCCCTCGGTCAGCAGCTTGAAGGACGTGATCGTCTCCTCCATGGGGACGAACGAACCAGGCTGACCCGTGAACGCCTCGGCCACGAACATGTTCTGCGAGAGGAACCGCTGGATCCGACGGGCACGTCCGACCAGGATCTTGTCCTCTTCGGAGAGCTCGTCGATGCCGAGGATGGCGATGATGTCCTGGAGGTCCTTGTACCGCTGCAGGATCTCCTTGACCCGCGCCGCCACACGGTAGTGCTCGTCACCGATGTACCGCGGGTCGAGGATCCGCGAGGTCGAGTCGAGCGGGTCGACCGCGGGGTAGATACCGAGCTCGGAGATCGGACGCGAGAGCACCGTCGTGGCGTCGAGGTGGGCGAACGTCGTGTGCGGCGCCGGGTCGGTGATGTCGTCGGCCGGGACGTAGATGGCCTGCATCGAGGTGATCGAGTGGCCACGGGTCGAGGTGATGCGCTCCTGAAGCTCGCCCATCTCGTCGGCCAGCGTCGGCTGGTAGCCCACAGCCGAAGGCATCCGACCGAGCAAGGTGGATACCTCAGAGCCAGCCTGCGTGAACCGGAAGATGTTGTCGACGAACAACAGCACGTCCTGCTTCTGCACGTCGCGGAAGTACTCGGCCATGGTCAGGGCCGACAGCGCGACGCGCATCCGCGTGCCGGGCGGTTCGTCCATCTGGCCGAACACGAGCGCGGTGTCCTTGATGACGCCCGACTCGGTCATCTCCAGGAACAGGTCGTTGCCCTCACGGGTCCGCTCACCGACGCCGGCGAAGACCGACACGCCACCGAAGTTCTTGGCGACCCGGAAGATCATCTCCTGGATGAGCACCGTCTTGCCGACGCCCGCACCACCGAACAGGCCGATCTTGCCGCCCTTCACGTAGGGGGTCAGGAGGTCGATGACCTTGATCCCAGTGGCGAACATCTCGGTCTTGGACTCCAGCTGGTCGAACGCCGGTGCGGACCGGTGGATCGGCCAGCGCTCGGTGATCTGAAGTGACGAGGCCGGAACGTCGAGGGCGACACCGAGGGCGTTCCACACATGCCCCTTGGTGACGTCGCCAACCGGAACGGAGATCGGCGATCCAGAGTCGTGGACCAGCGCGCCACGGACGAGACCGTCGGTCGGCTGCATCGAGATGCCACGCACCATGTTGTCACCCAGGTGCTGCTCGACCTCGAGGGTCAGGGTCCGCCGGTCGGGCTCACCCTCCCCTTGGGTCTGGCTGAAGACGACCTCGGTCGTCAGAGCGTTGAAGATGCCTGGCAGCGCGTCCGGCGGGAACTCGACGTCGACGACGGGGCCGGTAACACGCACGACCCGGCCAACGCCGGTGCTGGTCTGGCTCGTGACCTCGGTAGTGGCGGTCATGGTGTTCACTCGCTCCCTGCGTTTGCCTCGGCCAGCGCGTTCGCGCCGCCCACGATCTCACTGATTTCCTGGGTGATTTCCGCCTGGCGTGCCTGGTTGGCCTGGCGGGTCAACGACTTGATGAGGTCGTCCGCGTTGTCGGTCGCGGACTTCATGGCGCGACGCCGTGCTGCATGCTCGGCCGCAGCCGACTCGAGCAGTGCGGAGTAGATGACGGTACGCACGTACCGCGGGAGCAGGGCATCGAGCACGTCGGACGCCGAAGGCTCGAAGTCGTACAGCGGGGCCACGGTCGCCCCGCGTTCCTGCTTCTCCTCGACGACCTCCAACGGGAGGATTCGGCGAACTCGTACCTGCTGGGTCACCATGTTCACGAAGTGGGTGTAGACGATGTGGATCTCGTCGACCCCACCCTCCTCGGTCGGCAGGAGGAACCGCTCGAGCAGGACGTCGGCGATCGCGACTGCGTGCTCGTACGTGGGCTGGTCGGAGATCCCGGTCCAAGACTGGGCGACCTCACGTCCGCGGAAGCTGAACCACGCGACGCCCTTGCGTCCGACGACGTACGGGATCGTCTCGTAGCCCTCGTCGGCCAGGAGGTTGGCAAGGGCCTGGCTTTCCTTGATGGCGTTGGCCGAGTACGCGCCGGCGAGCCCACGGTCGGCCGTGACGACCAGGACTGCGGCCTTCTCGCGAAGTCTCTGCGCCGACAGCAACGGGTGCTTCTCGAGCGACGTCACGTTGGACGCCGCCTCGCTGATGGCCTCGGACAGCACGCGCGTGTACGGCAGCGTGGCCTGAAGCCGCTGCTGGGCCTTCACGATCCGTGAAGCTGCGATCAGCTCCATGGCCCGCGTGATCTTCTTGGTCGCCTGGACGGACTTGATCCTCCGTCGGTAGACCCGAAGTTGGGCTCCCATCGACTACCTCTCGTCGACCATGAAGGTCACTTGACCTTCTTGGTGATCTGGGTCGGGTCTATGTCCTGGTCCTCCAGCGCCTCGACCGGAACGTCCTTGACCAGAAGCTCGCCGCTGCTGGTGGTGAACGTCGACTTGAACGCCCCCAGCAGCTTCTCCAGCGACGCGATGGTGTCCGGGCCGAGCTGCTTGGTCTCTCGGATCACGTCGAGGATCGAGCTGTTCTGCGCCGAGATGGTCTCTTGGAACTCCGCCTCGAACCGGCGGATGTCCTCGACCGGCACGTCGTCGAGCTTGCCCGTCGTTCCCATCCAGATCGAGATCACCTGCTTCTCGACCGACATGGGGCTGTACTGCGGCTGCTTCAGCAGCTCGACCAGCCGTGCTCCCCGTTCGAGCGCCGACTTGGAGGTCTTGTCCAGGTCGGACCCGAACGCCGCGAACGCCTCGAGCTCGCGGAACTGGGCGAGGTTGAGCCGAAGTGACCCGGCCACCGACTTCATCGCCTTGACCTGGGCCGAGCCACCGACGCGGGACACCGAGATGCCGACGTTGATGGCCGGACGCACACCGGAGTTGAACAGGTCGGTCTCGAGGAAGATCTGTCCGTCGGTGATCGAGATGACGTTGGTCGGGATGTAGGCCGAGACGTCGTTGGCCTTGGTCTCGATGATCGGCAGCCCGGTCATCGAGCCGGCGCCGAGCTCGTCGGAGAGCTTGGCGCAGCGCTCGAGCAGCCGCGAGTGCAGGTAGAACACGTCGCCGGGATAGGCCTCGCGGCCCGGCGGACGGCGCAGAAGAAGCGAGACGGCGCGGTAGGCCTCGGCCTGCTTGCTCAGGTCGTCGAACACGATCAGGACATGCTCGCCCTTGTACATCCAGTGCTGACCGATGGCCGACCCGGTGAACGGGGCCAGGTACTTGAAGCCGGCCGGGTCGGACGCCGGAGCGGCCACGATCGTCGTGTACTCGAGGGCTCCAGCCTCCTCGAGGGCACCGCGTACCGCTGCGATGGTGGTTCCCTTCTGGCCCACCGCCACGTAGATGCACTTGACCTGTTTGGTCTTGTCGCCGGATGCCCAGTTCTCGCGCTGGTTGATGATCGTGTCGATGGCCACAGCGGTCTTGCCCGTCTGCCGGTCACCGATGATCAGCTGACGCTGCCCGCGGCCGATCGGCGTCATCGCGTCGACCGCCTTGACCCCGGTCTGCAGCGGCTCGCTCACGGGCTGGCGCTCGACGACGGTGGGCGCCTGGAGCTCGAGCGCGCGTCGACCCTCGGCCTCGATGGGGCCAAGCCCGTCGATCGGGTTGCCGAGGGCGTCGACGACACGTCCGAGGAAGGCGTCTCCGACCGGGGCGGAGAGGATCTCGCCGGTGCGGCGGACCTCCTGTCCCTCCTCGACGACGCTGAAGTCACCCAGCAGCACTGCGCCGATCTCACGAAGGTCGAGGTTCAGCGCAACGCCCAGGAGACCGCCGTGGAACTCCAGCAGCTCGTTGGTCATGGTCGAGGGCAGGCCCTCGACGCGAGCGATGCCGTCTCCTGCCTCGGAGACCAGACCCACCTCGGTGCGACTGGCTGCATCAGCCGTGTAGGACGAGACGAACTGCTCGAGTGCGTCCCGGATCTCCTCCGGACGGATGGTCAACTCCGTCATCTGAAGTCCCTGCTCTCCTTGGATCGTCGGGCTGCTTGCGCGTCCCGTGGGTCGTGGGTGCCGGCCGGTGCGGCCATGGTCGACGTCATCCGGCCAGACGCCTGCGTGCTTCGTCGAGTCTGGTTGCCAGAGTGCCGTCGACCACCTCGTCGCCGATGGTGATCTTGAGCCCGCCGACGACCTCGGGGTCGACGACGACATTGAGGTGCACCTGCGTGCCGCGCTGTGCGGACAAGGACGCCGCCAGGCGCTCGCGCTGCTGCTCAGTGAGCGGGATCGCGGCAACCACGGTGGCGGTGGTGCGCCGACGTCGTTCGGCGACCTCCTCGATCAGGTCGGCGAGTCCGTCCTCCAGCGACCGACCGCGTTGGTGCACGACCACGCGCCCGAGCAGAAGCGCGGCTTCGGGAGATGCCTTGCCGCGCAGCAGGTCGTCGACGAGCTGCTGCTTGGGGACCGCAGGCACGGCTCGGTCGGTCAGCGCCGAGCGCAGCTGGGGCGACCCGGCGACGATCTGGCCGAACCGGAACAGGTCGTCCTCGAGGGAGTCGAGCACCTGCCGACGCTCGGCGGCGGTGGCCACGGCCTGCAGGCCGAGGTCTGCGAGCGCGTCGGCGAGGTCGCGGGGGCGCGACCACCGCTCGCGCACGATGCCCCCGACGAGGTCCTGCGTGGCCCCGTCGATCTTGTCGCGGAACAAGGTGTCGAACAGCTGCGCCTTGTCGGTCGCCGAGCGCGACGGGTCGGTCAGCGCAGCACGGACCGCGGGCTGGTCGTCCAGGAAGTCGACGACCGAGTAAAGCTGCTCCCCCACGGGCAGCGGTTGCGTGCCCGAGCCGGCCGACAGCAGCGCGTCGAGGCGGCCGCGCGCGGCCCCCAGGGACTCGCGGCTGGCGCCCTGCATCGGAACCGACATCAGGCGTCCTGACCCGACGTCTCGAGGTCGGCGATGAACCGGTCGACGACGCCGGCCTGAGCGGCCTCGTCGGTCATGTGGGCACCGACGATCTTTCCGGCCAGACCGATGGCCAGCGACCCGACGTCAGCCCGCAGCGAGACCAGCGCCGACTGACGCTCGGCCTCGATCTGCGCCTGTGCACCCGCGATGATGCGTGCCGCCTCGGCCTGTGCCTGCTCGCGCATCTCGGCCAGGATCTGTGCCCCCTGCTCGCGGGCATCCTCTCGGATCCGGGATGCCTCACCACGAGCGTCGGCAAGCTGCGCCTGGTACTGCTCGAGTGCCGCGGCCGCCTCGCGCTGTGCGTCCTCGGCCTTCGACAGGCCACCCTCGATCGCCGCCGTGCGTTCCTGGTAGAGCTGCTCGAACCTCGGAGCGATCACCCGCGCGATGAACACGTAGAGCAGCGAGAAGGCGATCAGTCCGATGACGATCTCGGCGACACTGGGCAGCAGAGGGTTCACTGTCTGTTCTTCCGCAGCCATCAGGTACATGAATCAGTCCTCGCGGTGGGTCGGGACACTGAGGTTCGAGAGGTCACTTCAGGAGGTCACTTCAAGAAGAACGGAGCGACCAGAGCGATCAGCGCCAGGGCCTCGATCAGTGCGAATGCGGTGAACGCCCAGGTACGCAGGACCGACAGAGCCTCCGGCTGGCGGGCGATACCGGTGATGAACGCGGCGAAGACCAGACCTGCGCCGATACCGGAACCGATCGCGGCAAGGCCGAACGTGACCGGCGTGAGGTTGCCGCTCAGAGTGGTGGAAGCCATCAAGCCAACCATTGGGAGTTCCCTTTCGGTTCGTGACGCACGGAGCGCGTCATCGGTCTCAGTGCCCCTCGCTCACGGCGCCACCGATGTAGAGGGCCGTGAGAAGGACGAAGATGTACGCCTGGAAGATCTCGACGAACAGCTCGAAGAAGGTCATGACCAGGGCCACGCCACCAGTCATCAGACCGGCCGCCTTCAGAGCCGGGTTGGCCACCTCCAGCAGCAGGTAGTCGGCGCCGGAGACGAACACCAGCAGCAGCATGTGGCCGGCGAACATGTTGGCGAACAGTCGCAGAGTCAAGGTGAACGGCCGGATGAACAGCACCGAGAGCAGCTCGATCGGCGCCAGGATCGGGTAGACGAAGACCGGAACGCCAGGGATGAACATGATGTCGCGGAAGTACGGCCAGAAACCGTGCCGGCGGATACCCGCGATGTTGTAGACGAAGACGACGATGAGAGCCAGGACCAGCGGGTAGGAGATGTGCGCCATCGGCGGGAAGCTGACCAGCGGGGTCACGCCGAACAAGTTGTTCACCAGGATGAAGGTGAACAACGCCACCAGCAGCGGGACGTAGGGCATGAAGTCCTTGGACCCGATGAGGTCCCGGCCGATCCCGTTGCGGACGAAGTCGTACAGCAGCTCACCGGCGAGCTGGGTACGCGTCGGCACCAGGGCGCGCTTGCGGGTCGCCAGGACGAAGAAGGCGACCACGATGACGAGGCTGATCGCGACGAGGAGCACCGGCTTGGTGAACCACGCAATGCCGTCGAAGATCGCGGGCGGGAAGACCTCGTTGCTGCCCGGAGGGACGTAGCCCCCGTCGGCGAGGACCTGGACGCTCACCGACTCTCCTTCTTGCGCGACATGCCCGAACCACTCCTGCTCTGGGTTTCGACCGCGGATGATTCTGGCTCGCGCACGACTCTGAGGTAGACGAGGTACCCGCCAAGCAGGCCACCGATCACGATGCCCAACGGAGTGAGGAACGTGACGCTGAGCCAGCGGTCCAGCAGTATCCCGAGTCCACCGAAAAGGCACACCCCGGCGATCAGATAACCGGCAGCGCCCTCAGCGTGAGACGAGGACGGTCCAGTGCTGCCTGCCTTGCGGGGAAGGCGTTCCTGAACCATGGTGCGAGGACTATAGCAGCGACCTGCGAGACCCCTCCAGCCGGCGTACGGCCCCTCCGATGTGACAACGCTCACGGTCAGGACTGGCTGGGATTTCTCCCGGTTCGGCCGAGGTTGTCGTCGGATTCTTCACCGTGTTCCGGGTCGGATTCGCTGCCAGGGCCCGGTGCCTCACCGGTACCGGGTGCCCGTCCGGGCGCCACCGGGTCCAAGGTGAACGACCGCGAGCGCATCGCGACGACGGTCAGTGCTACCACCCACGTGACCGTCGTCACAACGACCGTCATCGCAAGTGCCCCCATGTCGATCGCCGTACTGTCGCGAAGCTGCCAGACCAGGACTGCCAGGATCACGATCTTGACCGTGTACTCGGCAAGGACTGCAGCAACCGTCGCAGCGGGATCTGCGCCCTTCATCAGTCGCAGCACGACGACGTCGAGTGCGTAGAACCCGACGACGATGAGCACTCCCACGACCGCCCCGGCGAGTGCCCGAAGCCCGGAGCTGGCGGTGAGAACGACGACGCAGACGGCGGACGCCGCCAGGGCCCACGGTGCCGCTCGGCGCAGCATGACTCCGTAGAGGTCCCCGGCCGCCACCGGTGTCCGATCTGCGCGCACCATCAGCGGGCCGCGCCTCTGGGGTTGCGAGTGACCACGACTGCGACGAGAGCGACACCCAGGCCGACGATGAGCCCCACACTCGTCCCCGCGAAGGCGGCGACCGCGGACCCGAGGGCCAGCGCCGCCGCCCACAGGTACATCACCAGGACCGCCTGGCGCTGCGTGTGTCCGATCTGCAGGAGTCGGTGGTGCAGGTGCTCCTTGTCGGCCGCGAAGGGCGACCGACCCGCTCGGGTTCTTCGGAACACCGCCAGCAGCAGGTCGACGAAGGGAATCGCGAGGACAGCAAAAGGCAGGAGCAGGGGCATGAGCGCTGGAAGGAGTGCTGCGTCGCCGATCGCGTAGGGGTCGACCTTCCCGGTGAGGGTGATGACTGCTGCAGACAGGAGCAGCCCGCTGAGCATCGACCCCGAGTCACCCATGAAGATTCGAGCCGGGTTGAAGTTGTGCGGCAGGAAGCCGATGCACAGCCCGGCCAGGATCACGGTCAGCAGTGCTGCCGTGGTCGCTCGGTCGATGCCATTGGTCACGGACAGGAAGTACGAGAACGAGAAGAAGGCCAGTGAGCCGATCCCGACGATGCCCGCGGCCAGGCCATCCAGTCCGTCGATGAAGTTGATCGCGTTGACCGTCACGACGACGACCAGCACGGTGACGATGACGCTGGTCTGGAAGTCGAGCACCGTGACACCGCCGAACGGGAGCCACAGCAGCTGAACGCCTTGCACGACCATGACACCGGCGGCCAGGACCTGGCCGGCCAGCTTCGTGAGGGCGTCCAGGCCCCAGATGTCGTCGGCTGCCCCCAAGGCGGTGATGAGCGTGGCGCCGCTCAGCACCGCGATGGCGTCGCGCGACTGTTGGAAGACCTCCGACAGCAGTGGCAGCTTGCTGGCCAGGAGCATCCCAGCAGCGAAACCCACGAACATCGCCAAGCCGCCAAGGCGCGGGATGGGGATGTCGTGGACGTCGCGGTCACGGACCTCGGCCATCACGTTGTGGCGAACGGCCCACCAACGCACCACCGGCACCGCGACGTAGGTC
>JBAPUB010000211.1:0-2499 GCA_049282455.1 Actinomycetes bacterium
GTACCCGTTCCCCGCGAACGACGGTCTGGACATGGAACAGCTCGGCCGCTCGGAGTACCTGTACGTCTCCCACCTGCACCGTGACCACTTCGACCCGGAGTGGCTGGCGCGTTGGATGGACAAGGACACCACGGTCCTGCTGCCCGACTACGGCGTCCCCGACCTTCGGGACGCCCTGGCCGACCTCGGCTTCCACCGGTTCCTTCAGACGACCAACGCCGAGCCCTTCGAGCACGACGGGCTGACCGTGATGATCGTGGCCATGACGGCGCCGAACGACGGACCGCTGGGCGACTCGTGCCTGGCCGTCGACGACGGAACCGCAGCCATCCTCAACCAGAACGACGGGCGCCCCACCGACCTCGAGGCGCTCGTCCAGTTCGGCGCCTACGACGCGCACTTCCTGCAGTACAGCGGTGCCATCTGGTTCCCGATGGTCTACGACCTGCCCGAGCACGTGAAGCAGGGGCTCGGCGAGCGCAAGCGGCTCAACGGAATGGAGCGGGCCCGGCGCTACGCCGAGGCGGTCGGGGCGCGCTGGGTCGTGCCCGACGCCGGCCCACCGGCCTTCTTGGACGACGACCTGTTCGCCATCAACGACTTCGGGCAGAAGGGCAACGTCTTCCCCGACCAGCCGGTGTTTCTCGAGTACGTCCGGTCGATGGGTACCGACAATGCCTTGCTCATGACCACCGGTTCGACGGTCCAGCTCGACCGGTCGGTCACCGAGGCGCAGGTCACCCATCCCGGATCTGACGTCGAGGTCATGCACCCGTTCCTCAACAAGCGCGAGTACCTCACGGAGTATGCGGCTCGCACCAAGGCCGACCGAGAGGCTCGCAAGGCGCTGTGGCCCACCGGGCGAGAGCCTCTGCTCCCAGCGATCAAGGAGTGGTGGGAGCCACTCATGCAGCTGATGCCGACGCTGTGCGGACGGCTCGGGGACCGCATCCTGCTCGAGACCGAGCACGAGCAGATCGTCGTCGACTTCGTCGACCAGCAGGTGGTGCCCTTCGACGGACAGGAGTACCGCTACCGGCTGTACGCGAAGGACACGCTCGTCCGTAGCTGTGTGCAGCAGCGCCTGCCCGACTGGGTCAACGAGCTCTTCCTGTCGTGCCGGTTCGAAGCCAGCCGCAAGGGGCCCTACAACGAGCACGTCTACACGTGGTTCAAGTCGCTGTCGCCCGAGCACGCCCGCTACGTCGAGCAGTGGCTGTCCAGTGACCGCGAGAGCCAGGAGATGTGGCGCTTCGGTGACCACCTCGTACAACGTCACTGCCCACATCTGGGCGCGGACCTGGCGCGTTTCGGCGACGTCGAGGGCAACACACTCACCTGCCAGCTGCACGGCTGGCAGTACGACCTCGAGACAGGCCGCTGCCTCACCTCCGACGACGTCGAGCTGCGCACGAAGCGCATCGTCCACCGCGACGCCGAGGACGTCGTCGTGTCGCGGTGACCGAGGGCTGATGCACCTCGTCGTGGCCCCGGACAAGTTCGCGGGGACCCTGACCGCTTCCGACGCGGCCCGCGCCATCGGCCGGGGCTGGACCAAGGCGAGGCCAGGGGATCGGGTCGACCTGGCGCCGATGTCCGACGGGGGACCCGGGTTCGTCTCGACCCTCCACGCGGCTCTCGGCGGTGCCTGGCGCGAGGTGCCCACGTCGGGTGCTCACGACGAGTCCGTCGTGGCGCGTCTGCTCGTCGTGGAGGACACGGCCTACATCGAGGCTGCACAGGTGTGCGGCCAGCGACCGGCGCGGTCGGACCTGCGTCCGCTCGAGGCGTCGTCCGCAGGGCTGGCGACCGTGCTGCTGGCTGCCCTGGACCTTGGGGTGAGCCAGGTGGTGGTCGGCGTCGGGGGGACCGTGAGCACCGACGGCGGGCGTCCTGTGGTCGAGGCACTGGGACGAGCCTGGCCGCGGGACGTCCAGCTCGTCGCCGCCGTGGACGTCGAGCGGCCGCTGCTCGGCCCACGTGGGGCAGCCCGTACGTTCGGGCCGCAGAAGGGCGCCACCGCAGAGCAGGTCGAGGTCCTCGAGCGCCGGCTGGCCGCCTGGGCCGCACGCGTATCCGTCGACCCCAATTCCGCCGGCGCGGGTGCGGGCGGGGGCCTGGGGTTCGGACTCATCGCCCTGGGGGCGTCAGCGGAGTCCGGATCTGCCTTGGTGGCCGAGGCGATCGGATTGTCCCGTCGGATGAGCCTCGCCGACCTCGTGGTCACCGGCGAGGGGCGGCTCGACCCGAGCTCCTGGGACGGCAAGGTCGTGGGCCGGGTCGCCGAGCTGGCGGGCACCGGCCGCACCACCGGGTCTGGTCCCCCGTGCTGGGCGTTCGTGGGGGAGTGCCGTGTGTCGACCGACGAGTCGGCCAGGCACGGGATCGCCGCGGTCTGGTCCTTGGCGGACACGGTCGGGGCGGTCACAGCCCGGTCGGACGCAGGAGCCGCGCTGGAGCTGGTCGCCATCGCGGCCGCAGGGACCAGCCTGGGCGCGC
>JBAPUB010000212.1:0-14505 GCA_049282455.1 Actinomycetes bacterium
GCCGAGGTAGTCGTCCACGGAGTCCCAGAGGTGCTGTGCGTCGTCCGATGTCTGGTCCATGGCGTCACCCTGCCATCCGGGCTCGTTTCGCGGCCAGCTGCCTCGCGTGATAGTCCTGACTGCTGCCCTTTTCGGGGTGGGACCGCAGACCGACGGGAGGCAGGGGGTGAGCGTGACTGCCTCCGGGTCGGGATCCGAGGCCGACGAGGTTGCGGCCGAGCAGGGCTACGTAGACGCGATGTACGCCAGGCTCGACGAGCTTCGGGCCAAGGTGGCTGACCAGCTGGCCAGGACCCGACGGGCCGGGCCGAGCGGAACGCCCCAGAACCGCTCGGAGCGTGACGCCTTCGCCACCGAGTACGAGCGACGGCTCGTGCAGCTGTGGGCGGTCGAGGACCGGGTGGCCTTCGGGCGCCTCGACCTGCGTGGCGGGGGGCTGTTGCACATCGGGCGGATCGGGCTGTCCGACGAGGAGCAGCGGCAGATCCTGGTCGACTGGCGGGCGGAGGCGGCCCAGGACTTCTACCGGGCCACGGCTGCAACGCCGAACGACGTCGTGCGGCGGCGCCACATCGGTATGCGGGGTCGTCACGTCGTGGGGGTCGAGGACGAGCTGCTCGATGTGACGAGTGCGTCCGCAGCTGCTGTCGAGGGCGAGCTCGTGCTCACCGGTGAAGGTGCTCTCATGGCGGCGCTCGCCGAGCACCGCACCGGGCACATGCGCGACATCGTCTCGACGATCCAGGCCGAGCAGGACCGGATCATCCGTTCGCCGATCGAGGGGGTCCTGGTCGTCCAAGGGGGACCAGGGACGGGAAAGACGGCAGTGGCCCTCCATCGCGCTGCCTTCCTGCTGTACCACCACCGTGACCGACTGGCCCGCACCGGCGTGCTCGTGGTCGGACCGAGCTCGGTGTTCCTCCGCTACATCGAGCAAGTGCTGCCTTCGCTGGGCGAGAGTGCAGCGGTGCTGGCCACACCCGCTCAGCTCTACCCGGGTGTTCATGCGACGGGGGCCGAGCCCGACGAGGTCGCGGCCATCAAGGGTGACGTCCGGATGGCGCAGGTGGTCGCGCGGGCAGTGGCCGCGCGCCAGAAGGTTCCTCGACGTTCGGTCCGGCTGGACGTCGACGGCACGACCGTCACGTTGCGTCCCGCCACTGTGGCCGCCGCCCGCGACCGTGCGCGTGGTAGGCGTCGCCCCCACAACGTTGCGCGTGAGGCCTTCGTGACGGCGGTTCTGAACGATCTCGTTCGTCAGCTCGCCCGAGAGCTCAACCTCGAGCTGGATGACTACCAGCGCAGTGAGCTGCTCGCCGACCTCCATGACTCTCCGGACGTGCGACGCGAGGTCAACCTGTGTTGGATGCCGATCACTCCCGAGCGCCTGCTTCGCTCGCTTTTCGCTGACCCCGATGCGCTGTCCCAGGCTGCGCCGCAGCTGAGCGCGACCGAGCGCGCTTTGCTGCTTCGCGAGCCCGATGCTCCCTGGACGTCAGCTGACGTACCGCTGCTCGACGAGGCCGCCGAGCTGTTGGGCGAAGACCCGTCGGCTCGTCGGCTGGAGGAGCGACGTGTGGCGGCCGAGCGTGAGGCAGACGTGCGCTATGCCGGGGCAGTGCTCGAGTCGATGGGTGGTGCTGGGGGACTCGTCAACGCCGAGCTGTTGGCCGACCGGTTCGTGTCTGGGGGATCAGAACAGTCGGTCGCGGAACGTGCCGCCGATGACCGCACGTGGACCTACGGCCACGTTGTCGTCGACGAGGCCCAGGAGCTGTCCGCCATGGCCTGGCGCCTGCTGATGCGCCGCTGCCCCAGCCGCTCCATGACCGTGGTGGGCGACACGGCACAGACGGCGGCCCTTGCGGGCGCGAGTGGGTGGGCCGAGGCTCTGGACCTCCAGGTCCCCGGCAGGTGGCGGTTGGAGGAGCTGACGGTGAACTACCGGACTCCCGCCGAGATCATGGCCGTGGCGGCTCAGGTGCTGGTGGCGGCCGGCGTCGAGGCCCGAGCGCCGTTGGCCGCCCGGCACGGGCAGCCTCCGGTGTTCGTCGAGGTCCCGACGGTCGACGTCGACGCCCTGGCGCACGTCGTGGTCACCGAGCTGGAGGTGCTCGGGGCCGGACGCCTCGCAGTGGTAGTGCCCCGACGGGGGTACGACACGTTCAGGAGCGACCTCCACGACAGGGTTGGCGCCCGCCGTCCGCCTCGGGCCGGATCGCTGGACGATCAGGTGGTCGTCCTGGATGTCGGTGAGGTGAAGGGACTCGAGTTCGACTCCGTCGTCGTGGTCGAGCCGGCCGAAGTCCTCGACCAGTCAGGTCGAGGCGCCGGAGACCTCTACGTCGCTCTCACCCGCTCGACCCAGCGGCTCACCGTTCTGCACTCTCGCCCGTTGCCCTTCGCCGCCGTTGCTGTGACGACTCAGAACTGACGTGCTGCGGCAGCGGTGAAGGAGCCGCCCACGGGGACGGCGCTCGGGTTCGTCAGGACCGCCGACGGCGTGATCACTGGCGTGCTGCTCGCCACCGTGGCGACTCCGGCGCCCGAAGCTGCGCCCAAGGTGATCGTCAGCTGGTGCGTCGTCGCGTTCCAAGCGGCTGTGCTCCTGTTCGCTGCCGCTCCGCCGAAGGTGACGTTGGCCGTCGTGTAGGCCGTGGAACCGAGGTTGATCGTCCCGAAGGAGAACGTGCAGGCTGACGAGGTCACCGTGATGGTGTCGTTCGCCGCTCCGCCGTTGGTCAGTGCGACCGAGAGCTGGTTGTCCCCGTTGAGAACCTGGTTGCTCGTGTCGCCGACCCAGGCCGAGCAGATTGAGGCGACTGAAAGACTGTCGGAGAAGGTGACGACGACCTGGTCACCGACGTCGGCGCGTCCCGCGACGGCTCCGCCGTTGACCAGTGACAGCGCCGTGACGTAGGGCCGGACGCTCACAGTCGTCGACAGCGAGGCGACGTTGCCCGCGACATCGGTGCCGGTGAGGGTGTAGCGGTAGCAGCCCGTGGCAAGCCCGCTCTGCGTCGGGTTTCCGCTGACAACAGTCGCGGTGCCGAAGGTTCCGCAGGTCGTGCCGGTCGTCGGTGCGAACTGCTGGGTCAGCACGCTCGACACCAGCCCCGACGCGGCATCGGTGTAGTTGGTCCGGGTCCCGATCGTGAAGGACGGCGAGGTCGACGTACTCGTGCTTCCGGCCGTCGTCGCGGCCACGCCGTTGACGGTCAAGGCTCCACCTGTCGGGGCGGTCACGTCGTACCGGACGATCGTGGAGACACTGATGGCGTTTCCGGCCCGGTCGGTGCCAGTGAGCGTGTACCTGTAGCAGGCCGTGGTGAGCCCGGTCTGCAGTGGTGTGCCGGTCAACGTCGTCGAAGCCCCGTAGGTACCGCAGGCTCCTGCAGTGAAGGTGGCCGCCTGGCGGGTCAGCGTGCTCGTCGCGATGCCCGACTCGGCGTCCACCCAGTCTGTCCTGAGGTCGATGGGGTATGCCGCGTTCGCGGAGCTGCTCGTACTGGTGCCCGCGGCCGCCGTCCCGTTCACCGTCAGCGCACCGCTGGCGGGCATCACGAGGTCGACCTTGACAGTGGTGGTGCGCGTTGCGACGTTGCCGACCTTGTCGGTGCCTGTGAGCACGTACTTCCAGCAGCCCGTGGTGAGCCCGGACTGAGCCGGCGCGCCCGCGAGAACGCTGGGGCTCCCGAAGGACCCGCAGGTGTTGTTGGTGAGGACTGCAGACTGGACCGTCAGGACGCTGGAGGCGATGCCCGACGCCGCGTCGGTGTAGTCGGTCCGCGTGCCGATGGTGAACGAGCCCGTGCGGTTGAAGCTCGTGGACCCCGCTGCAGTGGCCGCCACAGCGTTCACTGTCAGGGCTCCGCCGGTCGGAGCGGTCGTGTCCGTGGTCCAGGTCAGCGCAGTGGCGACAGTGTTCCCTGCGGCATCGCTGCCGGTGACGGTGTACGTGCCCGGGCGCGTCGGCGCGGCGGTCCAAGAGAAGGTCGAGGACGGGTAGGTGACCGTGGGGACGGCGCCGGTCCCCGAGTTCACGGTCTGCACCGGGTGCGTCCAGCCGGCTGTCGCGAGGACCGGGTAGGTGGCCGACAGCGGCCCCGACTCGGCATCCGTGACCGCCGTGTTGAGAACGAACGACCCTGCGACGGTGCTTCGGTAGTAGATGACAGTTCCCGTGATCGAGGCGCCGTTGGCCGAGCTCATGGTGACCGCCTGGGTCGGTGCCGTGGTGTCGTACCTGACCACCGTCGTGACGCTCGATGCGTTGCCGACCCGGTCAGTTCCGGTGAGCGTGTAGCGGTAGCACCCGGTCGTCAGGCCCGACTGCGCGGGCGTCCCTGTGATGACCACCGGCGTGGCGAAGGCACCACACGTTCCGTTGGACAGGGTTGCGCTTTCTCGGACGAGCACGCTGGTCGCGACCCCCGAGCCGGTGTCGGATGCGTAGTCGACCCGTCCTCCGATCGTGAATGCGGCCCTGGCCGTGCTCGTCGAGCCTGCGCCGGTGGCGGCCGCACCGTTCACGGAGAGGGAGCCGCCGGTTGGGGCTGTGTCGTCGGCGGAGAACGACAGCGACGTTCCCACGGTGTTCCCGGAGGCGTCTCGGCCCACAATCGTGTAGGTGCCAGGTGTGGCCGCACCGGGGTTCCAGGTGTTGCTGCTGCTCGAGTAGGTGGTCGACGACCCGGCGGAGGAGCCGACGGTCACGGTCTCGGCAGCATGCAGCCATCCGGAGGCAGTGACTGCAGGGAACGTCGCGGACGCCGGTCCAGACTGGCCGTCGGTCACGGTGGCTGACACACCGAAGCTTCCGGCGGCCGCGCTTCGGAAGTAGACCGTCGTCCCGACGAGTGACGCGTTGACGGCGCCTGGAGAGAGCATCACGGTCTGAGAGGGAAGGGTCGAGTCACCGACGACGGTGACCACATTGCTGTCGATGCTCGTCGCGGTCCACGATCGGAAGACGGCCGTGACCTTGTAGGTGTAGGTGCCGTCGCCAACCCCAAGGTCGGTGCAGCTGGTCCCGGCGACGAAGGTGGCCGGAGTGCCGGGGTCGGTTCCGCAGGCAGGAAGCGCGACCGAGCCGGCGTAGCGAGTGACGAAGTAGCCGGTCAACGATCCGGTCGGAGCTGACACCGAGGACCACGACACCGACACGGTCGACAGGCTTGACGACACCGTCACGGTCGTAGGAGCAGCCAGGGTGTCCACCGAGGCCGCACCGACCCCGGGCCCGTCGCCGCTCCAGTTGGCCCATGCCAGGGAGGCTCCGGCGACAGCGAGCACGCAGGCGCCCAGCGTGAGCGCGAGTGCCAGCAGGACTCGGGGCCGCAACGACTCGGTGAGGCTGGTGGGGTTCATGCCCGGGTCGCCTTCGCCCGCAGAGCGAGGTGGAAGGTCGCGCCCTTGCAGGCGTCCTGGTTCACGGTCGTCAGGTTGACCATCCGGATCGTCAAAGTGGTGGCAGTCTGGCGGCGAGCCCTCACGAGGACCGCGTGGTGCTTCTTGCTGGCCTTGAACGCCTTGACCGCGATCCAGTTCGTGCGGCAGCCCGTGTGCGAGATCTGGGACGCATGTGCCGAGAGAACCGTGACCCTGACCCCGAAGGGGAACGGGTTCTTCACGGTCACCCGAAGCTTGCGAGTGACGCCAGGGACCAACGGCCCCTTCAGGACCTTGGACGACAGGGACAGGTGCGTTCCGCGCGCCAGCGTCGCAGCCGAGGCGTCGTCGAATCCCAGGATCGGGCCGTCCGACCGGTCGGGCCGGAGGTCTGGAGCCGTCCGCGTCATGGGGCCCTCTGACCCGATGAGGAGTGCGAGCGCCAGGACGGCGACGAGCGTCGATCCGGCACGGCGACGCAAGGTGTCACGGCGGGAGGCATGGGTCAGACCAGGCTCGACCTGGTGACCCACGCCCCCCGACATGACGACTGCGGAATCAGCTGACGTTGTAGGTCACGCTGAGAACTGCGCCCTTGCAGCCGTTGTGGTCGCTCGAGCTGTTGACCATGGCGATGTCGGCCCCGGTCCCGCCGGTGGCACCGCCACCGGCCGACGTGAACGACAGCGAACCGGCTGCGGGGACCTGGAGCGGGGTTCCGCCCGAGGGTTTGGACGGCTGGGTGATCGTGAAGTCCGACGACGTGCAGGTGCCTGGTGAGCTGGTGACCGCGACCGTGATGCCGACGTTGCTGATCTGCAGCGGGCCGCTGGTGGGGTTGGAGACGGTGAAGTCGAGCGGCTTGGCAGGACCGCCGGGCACGAGGCCGGACACGGTGCTGTCCTGAGTCACGGTCAGGGTTGCCGTGCCGGCTCCGACCGAACCGGGGCTACTGCCGTTTCCGGTGGTCGTCCAGTAGGCCGCGGCGATGCCGCCGCCGACCAGCACGGCGGCCATCGTGGAGGCCACGAGGGTGAAGCGTCTGCGGTTGCTGCGCATGGTGAACCCTTCTGTCAATGGATGGGCGTCCGCAGCTCCCCGAGTGCAGAACACCTCAGGCGCACCCCCGATCGGACGACGCCCTCAGTTCAGATCGGCTGCCCGAGAGCCCTACTTGAACGGTCAAACACGTGATGTGCGGATGTACGTCCCGTGGGAGGGTGGCGCCATGGAGGACTACCGCACCCTGAACCGGATCAGCTGGGACGAGCGGGCGCCAGCGCACGCGGCGTCCCCGGACTACGCCGTCGACCGCTTCGTCGTCGACCCCTCGTTCCTCAGCGACGTCGTGCGCTTCGACCTACCGCTGCTCGGCGAGGTCTCCGGGCTCAAAGGCATCCACCTCCAGTGCCACATCGGAACCGACACGCTCTCGTTGGCGCGGCTGGGTGCCCAGATGACCGGGCTCGACTTCTCACCGGCCGCCCTCGACGAGGCCCGGCGCATCGCTGCGATGGCCGGGGCGCAGATCGACTTCGTCGAGTCCGACGTGTACGACGCCGTGTCGGCGGTGGGGGAGCAGACGTTCGACCTCGTCTTCACCGGGATCGGCGCCCTGTGCTGGATCCCGGACATCCGGCGCTGGGCACAGGTCGTGGGTCGGCTGCTTCGGCCCGGAGGGCGGCTGTTCATCCGCGAGGGCCATCCGATGCTGTGGGCGCTCGACGAGACACGCGAAGGGCTCGTCGTGGGCTACCCGTACTTCGAACGCCCCGAGCCGCTCGTCGACGACCAAGGGGGCACCTACGTCGAGACCGAGACGACGTTCTCGCACAACCTGACCCACAGCTGGAACCACGGACTCGGCGAGATCGTCACGGCTCTCCAGGAGTCCGGTCTGCAGATCACCGGACTGGTCGAGCACGACAGTGTCCCGTGGGACGCCCTCCCGGGTCGGATGCAGCGTGACGAGCGCGGCGAGTACCGGCTGATCGACGAGCCCTGGAGACTGGCCGCCAGCTACACGCTGCAAGCCGTCCGGCCCTGAACGACTCGTGCCGGACAGCACCCGAACAGGGCCAGAACGGCCGCGAGAACACGAGTGGGGGGCCAGTGAGTGACGTGCAGCTGCTGCGGGCCGCCCGGGCCGAGCTGAGCGAGGCGAGCGCCGCCAGTCGCCGTGCGGCCTCGCTCCAGGCCCAGCTCGATGACGAGCAGCGTCAGCTTGCGGGTCTGAGAGCCGAGCTGCGCGAGGAGTCCGACGAAGTCCAGGCGCTCTCACGGCTCAGCGTCACCCGGCTGCTCGCCGCGCTCGGCGGTCGCACCGACGAACGCCGACTCGCTGAGCAGGAGGACGTCGACGTTCTGCTGATCGAGATCGCGGCGCGAGACGAGGTGGTGGCCGACCTGGCCGACCAGGTGGCGGCACTCAACCGTCTTGCGTCGATGGTCGAGGAGCGCCAGCGACGCGTCGACTCGCTCATTCCGCTGGCCGATTCCGAGGTGCGTGCTCGAGGAGGCGCAGATGCGCTTCGGGTTGCAGAGCTTGCTCGTCGAATCGCCGGTCTCGACGCACAACTGCGGGAGATCACCGAGGTGCAACAGGCCGCACTCGACTCGGATTCGCTGCTGCGTGCGATGAGCATGTCCTTGGACAGCGCAGCGTCATGGTCGACGTACGACACGTGGTTGGGCGGCGGCATGATCGCATCGATCGTCAAGCACGATCGCATCGATCGTGCTGCCTCCCAGGTCGGGGCGGTACACGCGTCCCTTCGGCGCCTCGCAGCCGAGCTGGCCGACGTGAGCGAGCTCCCATCAGTGGCGCCGGTCGAGATGTCAGCGCCCCTGCGCATGATGGACATCGGGTTCGACAACTTCTTCAGCGACTGGATGGTCGCCGGTCGGATCGACACCTCGCGAGAGTCTGTGACCGCGACTCACCAACGCGTGCTCGAGATCCGTCGGGACATGCACCAGCGCGAGGCGAGCGTGACGGCTGAGCGAGCGGAAGCGCAGAACGAGTACCTGAAGGCCCTAGAGGTCTAGGGCTTCCTCCCCTGTCTGGCGGCCCGTCCCCCGGCGACACTGGCGATATGGCTCTTACTGCCCAGCACTCGAATACCGCGATGCTCGACTCGAGTGTGTCGCGGCGCGGAGCTGGGCCACACTCGGCCGCCTACTGGCTGGGATCGGCGCTCACGGCCGTGGTGTTCACCTGGACCGTGATGGCACTCCTGCTGTCGTCGGTGTTCAAGGACCCGGCAGCGTCCGTCGGGTCGGCTCGGGGAACCGCTCTCACCCTGCTCGTGGTCGCCTTTCCCGTGCTTCTCGCCGGTATGGCACTGACAGCCAGGGGATCGGCGCGCGGACCACTCCTGTGGACGGGGTCGTTGGCGTACATCGCGTACAACATGGTGCTGTTCACATTCGGAGTAACGTTCAACCGGCTCTTCCTGCTGTTTGTCGCATCACTGTCCCTGGCCGTATGGTCGCTGGTCGTCGTGGTGCCCTCAGTCGACCGGGCCAGCATCGAGTGGTCCGTGAGCGAGTCGCTTCCGCGCCGAAGCATCGCCTCGTTCGTCGCGGTCGTGACGACGTTGTTCGGACTCGTGTGGCTCAAGGACATCGTGCCCGGTCTCGTGGACGACGCCCGCCCGGCGGGGCTCGAAGGAACCGTGATGCTGGTGAACCCGATCGAGGTCCTCGACCTGGGCTTCACGATTCCGCTCGCCATCCTCGCGGCGGTGTGGCTGTGGCGCCGTCGCTCCTGGGGCGTTCTGCTGAGTGGCCTCGTCCTGGTGATGCTGACGATCGAGAGCATCAGCATCGCCGTCGACCAGTGGTTCGCGTCCATGGCCGACCCGGAGTTCCCCTCCGGGGCCGTCGCGCTGTTCGTCGTCCTCACGTTGGTCACCCTCATCCCCCTGATTGCGCTGCTGCGATGCCTGCACTCAGCCCCACCGAACACGACCCGCTGATCACGGTCGGCAACGACACCCCTCCCGCGGTGGTGGCGTTCTTCTCCGACTGCCCGCTCGGACTACAGACGTACGAGCGGGTCTGCTCGATGCTCGAGCCGAGAGGCCCATTCAGCGTGAGGGTCACCGACAGCCAGGTGACCTTCCGGCGTCGACGCGGCATCGCCTACCTGTGGTGCCCGGACCGCTGGCTGAGTGACCCTTCGGCCGACGTCGTGCTCTCGATCGCCCTGCCTCAGGCCCACCGGTCGGTTCGGTTCAAGCAGATCGCCCACCCGACACCGCACGTGTGGATGCACCATCTGGAGATCGTCGACGAGACGGCGTTGGATGCTCAGGTCGACGAGTGGCTCGCCGAAGCCTGGTCGGCGGCCCGTTGAGACCGGAGACTGTCCTCATGCTTCACGAAGCCACGGTCGTCGACCTCAGTGCCCCACTGTCGGAGCTCACCGTGCTGTGGCCCGGTGAGACGCCGATCCAGGCGACAGTGCTCGACTCCCACGACGTCTCGGGGTCGTACAGCCGTCGCGTGAGCCTTCCCGAGCACATCGGCACGCACCTCGACGCCCCCTGTCACTACGCACCCGGGGGAGCGACCGTCTCCGAGATCCCCGTCGGCCGGCTGGTCCGCCCGCTGGTGGTCATCGACATCTCGACGGCGATCGGTGACGACGCCGATGCGGTGCTCACCACAGCGATGGTCGAGGACCACGAACGACGGTTCGGGAGGGTCAGCCGGGGTTGTGCCGTCTTCCTGCGTACCGGCTGGGACGGGCGAAGAGGCGATGCCGCTGCCTACCGGGGGTGCCTCACCGACGACGAGCGTGACCTTCACTTTCCCGGTTTCGGCGTCACCGCCGCTGAGCTGCTGGTCGAGGCCCGAGGGGTCGTGGGCCTGGGGATCGACACCCTGGGCATCGACGCCGGTCACGACCTCGCGGCACCCGTTCACCGCGGGGTGTCCCTTCCCCGGGGGGTCTGGCACGTCGAGAACCTGGTGAACCTCGGCGAAGTCCCACCCACAGGAGCATGGGTTGTCGTGGGCGTGCCGAGGGTCGTGGACGGGTCGGGGTTCCCGGCACGCGTGATCGCCCTGGTCCCGTGACCGCCCGACCGCCCGGCCTGGCCGTTCTGCTTCACCGGATCCCTCGCCGCTAGCCTGTCGTCTGTTCGCACCCCTACAGACGGACGAGGAGCACCACTCATGGGTCGGGTTTCACGCTGGGCCGTTCGACGTCCAGGATGGGCGATTCTCGTGTGGGTGGTCACCGCCGTGATCATCGGATTCGGCGCCAGCCGGTTCGGCGGCAGCTACAACGACTCGTTCGACCTTCCGAACACCGACTCCTCGCGGGCCCAGACGATCCTGGCCCAGGAGTTCGGCGACCAGGCGAACAACGCCAGCGCCGAGATCGTCTTCTCCGCTGCGTCTGGTGGGCCCGTCACCGAGGTCCAGCCGCAGGTAGAGGCGCTGCTCGCCCAGGTGTCGGCCATCAACGGGATCGCCGCCGTCACCAGTCCCTACTCCAAGGAGGGCGCAGCCAAGGGGCTGGTCAGCCAGAGCGGGACGGTCGCGAAGGCCGACGTCACGTTCGACGTGCCGGCCGAGAAGGTCGACATCGCCTCGGTCAAGGCGCTCGTCGACGCCGTTGAGTCGGCGTCGAGCGACACGCTGACCGTGGGGGTCGGCGGTCAGGTGATCGACTTCGCCGGGACCGCCCCACCCAAGACCGAGCTGCTCGGCGTCGGCGTGGCCCTGGTGATCCTGCTCCTGATGTTCGGCTCGTTGGTGGGTGCCGGCATGCCGATCCTCACGGCGATCCTCGGACTCTTCGTGGGGCTGAGCGTCGTCACCATCGCGGCGAGGTTCCTGGACATCGCCACCTTCGGCCCGACCCTCGCGACGATGATCGGCCTGGGCGTGGGCATCGACTACTCGCTGTTCGTCATCAACCGCTACCGGCAGGCGTCCGACGTCGGGCGTGACCCCAAGGAAGCCGCGCTCGAGGCCGTGAACACCGCCGGACGTGCCGTCGTCTTCGCCGGCACGACAGTGATCATCGCCTTGATGGGCCTGTTCGTGCTGCGCATCAACTTCATGAACGGTCTGGCCGTCGGAGCCTCACTCACGGTGCTGACCGTCATGCTGACCGCCGTGACGCTGCTTCCTGCGGTGATCAGCGCACTGGGTCACCGGGTCTTCGCCTGGCGGATGCCATGGGCCCGCAAGCGACAGCCACACCCCGAGGGCAAGATCTTGGCCCGCTACGGCCTCGAGCTCCAGAAGCGTCCATGGCTGTTCGGCGGCATCGCCTTGCTCTTCATGGTCGCGATGGCGTCACCGGTCCTCGGCATCCACCAGGGGTTCCCCGACGCCTCAGGCAAGGCTCCGGACAACACCCAGCGGATCGCCTACGACCTGACGTCCGAAGGTTTCGGACCTGGGGCCAACGGCCCGCTCATCGTCGTGGCCAAGCTGCCGACCAACGGCGACCTCGCGGGGGCTTCGGCGTTGACCCAGGCGCTTGGCGGGGACGCCGGCGTGGCGTTCGCCTCGCCGCCGCAGCCGACCGCGAGCGGCGACTACGCCGTGATCTACGTCCAGCCGAAGTCAGGACCCCAGGAGGCGGCGACGGGCCAGACGCTCCAGCGTCTGCGCAGCGACGTGATCCCGGCTGCAACGGCCTCGACCGGGGTCGTCGCCTACGTCGGTGGGCAGACGGCGATCATCGAGGACTTCAGCCAGCTGCTCGTCGATGCGCTTCCCCTGTTCCTGCTGGTGGTCGTAGGGCTGGGGTTCTTGACGCTCCTGGTCTTGTTCCGGTCGGTCCTGGTGCCTCTCGTCGGGGTGCTCGCGAGCCTGCTCAGCTTCGGAGCGGCTCTGGGAGCGACCGTGGCCGTCTTCCAGTGGGGACACCTGGCCAGCCTGTTCGGCGTCACCGGAACCGGCCCGATCCTGCCGTTCCTGCCCGTGATGCTCTTCGCGATCCTGTTCGGTCTGTCCATGGACTACCAGATCTTCCTGGTCAGCCGGATGCAGGAGGAGTGGACCCGCACCCATGAGAACCGGACCTCGGTGCGCCGAGGCCTGGCGGGCTCGGGACGTGTGGTGGCGGCTGCTGCGGCCATCATGGCCAGCGTCTTCGTCTCCTTCGTCTTCGGCGACGACAACACGATCAAGATGTTCGGGCTGTCGCTGTCCGTCGCGGTGCTGCTCGATGCTTTCGTCGTGCGACTGGTCCTCGTCCCGTCGCTGCTGACCGTGATCGGCACGGCGAACTGGTGGCTGCCCGGTTGGCTGGGCCGGCTGCTCCCCGCGGTGCACATCGAGACCGAGTCGGAGGCCGCCGAGATCGCCGACGTCGACCTCGAGGAGCTCCCCGCGTGACGAAGATCACGCGCTGAACGGCCGTTCTCGGGTCAAGCGCAGCTCAGGCTGCTCCGACGTTGAACCGACGGGCGAAGTGAGCTCGTACCACCAACGTGGACAACCACCGCTGAACCGACAGGGGACCCTTCATGCTCGAGCACACCCTCGTCCTCGAGGACGACAACCTCTCTGAGTACCTCGCCGCCGACCGGTACGACCTGGAGTACGGCTCGACCGAGCTGGACGGCGCGTTCTACCGCTCTCTGGCAGCCCGCTCCGGCGGCGCCGTTCTGGACCTGGCCACCGGGACCGGGCGAATTGCCCTGGCCCTGGCAGCGGAGGGTCACTCGGTCACCGGGGTGGACGTCGTCGACGCGATGGTCGACCGGGCGTCAGCCAAGGCGGCCGACCTCGACGACATCGACGTCACCTTCCTGGTCGACGACGTGCGGACGATGAACCTGCACCGCAAGTTCGACCTGGTCACGCTGGCCGGGAACTCACTGCAGGCCTTCCTCAGTGATGCCGATCGCGCGGCTGCACTGAACGCCGTGTGGCGTCACCTCAAGCCGGGCGGGCTGTTCGCCTTCGCAGTTCGTTTTCCCCAGGTCGCCGAGCTGGCTGCCCGGCTGGACGTCGCCGCACCCTGGTTCTCCTACAGCGACTCGCTGGGGCGCGACGTGTTCGTTTCCGGGACCCAGCACTACCACCCGCTGGCACAGGTCATGCACCACGTGACTCACCGGGTGTTCGCTGACGGGACCCCCGTCGAGGAACCGACCCGCATCGCGTTGCGCTACTCGTTCCCGCAGGAGCTCGACGCAGCCCTGCGCACCGCGCGCCTGGAGGTCGTGGAACGCTTCGGCGACTTCGACGGTTCGCCGCTCACCGAGGCCTCGCCGTACCTCGCCTACGTCTGCCGCCGCGCCGAGTCGCGCGGGGCCAAGGCCTGACGGGGGTCAGTCGATCCGTACGGTGCCCGACGGCGTCGCGAACTCCACGGCCACCAGGCCGAGGTCGGAGTCGGCGTCGTCGGGCTCCGGCGTGACCCAGGCCACCTCGACATCGTCGAGTGGGTGGCCGTTGAGCTGGTCGAGCCACTGCGCCACAGTCGTGGCGTCCCCGGCGATCTCCAGCCGTTCGATCCTCACGTCGTCGCGCCCCCCGTTGCCGGGGTGCTGCTCGGGCTCGCACAGCCACTGGATGAAGAACGGCAGCTGCGGGTCGTCGATCAGGTCGTTCACCCCGATCTGCTTCCAGACGAGCTCGTAGCCGTCGGGGCGGCGGCGGTGGCCGTCGACGGCCTCACGGCCCAGCCGCTGCTCGACCCGACCAATGTCGTCGACGGACACGACCCAGCCCAACCAGCCGCCGCCGGAGTCGGCGCGCTGCTTCACCGCCTGGCCGAAGGGGGCACGGTCGGCTGCGGGGTGGTCGAGGGCAGCGACGACCTCCAGGTAGGTGCCCCCGGCGAGCGGGAGGACGAAGTTCCTGGTGCCGAACCGCGGGTGCACACCGCCGTCGACGAACCCTGCACCCAGCCGCGAGCCGATGCGCTGCACGACGTCGGCCAGGTGCTCGGAGGGTGCTGCGTAGGAGAGGTGGTCGAGCCGCATGTCGGCATCCTGCCCAATCGACGCGACGACGACGACGGCGGGGTCGGCATGGGCGGCGTGGGCGGTGTGGGCGGCCATCGGCGCACCAGGTGCGGGGAGGGACAAGTCTGGGCTTCGTGCCGAGTCGGTGGACCGGCAGCCCGTTGGG
>JBAPUB010000213.1:0-6130 GCA_049282455.1 Actinomycetes bacterium
GGCCACAACGGTTGGCGGGCAGTGGAAGATCCAGAACCCGCAGGGCCGACCCTCCTGCCTGTTCAAGGGCTCGCTCGGCCGCTCCGCCACACAGGTCACCAGGCCACTCAACGACAACACGTGGCACACCTTGACGTGCGTGAAGACTGCGACGTCGGTCACGGCGTACGTCGACGGCGTCTTCAACAACCGCCACCAAGGCCCCACCGGCACCATTGACAACAAACTGCCGATGACCGTCGGCGGGAAGCTCTTCTGCGACCAGATCACCGTTACGTGCGACTACTTCTCCGGTCAGATCGACTACGTGAAGATCACTCGCGGCTAGACATCTTGGTTGTTCTCGCACGGCTCCGCGACGGTGTGACACTGAGTGACCGATTCGCCGTTCACCCTCAGAAGCGGCGTCACGCCGCGTCACGCTGTGCACGGTGGTGACAGAAGGCAGAGAACGACGTCTTCGCACGTGACACGCATCACTTCGCTGGGCGAGTCGGACATTTCGGGTGATTCCCACTGTCGCTGGACTTCTCAGCTCTGACGCGAATCACCGCGCGTAGGAACTGAGTCACGTTGTGTTAAGCCCATGACACATCTTGTCGAAACTTTTCACGATCCTCGTTGTGTCGATTTGCGATGCGTCGTCGATTGTTGTTTGACTGCACCGAGCGGGTGAAGGCAAGCAAGCCTGTCGTGTCGGTACGACCACATGATGCCCAGATGCGGACGAGACGTTCGCCGAAGCCAGTCCGTAAGCGAGTCAGAGCCAACAACCGGAGTATTGATGTTTGGCAATGCCAGAAGAAGCGTCGCCGTCCTTGCTGTCGCTGGTGCACTCGCAGTGTCGAGTCTCGCTTACGGCAGTCTTACGTCGAAGCCGTCCGACGCGGCCCCGACCTTCGACCGCACCGCGAAGGTGGCGGCGAGGCAGGACGGTGTCGTCACTACGACTGACCCCGCCCTGAGGCAGCCGACGAACAAGGGTCTGCTCGCGAAGAACCGACCCGGCGTGCGCACCGTCAGCTACATGAAGTTCAGAGTCAAGCGCCTGGCTGTCGGGCATGGCAGGTTCGTCGGTGCGCAGGTGCGCCTGACGCCTCGGCAGGCATTCAGCGCTGCGGTCCAGCTGCACGTCGTCGCAAGCAACGCATGGAACGAGAAGACGCTTCGGACCTCCCCGGCCCCGCGGCTGGGCAAGGTCGTCGCGAAGGTCAAGGCCGGACGGGTCGGCCCGCGGCTGGTCGACGTGAGCTCGGTGGTCACCGAGCCCGGCATCTACTCCTTCGCCCTCACCACCTCCCAGGGGACCGCGAGCTTCTGGTCGAGCGAGAGCCGCAAGGCACCCACGATGGTGGTGCGGCTGCGGAGCAAGGACGCGCCGGCCGCAACGGCCAGCACGAACGGCAAGCCCGTCGCCCATGGGCAACTCTGCAAGCCGCGCTTCCCCGGTGACCCGTGCAAGGGAACGATGTACTACGGGGCGGCGGTCGAGGGCGGGAACCCGGGCACGCTGGAGTCCAAGGTGGGCGGACGGCTGTCCATCAACCGGATCTACATGACGTCGCAGCAGAGCGCCTCTGCCTTTGCCTCGAGAGCCGGCGAGGCGGTCAAGGCCGGCCGCCTGCCCCTCCTGTCGACGAAGGTGCCCGGCAGCTGGGCCTCGGTCGCTTCGGGCAACCAGGATGCCTGGCTGATCGACCGCGTGAAGGCCCTGGCCACGGTCAACGGGCCGGTGTGGTTCGCGCTGCACCATGAGCCGCGCGGCGACGGCAACTCCGCCGACTGGGTCGCCATGCAGCAGCACGCTCGCAAAATCATCGACAAGTACGCGCCAAACGTCGCGTTGGTCGGCATCCTGAACGGCTGGGACTTCCTGCAACGAGGCGGCAACCCGGAAAGGTTCCGGATGCCCGTGGGCACTGGCGTGGACATCATGGGCTTCGACACCTACAACCCATGGGCACCGGGCAACGGTCGCCCCTGGAAGTCCGTGCGCAAGGCCATGTCCCCCGGACTCACGATCCAGAAGTGGGGCTACCCCACACTGGTCGCGGAGACCGGGCTGCACGCGAGCTCGTCAAACCCGGGTCGCGCAGCAGCGTGGCTTCGGGCTCAGTACAAGTACGGCCTGGCTCACAGGTTCCTGGCGATCTCCTACTTCAGCTCCTCAGGCGGTTCGTGGAACGGCACGTGGGCCTTGAGCGGGCGCCGGATGACCGCTTTCGGGAACAACCTCACGGCGCCGACAACGGCGCGGATCAAGGGCTAGGCCGTCGCCGCAGTTCGGCGGCGCCCGAGGACCGCGCGGAAGGCCCCCAGGTGGATCCGGTCTCGACCCCACCAGATGGCCGCGAGGTAGAAGATCCCGCCGACCAGCACAGCCGCCAGGACTGCAGAGAAGGGTGCGTCCAGCAACCGCAGTGAGGTCGGCACGACGCCGACGCAGGCCACCGCACTGACGGCGACCCAAGCCGAACCCGAACCGAACGGCGACATCCCCAGCATCTTGTTGATCATTCCGAGCGGCAAGAAGTTCCGGATCAAGATGGCGATCGCCCAGGAGATCGCGGCGCCGACGATGCCGATCTTGGGGATGAGCACGAAGTTCAACCCGAGATTCACCACGAGGGCAATCCCGGTGTTCAACAGGCTCAGCCAGCTCCGGCCCGCCATGAGGAGCACAGTGTCGACCGAGCCGCACGCCGTGGCCACAAGCATCGCGAGCGAGAGGATGACGACCACCGGAGCCGCTTGCGAGTACGACCGGGAGAAGATCATCAACAGCCACGGTGCGAGCACGGCGCTGGCGATGTAGACCGGCCACGCCAGGACCATCGCCCACGCAGTCGTTGTCCGGTAGACATCTTGTGCCATGTCCTTCTCGCCGCGTGCGAGGGTGGCGCTCATCTGCGGCGCCAGCGCGAGCTGCAGGGCCTGGACTGCCAGCTGGCCGAAGACCACGAACCGCGTGGCCGCCGCGTAGAGAGCAGTCTGAGCGGGATCCTTGGTCAGCGCCGCGACCAAGATGATGTCCGACCGCTTGAGCAGCGTCTGAGCGATGGTCGCAACCCCTCTTGGCGTCGTGTACCGCCAGAACTGCGAGGCCATGTCTGGGTCCGCTGCGCGCTCAGGTCGACCGTTGGCCCGCGCCGACCGCAACGACCTCCGCATCAAGACCATCAGCCACGCTCCTGCTGCCCCGAGCGCAAACGGGTACGGAGTCGCCCAGGCGACGACGAAGGCGACTGAGCCCAGACCCAGGGCACTCACCGCGAAGACCAGACCAAGCTGGGTGAGATAGCGACCCACCGAGTCGACCAGGACCGTCGGACGCATCGTGCGGAACGCCCGAGTTGCAGCCAGCACAAGGTTGTAGATGGCGGCGATGGGCAGGAAGGCGCCGAGCACCATCAGCTGTTTGGAGATCGCCGACGAGTAGTCGGACCCGAAGAGGTCGGCAACCAAGGGCGCCGTCGCGATGGCTCCCATGCCCACCACCAGCGACAGTGCGAGGACCGGGATGAACGCAGCCTTCAAGGTGGCGGTGACGTTGTGCTCAGACTCGGTCGCGAAGAGGTTCGGGAGCCACCGGACCAGCCCGACATCAGCACCGAGCTGGACGATCGCCATGGCGACCAGGAAGAGCGAGGTGGTCGTGAAGATGGTGCCTGCCTGCTGCTTGTCGAGCCCACGAGTGATGACGATGACCAGCAGCACGCCTGCTACCGCGCTGACCGCGGCCCCGGCCATGCTGAGACCGCCCGACCGGGCGATCTTCTGGATGTGGTCGGGGGACTGGCTCACCCGCAGTTCCTCGTGTCGACCACGCCGGGACGCGGCCGCCGACGAACGCTCGGTGGCATCCTGGTCTCCTTCGTCCTGGCGATGGTGGAACAGCCAGGCTACCTACGGACCCCCACGAGCCAGGCAGCAATCCCCCAGGACCACCCATCGGGCGGAACGGCGATCGCGGAGCAGTCCGGAGCCCATAAACGGCGACCATGGGCCGCAGGTGGTCACTGAATGCAGGTGGTCACTGAAGGAGTCGGGCTGCGAAGTCGAGGGCCCAGCGTGCTCGTGGTGGAACGGTCTGCTCGCTCGCCGTACTCGACATCCGAAGGAAGCGGCTGCTGATCTCGAGCAGGTACAGGCACAGGTGGCGCACGGGCTCGAGCGCTGCGTCTCCGGCCCCCGCACGGGTGAGCAGTGTGGGGACATCGGTGACCAGTCGGCGCTCGCTCTGGGCTGTGTCACCCTGGCCGTGGCGCACGCGCTGGGCGCGGAAGTGGATGGCGTCGAACCCCAGAGGAATGTCGCAGGAGAAACGCTCCCAGTCCCACAGCTGAACGCGACCGTTGCCATGCCCCATGTTCCAAGGCGCCCAGTCGCCGTGCCAGCTACCGAACTCGACGTCACCGTCGCCCCACCGGTCGAGAACGCGGGTGAGGAGCAGTCCCAGGTCGGAGGCTCCGGGGAACGCTCCGAGGTCGTCCACCGCAAGCGTCAGCGATCGCACGAACGCACTTGAGGCCAACGGTTCTGACGTCACCCCCTTGATGCGCGAGAGCTCAGCCATGGCCGGGAAGGGGATCGAAGTGTCGCGTCTTTCCTGGCTGGAGTGCATCGGGGACAGGGCCAACAGCTCGAGATCGTCGAAGACTCCGCAGTGCAGGACCTGCGGAGCCTCGATGGTCTTGAGTCCGGCCTCATGCACGACCGTGAGGTTCGCGGCCTCGGTCTGCACCAGACGCTTCGTGAAGCCGTCGACACCGACCTTGACGAAGCCCAGCGTCGCACCGTCGGCCGTGAACAGCTGGAGCACCGGCTTGCGATTGGGGCGGGGGGTACCGAGGATCAAGCCGAGAGCCTGAACTCCGGGCACTGCCTCGTTGAGGTACCCCTGAGCTGATCCCTGAGCCGATCGCTGACCGGGTGCCGGCGACGGCTGAGGCGCCAACACCCGGATCCGGGCGACAGGCAGGTGCGCGAGCTGTCCCGTGCGCACTCCCCAGGCCATCGAGGCCCGGACGGCACGCGGCACGATCTTGTCGCCGTGCCGCTGGAGCATTCGGGAGGCCTGAGGCAGCCCAACGGGGACGAGAAGTGTCGGTCGGCTGGGGTTCGGGAGAAGCAGCCACTCGGCGGCAACCCGCTCGCCCCCGGCGGCTGACCGACGGGTCGTCGCGAGGACTGTGGCCGGCTCCGGCCACAGTCGCGAAACCACTCCCAGGGCATAGGCGACCTGAGCGGATCCCGTCGACGGCATGACAACCATTCCTCCAAGGTGAGCCCTCAATCTTCCTGGGGCTTGCTGGGGCAGAAGTCCCGCGGAACCAACGATTAGGGCAGACGGGTGATGCTCATGGTAGTCGTGGGGCGAACACACGACGGCTGGTTACGATAACGGTCGATCGTTGCTTGGGGGGTTGATGACGTTGGCGAACGATGGCCGAGATGCCGGCGCGGGCCACCGCGCGGGTGCAGAACGGCCGACGGTGCTGTACATCGTCGGGGCCGGGAGGTCCGGCAGCACGGTCTTCGAACGCCTCCTCGGGGGCTTCCCCGGCTTTGTCAACGTCGGCGAGCTTGTTGAGGTCTTCCGGCAGATCGCTCCTAGGGACGAACGGTGCGGTTGCGGCGCGCTGTTCTCGCAGTGCCCGTTCTGGCAGGCCGTCGGAGAGCACTCGTTCGACGGCTGGGCACCCCCCTTGGTGAGCCACAACGCCGAGCTGCAGCGTCAGGTCGCTCGCCAGCGCTACCTGGCCAAGCTGGTCAACCCCCGGCTGGCTGACACACACTTCCGCAATCAGCTCAAGGAGTACTGCGACGTCCAGTACCGGCTCTACAGCGCGATCCAACAGGAGTCGAAGGCGGACGTGATCGTCGACGCCAGCAAGGCGATCGCACCGCTCATCGCCCTGCGCCATGAGCCACGGATCGACCTGCGGGTGCTGCACCTGGTCCGCGACGTCCGAGGCGTGGCCTACTCCTGGGCGAAGTCGAACGTCCGCAGGCCTCACGCCACAGACGAGAACCGGGGCACGATGGCCAGCTTCTCCGTGTCCCGAACGGCCGCTCGGTGGACTCGGATGGAGACTCAGTCCGCCCTCGCGAGCGCGCTGATCAAGCC
>JBAPUB010000214.1:0-12665 GCA_049282455.1 Actinomycetes bacterium
ACCGGTTCTGGCGGGCCGACCCGGCCCGGGCCCGCGCCACCGGGGGGACCGGACTGGGTCTGGCCATCTCCTTGGAGGACGCCCGCCTCCACGGGGGTTGGCTGCAGGCCTGGGGTGAGCCCGGTGACGGTTCGAGCTTCCGGCTGACGCTGCCCCGTCGCTCCGAGGTAGAGCTGACGGGCTCTCCGCTGCCCCTGCGGCCGACCGATGCCTCGACGCGTCGTCGGGTGCCCCTGTCCGTGGGTGGCCCGCCCAGCCGTCGGCCACGCCCCGACCAGCCGGCGTCGGCGGAGCGCCATGGCTAGCCGCCGAGCCGCCCGACTCCTGCCGGTGCTCGCAGTCTTCGCGCTCGGTGCTGCTCTGGCCGGGTGCGCGAGCCTGCCGACCTCCGGGCCGGTCCAGCAGGGGCAGGAGGTGTCTGCTGGGGTCGACGAGCCCTTCATCCGGGTGCTGCCGCAGGCGCCGGCCCCCGGCCTGCCGCCGGTCGCCGTCGTCCGCGGGTTCCTGGCTGCGTCGGCGAGCTTCGAGTCCGACCACGAGGTGGCGCGCGAGTTCCTCACACCCGCTGCGTCCGCATCGTGGGACTCCGGCGCCGGAGTCGTGGTGTACGAGGACGAGCGGGGTTTCTCGCTGCGTTCCACAGCGCCCCGGCGGGTACAGCTGCGCGCGCAGACCTACGCCACGATCAACGCCGACGGCTCCCTGACCCCGCGGCGAAACGTCACCGCGACGACGACGTTCCAGATGGCTCGCGTCGCCGGCGAGTGGCGGATCGCGTCGCTGCCCGACGGTTTGATCCTCACCCGGCTCGACGTGGCCCGCTCCTACCGGCCGCTGGACCTGTTCTTCCTCGCCGGCCAGTCCGCCCTGCTGGTGCCCGACCCGGTCTACGTGCCGATCGTGCGCCCCGGCTCGGCGACCAGCCTGATGCGGGCCCTCCTCGACGGGCCCACGCCGTGGCTTGCGCCGGCGGTCCGCACCGCCTTCCCCGCGGGGACGGCGTTGGTGGTCGACTCGGTTCCGGTCGAGAACGGGATCGCGCAGGTGGACCTGACCAACGAGGTGCTGAAGGCCAGCCAGTCGGAGCTGTCCGCCCTGACGGCGCAGACGGTGTGGACCCTCAGCCAGCTGACCGAGGTGACCGGGGTCCGGATCACCGCCGAGGGCAGCGACCTGTCCCTCCCGGTGGGGTCGGGGGTCCAGACCACGTCGGACTGGAGTGGTTTCGACCCCAACGCCGCCTCGAGCACCGTCTCCGGCCTGGCCGTGTCCGGTGGCCGGGTCGTCGAGCTCAACGGGGACTCCTTCGTGCCCGTCCTCGGTCCGTTCGGCGACGGAACCTACGCGTTGCGCACTCCGGCCTCGAGCTGGGTCGGCGACCGGATCGCCGCCGTTACGGCCGACGGTCGCCAGCTTCTCGTCCAGGACCAGGCCGCGCCGCAGCGGGTCGGACGGGTCTTCACCGGGGCCGATCTCGCCCCGCCGTCGTTCGACGGAGGTGGTCTGCTGTGGTTCGTCGATCGAACCGAGCGGGGCAGCGTCGTGCGGGTCGCCGACGCCCAAGGGGCGACGCAACGGGTCGATGCTCCTGGGCTGGCCAGGCGTAGGGTCTCTGAGCTCGTCATCTCCCGTGACGGGGCCCGGGCGGCCGTCATCGTGCAGCGCGCCGACGGGTCCGGCCAGCTGTTGCTCGCGCGGTTGGAGCGCTCGGGGAGCCGGCTGCTGCTCAACGGCCTGCGGCCCCTGGAGCGCACCCTCACCGACGTGCGCTCCGCGGCCTGGTCCTCCGCCGACCGGATCGTGGTTCTCGCCCGACAGCACGGTGCTGCGGTGCAGCCCTGGACGGTGGGCATCGACGGCCTGGTCGCCCCGACCGGTGGTTCGCTGCGGGGGCTGAAGACCGTGGCCGCGGCCCCCGACCGGCCGCTGCTGGTCGGGACGACAGACGGTCGGCTCTGGGAGGACACCGGACTGAGCTGGCGCGAGCTCTCGCGGGGGTTCGACCCCAGCTACTCGGGCTGATCCGAGCCCCACACCCGAGACGGTCGTCGCCGCCGACGGACGGTCTGGTCTCCACACTGCACCGGTGTCCTGGTTCGGCTCCGACCTCCCACGTGCTGGCGACGAAGGCTGGCCGTTGCGTGCGTGGTGGGGGTTGTCCGACCTGGTGCTCGGCGGCCAGTGCGTGGGGTGCGGGGCAGCGGGGCAGAGCTGGTGTCGACCCTGCGCACAGTCGTTGGCCGGTCCTTCGGTGCCGGGGCCGGATGTCGACGTGGGCGTGCCCGTCGTCGCCCGTGCACGGTACGAAGGGGTGGTGCGTGCCGCGCTGCTGGCCCACAAGGACGACGGGCGGCTGGGGCTGGTGCGACCCCTCGGCGATGCACTGGCGTCGGCGTTCGCCGACCTCCCCACCGCGCCCTCGTCGTCGGGACCGCTGGTGGCGGGGTCGGGTGGCCCGCTGCTGCTGGTGCCTGTTCCCTCGACGAGGGCAGCCGTTCGCACCCGGGGTCACGACCACGCGCTACGCCTGGCCCGCCGGGCGGCTCGTCGGTTGCGCTCCAACGGGGTGGACACCCGCGCCGTCTCGCTCCTGACGGCCCGCCGTTTCGTCGTCGACCAGGTGGGGCTCGACGTTCGGCAGCGGCACGCCAACCGGTCGGGCGCCTTCGCCCCCCGGAGGTCGGCCGACCGGTGGCGCGGCGTCGAGGCGGTGGTGGTCGACGACATCGTCACGACCGGGGCGAGTCTTCGGGCCGCGGCACAGCAGCTGCGGACAGCGGGAATCGTGGTCCGAGGCGCCGTCGTCGTGGCCGCCGTCCCGTTGCGTCCCGTCGCGTGACTACCCGCCAGCCACCCGATCTGCGGTGCAGACGCCGCGGGACCTCAGATAGCGTGGGGGTATGGCACCCGCCCGGGTCCGTGGTTGCGTCATCCACGTCGACGACACATCTCGGTGTGGCTCGCGACGTCGTGACAAGCCGATGCCAGCCGCAGGCGAAACGGCCCACGTAAGGCGACTCTTCGTCGTCCGATCACGGTGCGGCTTAGGAGTGAGTCCTGCCCTGCCGGACACCCAGATGGTGTGCGAACCAGGAGAAGGGGAGTAGTGGCCATGGGGCTGCGAGACCCTCAGCAGGCGAATGTGGGGTCGAAGACCAGGTCGGCCGGGCGGGTGCCGCTTGCACGTCGGACGCACAGTGGGAAGGACCAGCCGTGGACATCGTCGTGAGGGGGCGTCATACCGACGTCTCGGATCGCTTCCGTGAGCATGCAGCGGTGAAGCTCGCCAAGGTGGAACGTTACGACGGGAAATGCCACCGGGTCGACATCGAGGTGTCGACCGAGCAGAACCCCCGGCTGGCCGACCAGGCGGTCCGCGTCGAGATCACCTGTCACGGCAAGGGACCCATCATCCGTGGCGAGGCGGCGGGGGTCGACAAGTACGCAGCACTCGACCAGGCCTACTCGAGGCTGGAGGAGCGGCTGCGCCGAGCGGCCGACAAGCGGGCCGACCACGGACGTCGGCACGTGCGCCCGGCCGTGGCCAGGGAGGTCGGCGGTCCGGTGAACGGGTCCGCGCTGCCCGACGAGGCCCTCCTCACCGAGACCGTGACCACCAGCAGCGTCGCCGGACTGGAGGTCCATGGCGAGGGGCCGCTGGTCGTGCGCGAGAAGGTCCATGCGGCCGTGCCGATGACCTTGGACCAAGCCCTGTACGAGATGGAGCTCGTCGGTCACGACTTCTACCTGTTCGTCGACCGGGCCAGTGGCCGACCGAGCGTCGTGTACCGCCGGACGGGCTATGACTACGGCGTGATCCACCTCGAGGTCGAGCCCGGTTGAGCCGATCGGGTGGTGCAAACGGGTCAGAGCAGTGACCCTTTTGGGCCGGGGCGTGGCACCATGACTGCGTGACCGAGGTCTCAGAGGATCCGCAGCCGCCGTCCAGCGAGCCGATTCGTGTGCTCGTCGTCGATGACCATGCCCTGTTCCGTCGGGGCCTTGAGATCGTGCTGGTCCAAGAGGCCGACATCGACGTCGTCGGGGAGGCGAGCGACGGAGAAGAGGCCGTCGCGGCTGCCGCCGACCTCCTGCCTGACATCGTCCTGATGGACGTACGCATGCCGCGAGGCTCCGGCATCGAGGCGTGCACGGCGATCAAGGACCTGGTCCCGAGCGCACGCATCATCATGCTCACGATGAGCGACGAAGAGGCCGACCTGTACGAGGCGATCAAAGCCGGTGCTTCGGGTTACCTTCTCAAGGAGATCCCGATCGACGAGGTTGCGGCAGCGATCCGCGCGGTCTACACCGGTCAGTCGCTCATCAGCCCGGCGATGGCCGGAAAGCTGCTGACCGAGTTCGCCTCGATGATGCGCGAGCCGGTCGACCAACCGCGCTCGCTGGCCGCGCCGCGACTCACCGACCGTGAGCTTCAGGTGCTCAAGCTGGTCGCCCGCGGGATGAACAACCGCGACATCGCCAAAGAGCTGTTCATCTCCGAGAACACGGTGAAGAACCACATCCGCAACATTCTCGAGAAGCTGCAGCTCCACTCGCGCATGGAGGCCGTGGTCTACGCCGTCCGCGAGAAGCTTCTCGAGATCACCTGACCGCGTGCCCCGCGAACGACTGAGCCTGGCCCAGGCCAGGCGGGTGGCACTGTCGGCCCAGGGCTTCGGTGACGCGCGGCTCAACGAGCGAGAGACGCCGCACGACCTGCGCGCACTGAACCGCGTGGTCGCCCATACCGGTCTGCTGCAGATCGACTCGGTCAACGTGCTGGTCCGCGCGCACTACCTTCCGGTGTTCAGCCGGATCGGTCCGTACCCACGAGAGCTGCTGGAGCGTGCCGCGTACCGGCGTCCGCGTGCGCTGTTCGAGTACTGGGGCCACGAGGCGAGCCTGCTTCCCGTGTCGGTCCAGCCGTACTTCCGCTGGCGGATGGACGACGCCATGGACCACGCGTGGGGCGGCATGCGACGGGTGGCCCAGGAGCGTCCGACCCTGCTCAGTGACCTGTTGTCGGACGTGGCAGCCGAGGGTCCGTTGACTGCCTCGGAGCTCGCCGCACGCCACGACGCGCACCTGCCCAAGCGGACCGGACCGTGGTGGGACTGGTCGGACGTCAAACGCGCCCTGGAGTTCCTGTTCTGGTCGGGCCAGGTGACCACGGCGACGCGTCGCGGGTTCGAGCGCGCCTACGACCTGCCTGAGCGGGTGCTGCCTCAGTCGGTGCTCGACACGGCGACCCCGACCCGAGCGGATGCCCAGCGCGAGCTGGTTCGGCGGGCGTCCCGGTCCTTGGGCGTCGCAGCCGCGAGGGACCTTCGCGACTACTACCGGCTGCCGGCCGACGCCGCCAAGGAGGCGATCGCCGAGCTGGTCGAGTCGGGCGAGCTGCTGCCGGTGGAGGTCGAGGGGTGGCGGGTGCCCGCGTACCTGCACCCGAAGGCCAGGGTGCCGCGCGGGGTTCGCGCCAGCGCCCTGCTGGTGCCGTTCGACCCCCTGGTGTGGGAGCGCGACCGTACGCAGCGTCTGTTCGGGTTCAGGTACCGCATCGAGATCTACGTGCCGGCGGCATCTCGCGTGCACGGCTACTACGTGCTGCCCTTCCTGCTCGATGAGGCGCTCGTGGCCCGAGTCGACCTCAAGGCCGACCGGGCGGCCGGTGTGCTTCGGGTGCAGGGTGCCTTCGCCGAACCGGGAGCTCCGCCCGAGACGGCCGAGCGGTTGAGGGCCGAGCTGGAGTCGATGGCGACCTGGCTCGAGCTGGAAGGCGTGGAGGTTGTCCCCAACGGAGACCTCGCTCACAGGCTGTGAGCCGCAGTCAGTCGGTGGCGAGGCGGGCGTGCACGTGCTCGTCGTGCAGCTCGCCGTCGCCGAGCCGGTACGACGACCGGGTGGTTCCCTCGAGGACGAACCTGCACCGCTGAGCGACGTGGCACGACGCCACGTTCTCCACGACGTGCAGCAGTCGGATCCGCTGCAGTGAAAGCGTGGTGAACGCCCAGTCGCTGACGGCGTTCACGGCCTCGGTGGCCAGGCCGCGACCCCGAGCGCTCGGTGACAGGCCGTAGCCGACCTCGGCGGCCGCGTTGTGGGGGTCGATCGAGTGGAGCATGACCCCGCCGACAGTCCGGTCGTCAGTCGGGTCGGCGATCGCCCACACGGCACCTTTGCCGCTCGACCACTTCGACCAGTACGTGATGCGGGCTCGGGCGTCGTCCAGGTCGACCAGGCCCTCGGGGTCCCACGACCGGACCACAGGGTCGTTGCTGTACGCGAGCAGGGCCGGCGCGTCGGAGTCGCGGTACGCGCGGATCAGCAGCCGGTCGGTGCGCAGCTCGACATGCTCGGCCGGCCAGCCCGGCAGCACGGTGCGCTCCCGGGGCGCCCCCGCCTCGGCCCGGGCGAGGTCGGCCGGCAGCAGCGACCCGAGCCAGCCGTCGACCCGGGTGCCTCGCTGCACCAGCCCCTGCCGAAGGGTCCCCTCGACGACGAAGCCCACGGCCTCGGCCACGCGTCGACTCGCCACGTTTCCGACCTCGGCCCGCCACGCGATCCGCGGCACGCCCTGGTCGAACAGCCAACGGCACAGTGCCTTGCACGCCCTGGTCGCGACCCCGCGGCCCCGAGCCGAGGGAACGACCCAGTACCCGATCTCGGGACCAGCCTCGTCGTCGGCTCCGACCACTGCGAACGATCCGAGCAGCTGTCCGGTCTCGGCGTCGACGGCGGCGAACGACGGGCGACCTTGTTCCCACAGCTCGTCGCGACCGCTCACATAGCCCCGTGCGTCGTCGACGGTGTAGGGGACAGGAACGAGGGTCCAGCGTTGGATCTCGGGGTCCTGGCACGCCTCGAAAACCGCGCCGGCGTCGTCGGCCGCCCAGGGCCGCAGCAGCAGGTCGCCGTCCCGCAGCGTCGTGGGGGTGGTCAGGTCGGCCATCGGGCTCCGATCCAGGCGTCGATGGCCACGACGCGGTCGGGATGTTCGGGATCGTGCCGCTGTAGCCGTTGGCGCAGGGTGGCCTCGATCGTGAAGCCGGCGCGCTCGGCCACGGCCCGGCTGGCGTCGTTGCCCACGATCGCCTGCCACTCGATCCGCTGCAGCCCCTGGACGCCGAAGCCGAAGGCGCACACCAGCTCGACGGCGTCGGTCATGATGCCACGGCCTCGAGCCTGCTTGGCCAGCCAGAACCCGACCTCCCCGACCCCCGCCAGGCGCGGGTGCAGGCCGATGGTTCCGAGGAAGGAGTCGGTCTCGCGGTCGGTGATCGCCCAGACCCGGTCCTCCCCTGACTCCCAGCCAGGTTGGGCCAGCGAGGTGACGAACCAACGGGCGTCGTCGAGGGTGTACGGCGCGGGGATGGCCGCGATCCAGCGCGGGATCTCCGGGTCCTGGCACGCCTGGGTGATCGCGTCGACGTCATCGAGCGTCGGCGGGCGCAGCAGCAGCCGCTCGTCGGACAGCTCGGTGCTCGCTGGCGTGGCCGTCATGGGCCCTCATCCTGCCGGTGGAGTGGCCCAGGTCACCAATTGATTACGATGACCGGACACGGCATTGGACGCCGTCGCGGCCAGGGGCCCGGTTCGAGTACCGGGCGTCGCCGCCTGCGCACCCGACGGAGACGAAGCGTGCCTGCAATCCTCGACAAGCTGATGCGTGCCGGCGAGGGCAAGATCCTCAAGCAGCTCACCCGGGTCGTGGGCCAGGTGAACTCGATCGAGGACGACTTCGTCCGGCTGTCCGACGCCGAGCTTCGGGCCGAGACCGACACCTTCCGGGCCCGGCTCGCCGACGGCCAGACCCTCGACGATCTGCTGCCCGAGGCGTTCGCAGCGGTGCGCGAGTCGGCGCGGCGCACACTCGGCCAGAGGCACTACGACGTCCAGATCATGGGCGGGGCGGCGCTGCACATGGGCAACATCGCCGAGATGAAGACCGGTGAGGGCAAGACCCTGGTCTCGACGCTCCCGGCGTACCTCAACGCCCTGGCGGGCGAGGGCGTGCACATCGTCACCGTCAACGACTACCTCGCCGAGCGCGACTCGGAGTGGATGGGGCGGGTGCACCGCTTCCTGGGCCTCGAGACAGGCGTCATCCTCAACTCGATGCGGCCGGCCGAGCGCCGCGAGCAGTACGCGTGCGACATCACCTACGGCACCAACAACGAGTTCGGGTTCGACTACCTGCGCGACAACATGGCGTGGACCGTCGACGACATGGTGCAGCGCGGTCACTTCTACGCCGTCGTCGACGAGGTCGACTCCATCCTGGTAGACGAGGCCCGCACGCCCCTGATCATCAGTGGTCCCGCCGAGCAGAGCGCCAAGTGGTACGACGACTTCGCCCGCCTCGTCCCTCGGCTGCGCGCGGAAGACGACTACGAGGTCGACGAGAAGAAGCGCACCATCGGGATCCTCGAGGCCGGTGTGGAACGAGTCGAGGACTGGCTGGGCATCGACAACCTCTACGAGTCCGTCAACACACCGCTCATCGGCTACTTGAACAACGCGTTGAAGGCCAAGGAGCTGTTCAAGCGCGACAAGGACTACGTCGTGATGAACGGTGAGGTGTTCATCGTCGACGAGCACACCGGACGCCTTCTCGCCGGGCGTCGCTACAACGAGGGTCTGCACCAGGCGATCGAGGCCAAGGAAGGCGTCGAGGTCAAGGCCGAGAACCAGACCCTGGCGACCATCACCTTGCAGAACTACTTCCGCATGTACGACAAGCTCGGCGGAATGACCGGTACCGCCATGACGGAGGCCGCCGAGTTCCACCAGATCTACAAGCTGGGGGTCGTCCCGATCCCCACGAACCGCGACATGATCCGCATCGACCAGCCGGACCTCGTCTACCGCAACGAGGCGGCGAAGTTCAACGCCGTGGTCGACGACCTGGCCGAGCGGCACGAGCACGGTCAGCCGGTGCTCGTCGGGACCGTCAGCGTCGAGAAGTCCGAGCTGCTGTCGTCGCTGCTGCGCAAGCGCGGCGTTCCTCACGAGGTCCTCAACGCCAAGCAGCACGAGCGCGAGGCTGCGATCGTCGCCCAGGCCGGCCGCAAGGGCGCTGTCACCGTCGCCACCAACATGGCCGGTCGGGGCACCGACATCATGCTGGGCGGCAACCCCGAGTTCATGGCCAGCGCCGAGCTCGCCCAGCGGGGGCTGTCACCTGTCGACGACCCCGACGAGTACGAGGCCGCGTGGCCCGACGCGCTGGAGAAGGCCGTCAAGTCGGTCGCGGCCGAGCACGACGAGGTCGTCGGACTCGGCGGCCTGTACGTGCTGGGCACCGAACGACACGAGTCCCGGCGCATCGACAACCAGCTGCGCGGTCGGTCCGGGCGCCAGGGTGACCCCGGTGAGTCACGGTTCTACCTGTCGCTCGAGGACGAGCTCATGCGCCTGTTCAAGGGCAACGTCGTCGACGCGTTCATGACGCGGTTCAACATCCCCGACGAGGTCCCCATCGAAGCCAAGATGGTGACCAACGCCATCAAGAGTGCGCAGGCGCAGGTCGAGGGACAGAACTTCGAGACGCGCAAGAACGTCCTGAAGTACGACGACGTCCTCAACCGGCAGCGGCAGGTGATCTACGCCGAGCGCAAGCGCGTGCTCGAGGGCGAGGACGTCCACGACCAGGTCCAGCACATGGTCGACGACACCGTGTCGGCGTACGTGCGCGCCGCGACGTCCGAGGGCTACCCCGAGGAGTGGGACCTCGACCAGCTCTGGACCGCGCTCGGAACGCTGTACCCGGTGTCGGTGACCATCGACGACGTCGAGCATGCGTCCGGCGGCGGACGCAACGGTCTGTCGACCGACTTCCTCATCGGCGAGCTCATCGACGATGCACTGGGTGCCCTCGAACGGCGCGAGCTCGAGCTGGGTGAGGAAGGCATGCGCGAGCTCGAGCGCCGCGTCATGCTCAGCGTGCTGGACCGCAAGTGGCGCGAGCACCTGTACGAGATGGACTACCTGCGCGAGGGCATTGGCCTGAGAGCCATGGCCCAACGCGACCCGCTCGTTGAGTACCAGCGCGAGGGGTTCGACCTGTTCGCCGCCATGATGGACGGCATCAAGGAGGAGTCGGTCGGGTACATCTTCAACCTCGAGGTCGAGGTCGAGGAGTCGCCCGCGGCGGTGGCCCCCACCGAGGACATGCCCTTCGCCGTGGCGCCCGGGGTCGGGCCAACGATCAAGGCCAAGGGCCTGGTGGACCACGCCGAGCCGACCGCCCTGGAGTACAGCGCACCGACGATCGATGGTGAGGGCGGGATCGCCCACCAGCGGGCGGGCGGGGACGGCTCGTCCGCACCGGACGGCGCCCTGCAGTACGCGGGCACGGCGCGCAACGCGGCATGCCCGTGCGGGTCGGGCAAGAAGTACAAGCGCTGCCACGGTGACCCGCGGACAACCCGTACCTGACTCCTTGGCTTGATCCGATCACCCTGTGTGACCAGATGGGCCGTCATTCACCCATTTGGCGGCGCAACGTTGTCACTCTGTGCGACGATCCTGGCGTAGAGCACCCGATCGGCGGGCGCTCGGACGCGAGGGGAGTCGTCGTCATGGGTCTGAAGAGGTACTTGGCCGCAGCGGCCATCGCCGTGGTCGCCGCCGGCGCATTCGTCGTGGCACCGGCCTCGGCGGTAGAGGTCGGCAACACCCAGGGGTGCACCCCGGGCTTCTGGAAGAACCACACGCCGTGGAACCCGACCTACGTGCAGAGCAACTACACGACCTCGACGACGTTGTCGAACCTGTTCGCCAAGCGCAATCCTCCGCAGCCCTACACGTTCACGCCCTACACGTTCCCGACCGAGCTCAGCAGCTTCAACAGCATGACGATGCTGCAGGCGCTCCAGGGGGGCGGTGGCACAGACCTCGCCGGTGCCACGAAGATCCTGGTGCGCGCAGCCACAGCTGCGTATCTCAACGCTGACACCGAGATTGCCTACCCCTACCGTCGTTGGACGACCGGCTACAACGGGCTCGCGCCGCTGCAGCAGCTCGTGACCGACGCGATCAACAGCAAGGACCGTGCCACCATCCTTGACCTGGCAACGACCTTGGACAACGCCAACAACCTGGGCTGTCCGCTCAGCTGAGCCAGTTCGCTTTCCTTCCCGTGACAGGGCAGGCGCCGAAAGGTGCCTGCCCTGTCCCCGTCCTGGGGGGCTTGCTCATCCGAGGGTCAGCGCGGTGCACACCCAGCGCCCGTTGAGCCCCTCGAGGCGCAGGGCGACCGCGCGTGGACGAGCTCGCCCAGCCACCACGATCGCGATCTCGGCAACCCCGTCGGCCGGCTCGCACACGTGCACCGAGCGCACCGACTCGCGACGCCCTGGCTCGACCCGAGCAGGCAGCGACCGTGCTGCGCCGGCCGGGCTCCCCGGCCCTCGGGAGTAGTCGACCGGCGGTCGGTCGGCGAGCTGGGCGTACACCTCCGGGGTCACCCAGCGCAGCAGCTGGGTCATCGGACGGCCGCCGGCGAGGACCTCGACGACCGCCTGGACCAGCCGAGCGCTCCAGGGGCGCGGGTCGGGCAGCTCGTGCCGGGCGGTGAGCTCGGGGGCCTCGTCGTCGTCCTCGCACTGCCATGGGCGCCTGGGAGCCGGGACGAGGAACAGGTCGGGAACGCTCGGTTCGGCGTCCAGGCCGCTGGGCAGGACGAAGGCCAGCGCCAGGGTGCCCTGGACACCCGTCGCAGCGGGCGGTGGCGGGGGGCCTGGACGTGGGTCGCGTCCCGGTGGTTCCCACGACGGCGCCGGGACGACGCGCAGTCGCCGCGGCCGGTCGGGGACGGAGGGCGGTGGATCGGCCGGCTTGCGTGCGGGGCGGCCTTCGGTCTGTGAGGTGACGGGTGCGGCGGACATCTGGACTCCTCGCGGTGAGCCGACGGCCGAATCGGTGAGAACCGTTCGTTTGCTTGTGTTTGCGTCAGTCTGCATGTCGCAGTGTGGTCGATCAAGTCCTCGGGGCGCGCTGTGGACAACCGGGAACGACGGGCCTGCCAGGGTCTGGTGGGCTACCGTCGCCGCCCATGAGCGAGCGGCCCGACCCGATCGACCCGCTTCGGGGGTGGGTCGACGACGACCTGGCGGACCGGGCCGCGGGGGTCGAGCGCGTCGACATCGACGTGATGGCACTGGAGCTGGCCGCTGCCCAGGCCGCCGGTGCGGCGTGGGTCGACCGGGCCGTGACGCAGCCGGAGTCCGTGGTGAGCGTCGGGCTCCTCGGTGCGGCGGACGAGCCGCCGGTCACCGGTCGGCTGAGCGCCAGGGGCGACGGATGGCTGGCCATCCGGCCCGAACGTGGCGACGGAGACGTCGTGGTCGCCGAGCACGCGGTGGTGTCGGTGTCGGGTCTGTCACGACTGGCCGTGCCCGAGACGTCGCCAGCGCTTCGCGGCAGAAGCTTGGGATCCGCCCTGCGGTCGGTCGCCGCAACGGGAGCAACGTGCACGGTCCAACGGATCGACGGTGTCCGCGTCGTCGGAACCCTGACCCGCGTGGGGGGCGACGCTGTCGACCTGGTGACCCACCCCGCTGACCGCGCGCCGACGGCGTCCGACCCCGTTGTGACTGTGCCCTTCACGGCTGTGGCCGCAGTCCGGACCTGACCCGGCGACGCAGCCGGTCGGGGCCGTG
>JBAPUB010000215.1:0-2448 GCA_049282455.1 Actinomycetes bacterium
TCCTTGACACGACCGCTAGCGTCAAGCTATCCTTGACAGCATGAACCCAGCGACACTCAGCAACGACCAGCTCACACAGGCAGCGCTCAAGCGTGCTGTCGGTGACGAAACCATCTCGATCGAGGACCAGCTCTACGCCATCCACCGCCTACGGACACTGCTGGACACGGCAGAGCGTGACGCCGTGAAGCGTGGACGCAATGACGGCATGACCTGGGCGTGGATTGGCGAGATCTTCGGCGTGACAAGGCAAGCAGCACACGAGCGCTTCGGCGGTGCCAACGACTAGCCGGCCACCGACAGGTCAGGCTGGCCGGCGCATCATCGGGGACGACCACATCGGCTCGCCGCACCCGGCGCAGGCGATGCGCCAGACGGTGCGCTCGGGGGTCCACCACGTGACGTACTGGTCCTCGTTGCCGCAGACCGGACACGGATCGAGGGCGTCAGTCATCTGGCCAAGCAACGTCTCCTCGTGACGCTCGAGCCAGCTACCGGGGGTGATCGGGAAGGACCTGCTCACGTGGCGGCCTCCAGGCGACCGCCCGCAGAGCGGCCCGGTCCGCTCGGCGCTGGCGCGCCGGGCGGTCCGGACCACCCCTGCAGTCGGGCCGCTCGGGGGCGCTCTCGTGCGCCGGGTTCTTCGATCGTCGCCAGGTAACGGGCCCGCTCGACACCTGGCGGCATCGCAGCGACCTTCCGCACCTGGTCCAAGAACCAGGGACCGAACTCTGACGGCTGCCCGGCCAGGAGCCAGAACCCCGCGTCCTCGTGAAGCGACCGCAGCGACGACCGCACGAACACGACGCCGTGATCGGGGTCCTCCACGTAGCGCCACTTCCGACGAGCGACGACCTTGCGGGCGACGAGCTTCGCCGCCTGGACGTGCTCGGGGCTGAACTCGCCCTCGGCGCAGGGTGCGGCCTCGACGTTCTCGACGCCCCACCAACGGCCGGGGTGGTCCCAGGTGTCGGCCGCAGCGCGCAGACCGTCACCGGCTCCGGGTCCCGCCATCAGGTCGAGCAGACCGGCCCCGGCCCGCATGCGCCACCCCGGTCGCTGGTGTTGGTACTCCTTCGACGCCCACACACCGTGCTTGGCGAAGTAGGAAGCGAACGCCGACCCAGCGGTGCGGAGCCGGTTGCCGTACTCGGCGTCGAGCTCGGTGCCGTAGCTGACGTGTGCAGCGTGCTCGCAGCTGGCTCCCGGGCAGGTCCCGCCGTACCGATTGGTCGACGGGTGGCACAGCACCTCGTGCCAGTTCTTGGCGCACCAGCGCTGCAGGTCGACCAGGCGCACGCCGTCGGGCAGCTGCACGCCCTGGTGGAAGTGCGGTGCACCCCGCCGCTGGAACTCCAGTTTCCACAGGGCCGACCACGTGCCGTACTCCCGCTCCCAGCGGCGGCGGAACGCCTTGCGTGCCGCCTTCAGGGCTTCCGGTGTAGCGCACACCTCGAGCCAGTGACCAGGCAGCGAGAACGTGAGCATCCCCCACCGGCCGGGCATGTTCAGCCCGGCGATGGTGCGGAGCATGTTGCGCCTCGACTTGGGCGACCAGCCTTCGACCCGGTCCCGCTTCGCCGCCTCGTTGACCTGGGCGACCGTGACCAGCAGCTGCTCATGGAGCAGCGCCATCGCTGACTCGTCGACGCCATCGCCGTCGAGCACCAAGGCGAGCGCCTCGGCGGCCTCGGCCTGCAGCTGCTCCACCCGCTCACGCCGACCTTCCGCCGTGACGTCGACACGACGCACTTGGACCCGTGCGCCCTGCAGCTCCACGTCCCAACGCTGCGGCCCCCTCACTGACGGGAGGGGCTGTCCGCCAGGGACCACGTGCGGGTCAGACTCCGGCGGTAGCTTGGTTTTCACGGCGGATTGGTGGTGTCGTCACTGGTCCTCCCAGAGGACGTCAGCGGCTGCTACCGCTGGCGTTCTCGCATTTCTACGGGAGCGCCGGACGCGGAGCGCGGATGGTCAGGAGCACTGGTTCAGGAACCGGAGCGGCCACACCTGGGCCTCGTCTCCGCCCACCTCGTGGGCTGCCATCAGTCGACGGCCATCAACGGGTCGCACACCCCTCCGTCGGGGGTGGTCACGCTCTCAGTTCGGGGTCGGGGCCTTGCCCCGCAGTTGGAACCGCACTCACCAAGCTCTGGCGCTGCCATCCCGGCAGGACCCCGCCGCTTCGGACGTTGACCTGACCCTACGCAGCGGGTGTGACAGCGAGGGTGGATGGTCGAACGTGAGTTCTGAGCCGCCGCTCAGATCCCTTGCGTGGCAAGGGTTCTGCCTCACGGGTGCGTCTAGCGCCCAGTTATGGCCTATGTACTGAAGCGGGGTCGAGCGAAGGGCGCTCGGAGGGAGGGGGTGGCCGTTGCCGGGGGGCGGTCGTCCTTCCGGAGACGCCCCAGGTGCTCGTCAGCACGTAGGGCAGGCACTACTGGGGGG
>JBAPUB010000216.1:0-19229 GCA_049282455.1 Actinomycetes bacterium
GTCGACATGCCCACGACGTCGGCCCCGAGGGTGCGAAGCATGCCGGTCTCGGCCAGCGTCTGGTACTGCGGCCCCGGCATCATGGCGTAGACGCCGTCGACCAGGCCCGGGTCGACGGCACGAGCCCACTCACGCAGCCGCGAGCTCCACGTGGCCGTCACGTCGACGAACCGCGCGCCGGTGAGGGGAGTCGACCCGGAGAGGTTGAGGTGGTCGCTGATCAAGACGCCGGTCCCGGTGTCCCACTGCGGGTGCAGCGAACCGTTGGCGTTGGTCAGCACGCCGACCCTGCATCCAGTGGCGGCGGCCGTGCGCACTGCGTGCGCCACGGGCCCCGGGCCGTGGCCCTCGTACAGGTGGGTGCGACCCAGAAAGGCGAGGACCGGGGTCCCGCCCAGGTCGTAGGAGCGGACGCGTCCCAGATGACCGTCGGCGACGGGGGCGACGAACCCGGGAAGCTGCGTCACCGCGACGTCGGCGGTGAGCTCGCCCAGAGAGTCGGCCGCGCCCGACCATCCCGAGCCGAGGACCACGAAGGCGTCATGGCGGGAGATGCCCGTCACCTGAGCCAAGGTTGCTGCCGCCTGGTCGGCGAGCGCGTAGGGGTCGCTCGTCATGGCGGTCATCGTGTCAGACCGGGCGGGCCGGGTCAGAGCGCAGCCGGAAGGCTCTCAGCTGGGCGAGAGTCGGGCCAGACGCCCCGCCGCGGCGAGTCGTCGCGTAGGCCGCGGCGAGGTTGGCCCGGTCGACGGCGTCGGACCATTCGAGGCCGCCCGCGAGCGCCGAGAGCATCGCACCGACATGAACGTCGCCCGCGCCGTTTGTGTCGACTGGATCGGTCACGGGGTGTCCCGGGAGGTGTTGGGCGGCATGTCCAGGCAGCTCGAGAACGGCTCCCCGCGGACCGTCACGCCGAACGACGACCGCCTCGGGGCGGAGCAGCTCACGCAACCTCGGCAGCGCTTGCGTCTCTCGGGTGTTCCACGACAGCACGTCCACACGGCGGCAGACGGTCACCCAGACGTCGTCGGCCACGTCGGTCAGCATCGGCCCCGGGTCGAGGACCAGCAGCGGACCACGAGGCAGGGACGACGCGAACGCGGACACCACGGGGCCGCTGAGCGGGTATGCCAGGTCGTAGCCGGAGACGTACACGGCGTCGGTGGTGTCCAGGCTGATCGCTGCGAGCGACTCCGCCGACATGGCCGTGTCGGCACCGCCGACTGTCACGAACGTGCGCTCGCCGGAGCGGTCGACCAAGGCGATGCAGTAGCCCGTGTCCTGAGCGTCGTCAGCCGGGTAGGCGAAGGGGATCCCCTCTGCCTCGAGCGCCACTCGCAGCAGGTCCCCGTTGTCACCGGTGCCATGCGGACCGGCGTAGACCGTGGGAAGAGCCAGGCGCGCCGCCGCGGTCGCGACGTTGAAGGCGCCTCCGGGAGACCGTGCGACCGGCGTGGCCAGGACGTCGCCACCAACGGGTGGCAGAGCCGGAACGTCCAGCACGACGTCGATCAGTGCGCTGGCCACGACGACGAGCCGACGGGGTTTTGGAGTGCTCACCGGCGTCGATCTTCAGGTGAGCAAGTGCGTTCGCGGAGGTCGAGCAGCTGGGCCGCCAGCGACTCCAGGTCGAGGGCGTTGACCGAGCGCACCTTCTCCACCGCATCCGCCGGCCACGCCTGCAGACCGTGCACGGCGCCGAGCATCGCCCCGACCATGGCGGCGATCGTGTCACTGTCGCCGCCGAGGGAGGCCGCCTCGCCCGTCGCGCGCCACGGGTCGTCGGCGAACAGCGCGACTATCGCAAAGGCGGCGGGGACCGACTCCTGGGTGAGCATGCTGGTCCCGACCAGCGACTCGATCCGGTCCACGGCCGCGGTGCTTCCCCGCTCGTCTCGCGTCCTGGTGGCCAAGGCCATGGACCACTCGATGCGGGAGGCGACATCGGGGCCGGCCACCCAGTGACCTCTCGCTGCGGCCAGACGAGATGCGCTCAGGGCGACGGCGAACGCGTCCTCGAGCCCGGAGCCGGCGACCCCGCAGCTGACCATCGCGGCGACTGCTGCCGCGCCGCTGTGCGCGATCGTGGTGTCGTGGGTGGGGCGGTCGGCAGCGACGACCGCGTCGACGAGGTCCTCGATGGGCTCTGGTGCGACCGCGACCCCGACGGGCGTGATTCGCATCGCAGCGCCGTTGGTGGCGCCGGCGCGGCCAGTCGTCGTCGGGTCCGCACCGGCGGCGATGGCGGCCAGCGCCGCCCGTGTGGACGGGCCGAGCAGGTCAAGCGAACCTCTGGCTGCGACCTTCGCCTCCCACGTGAGCAGTCGGCTGGCCAGCGCGTGCGCGTCGAGGTGGCCACCGCCCTCGACGAGCAGACGAGCGACCACGAGTGCCTGCTCGGTGTCGTCGGTGACGGTGCCGGCTGCGGTGTGTGAGCTGATCAGCTGGTCATCGGGGGCATCGACGAAGTTGAGCGCGCTGAGGATCTCCCGGGCACGACGGCGTGGCAGGTCCTGGGTCGGCATGCCCAGTGCGTCGCCGATGGCCAGCCCGTAGAGCGCACCCAGTGCGCGATCTCGTCCTGGCGTGGCGGTCACGGTCCCATGGTGGCAGGCCCCGCAGTCGCGACGTCTACGCTTCGGGCCATGTCCGATGAGACGTCCCAGGCACCGGCCACGAAGAAGCCGAGCCGGATGACGCAGGTTGTCTCCGGCCTGGTGACGTTGGTGACGCTCGTCTTGATATTCGTCTTCCTGTTCCCCAAGTTCGGCAACTACGCCGAAGCCTGGACCTACGTCCAGGGGATGCCCCCGTGGTCACTGGTCCTGCTCGGGCTCGCCGTCGTCCTGAACGTCGTGGTCTACGTGTGGCCGTTCATGATCGCGTTGCCCGGAGTCCGCTTCGGTCCGGCTTTCGTCGTTCGCCAGACGTCCTTCATGATCTCCAACACGATCCCCGCGGGCGGGGCGTTCGGGTTGGCCGTGCAGTACGGGATGCTCGGCTCCTACGGCTTCGGACCGGGACCGACGACCAGCGCGATTGCGATCAACTCGCTGTGGAACATCTTGGCCACGGTCGGGCTTCCGATGGTCGGCGCACTCACGTTGCTGGTCACCGGTGAGATGAGCAGCAGCGCAGCCGTCGCGGGCGTCGTGAGTCTCGTCGTCGTCGTGGTCGCCGGAGTCCTCCTGCGGATCATCGTCCGCAGTGAGCCGGGTGCCCGGCACCTGGGCCGAGTGCTGGACCACAGCGCGTCCTGGTGCCTGCGGGTGCTTCATCGTCCCAAGGACGTCGGCATCACGGCGATGGTGCTCGACCTTCGAAAGAACGTCGCTGACGTCGTGCAGACCCGGTGGCTCATGCTGTCGGTGAGCAACTTGGCCATGCAGCTCACTTCCTGGCTGGTGCTCTTCGTGGCTCTGCGCGGCATCCAGTCGGAGTCCGGTCCGCCGTACGTGACGTGGTCGGAGTGCCTCGCGGCGTTCTCGATGGCGAGGCTGGCTACGTTCATCCCGATCACTCCGGGAGGACTCGGGACCGTCGATGCCGCGCTGACGTCACTGCTCGTCAGCTACGGAGCAACGGCCAACCAGGCCCTGGCCGCCAGCCTGGTCTGGCGCGCGGGGACGTTCGTCCCCCAGGTCGTTCTCGGCGTAGTGACCTTCCTGTGGTGGCGGGCGACCTCCTCGCGGCGCCGGGCGCGGCTCGCGGCTGCTCCGAACGGGTGACGCCCGTTTCGGTCGGGACCGTCGACAGCCGATCTATCCCGCAGGTCAATCCGGGAGGTGCCTGTGGACGGAACGGACGGTCAGGACACGGTCGACGTCATCGACCCGGGTTCTGACCTCGACCCTGGTGTCGAGCCTGCCGTTGATGCCGGCGGCGACGCCGCCCACGAGTCAGCGCCGACCGAGGGCGGCCCCACGCGGGTGCGCAACGGTGCCGACCAGCCCGGCGCCCCCGAAGAGGCCGGAGACGGCCACTCACCTCAGCCCTCGCGCAAGGGTGTGAAGGTTGCGGTGACCGCCCTGGCCGCCCTTGCGGTGGCGGGGGTCGTCGTCATGGGTGCGAACGCCATGGGCGGGTCCGGTGAGGTGTCCGTGCTGCCCGCGACCGTCTCGTCTCCGTCGGTCGTCCTCGAGCACCTGCAGTCACAGGGCTGGAGCTGCCCCAGTGTCGCGGTCGTGGACCAGGTGGCCACGTGCTCGAGCACTGTCACCGTCCGGGTCTTCACCGATGCCGACACCGCCGATGCCTGGGTGTCTGACGTCCTCAAGGCCGCGTCGACCTCGTCGGCAGTCGGCTGGGTGGTTCATGGCAACACCGTGGTGGCGGGTCCGCTCACCAGTACTCCGACGCTCGCCGACCTGATGGGCCCGGGCTCGCGGATCTTCTGAGCCGGTCACCGGACGCCGGTGCTCGACCCAGGACCAAGGGCCATACCGACCCGGCGGGTGCGTGCGAGACTTCGGGCAAGCTGCACCCTCGTCCCCGGCCGCTGACCTCGTGGAGGGCACCATGTCCGACGTCGACCTTCGCCACCCGGGCGGTGATCTGCCCCTGGACACGGTCAATGCGGTCGAGGGCCCGTCCGGTCTGGACATCTCGCCGCTCCTGAAGGAGACCGGCCGAGTGGCGTTGGACCCGGGGTTCGTGAACACGGCGTCGTGCACGTCTGGGATCACGTTCATCGACGGCGACGCAGGGATCTTGCGGTACCGCGGGTACCCAATCGAGCAGCTGGCCGGGCAGTCGTCGTTCCTCGAGACGTCGTACCTGCTCATCTACGGTGAGCTGCCGACCCAGGAGCAGCTCGACTCCTTCGCCGAGCAGATCCGCAAGCACACGCTGCTCCACGAGGACCTGCGCTGGTTCTTCGACGGCTTTCCCCGCGATGCCCATCCGATGGCGGTGCTCTCCAGCGCGGTGAGCGCGTTGAGCGCGTTCTACCAGGACAGCCTGGACCCCTTCTCGGCTGAGGACGTCGAGATCTCGACCGTGCGTCTGATGGCCAAGATGCCGACGATCGCTGCGTACGCGTTCAAGAAGTCCATCGGCCAGCCCTTCCTGTACCCCGACAACTCCTTGGGCTACGTCGAGAACTTCCTGCGCCTGACCTTCGGTCTGCCCGCCGAGCCGTATGAGGTCGACCCGGTGAAGGCACGCGTCCTGGACATGCTCTTCGTCCTGCACGCCGACCACGAGCAGAACTGCTCCACATCGACCGTGCGGCTGGTGGGGTCAAGTCACGCCAACCTGTTCGCTTCCGTCTCTGCGGGGGTCAACGCCCTGTTCGGCCCCTTGCACGGGGGTGCCAACCAGGCGGTCCTGGAGATGCTGCAGGGCATTCTCGACGGTGGCGGAGACGTGGACGCCTTCGTCCGCCGGGTCAAGGCCAAGGAGGACGGCGTCCGGCTCATGGGGTTCGGTCATCGGGTGTACAAGAACTACGACCCGCGTGCTTCGTTGGTGAAGAAGGCTGCCGACGACGTCCTGCGCACGATGGGCGGTCCCGATGCACTCCTCGACGTGGCCATGCGGCTGGAGGACGTTGCGCTCCACGACGAGTACTTCGTGGAGCGCAAGCTCTACCCGAACGTCGACTTCTACACCGGGGTGATCTACCAGGCCATGGGGTTCCCGACCAAGATGTTCACGGTGTTGTTCGCACTGGGCCGGCTGCCCGGGTGGATCGCGCAGTGGCGCGAGATGATCGCAGACCCGTCGACCAAGATCGGGCGTCCTCGTCAGGTCTACGTGGGCGAGCCCAGCCGCGACTACGTGAGCATGGAAGCACGCTGAACCGCAGGCTCTGGCCGGTCAGGTGAGGGCCTCGTCCATCGAGCGCCGCTCGGCCTCGGTCAGGGGTCGCGAGCGCTTCGTCTCCTGGTCACGTGCGACCAGGACGCACTCACCTTCGGCGGCCACCGTCCCATCGGGCTTGTGGACCGTCTCCCTGGTGCGAACGCTCGAGGTCCCGTATCCCACCAGCTCGCTGCGCACAACGACCTCACCGTCGTCCTGGGTGATCTCGTCGCGGAAGTCGATGGCGACCCTCGCCACCACGATGTCGTAGGCCGACGCACCGAACAGCTGCACGCTGAGCTGGTCGCGGGCCTCCTCGAAGTAGTTCAGGTAGACGGCGTTGTTGACGTGCCCATAGGCGTCCATGTCCGCCCATCGGACCCGGATTCGAACCTCAACCATGCCGCCACCGTAATGGTGGAGGCGATCGGTAGGACATGACGAACGCACGACGGCGCGCACAGCGACGTGGCCGACCCTCGGTGGGCCGACCACGTCCTATCGTCGCAATCTCCAGAGCCTCCTCACGCTTGGACCGCTCACTCAGGGTCGTCCGAGTGCTCACTTGAGGTACGGGACGTACCAGTTCGGTCCACCAACCCGTGGACCGATCGGCTGGCCGTTGGTGTCCACCGGGCCGACGGTCGACTGCGGGGTCACCCACACCGAGGTTGCCAACGGTGGAACCCGCTTGCCAAGCGGCATTCCGTTGCTGTCAGCTGGGCCGACCGCGTCGACGTTCGTCACGATCGGGACGCTGGCGGGGGTTACGGTCGTTGTCTGAGCCCCAACCCCATAACCGGCGGTCAGGCCGATCAGGGCAGCGCCCAAGCCGACTGCGACATACCTTGGCCACAGCCTCTTCTTGGGTTCCGTCGCCTGGGTCGGCAACTCCGGCATCCGCTTCGACACCGGAGGAATCTCGTACCAGTTCTTCAGCTGCTCCGCTGTCAAGGAACTGGTGGGAGGCTCACGGACCGTCGTCTCTGGCCGATTGAGCGTGGTTGTCATGGTTCTCGCCTCCCCTCTGACTTCCGGGGCCGGCGCCTGGACCGCTTCACCGGTCCCAAAATCAGTATCTCGCTGACCTCACTTCGTCGACAGAGGAGAAGGTCATCCGTGGCCCCCAGGGGCCAACGTCACCTCTCCTCGGGCGGAAGTCAGCCGGAGCGAGGTCCTGGGGCCCTGGTCCAGGCCGTCGCATGTCGGGTTGTCTGTTGCGCTTTGTAGGCTCGCGCTGTGGCCCGTCTGGTGTACTCGGTGATTGCCTCGTTGGACGGGTATGTCGCCGACGAGCACGGCCGTTTCGACTGGGCTGCGCCGGCCGAGGAGGTCCACCGATTCCTCAACGAGGTCGAAAGGTCGGTCGGCACGTATCTGTACGGCCGCAGGCTCTACGAGGTCATGGCTGGGTGGCAGGACATGCCGGGCATCGAGCACCAGAGCGACGTCGTGCAGGAGTACGCCGGCATCTGGCAGTCGGCAGCCAAAGTCGTCTACTCCACGACATTGGCGTCGGTCACCACGGCGAAGACGCGGCTCGAGCGGGCGTTCGACCCGCACGACGTGCGCGCGATGGTCACCGAGCTCGAGCTGGACGTGTCGATCGGCGGGCCGACGCTGGCCGCGAATGCGCTCAGGGCCGGGGTCGTCGACGACGTCCACGTGTTCTTGGTTCCCATCGTCGTCGGTGGTGGGACGTCGTGCTGGCCCACGGGGGCCCGTTTCGCGCTCGACCTGGTCGATCGGGACCGGTTCGCCGACGGTACGGTCCATCTTCACTACCACGTCCGGCCCTGAGCGGAACACACTGACACTGCGCACGCCACCTGTGCTGCAGCTGGGTAGTCCTGGAGCTCGTCAGGTGCGGTTCAACCGACGCGTCAGCGGCACGAGTCGGTAGCGTCACCCGCATGCGGCTGCTCCACACCTCCGACTGGCACCTTGGGCGCACCCTTCACAACGAGAGTCTGTTCGACGCCCAGCAGGCAGCGATGAACCAGATCGTCGAGATCGTCGACACTCAGGGGATCGACGCCGTGCTGGTCTCCGGAGACATATTCGACCGTGCGGTGCCCCCGGTCGAGTCGGTGACCCTGCTGGCGGAGACCCTTCGGCAGCTGACAGCTCGGGTCCCGGTCGTCGTCATCTCGGGGAACCATGACTCTGCGGTGCGGCTGGGGTTCGGGTCCCGTCTGTTTGCCAACCCGCTGCACCTACGGACAGGCACCTCCGACATCGGGCATCCGGTCGAGCTGGCCGACGCAGAAGGCACCGTCCTCGTCTACCCGGTCCCGTTCCTCGACCCCGACGCCGCACGGCACTCGCTCGGCGGCGTCGACGTTCCGTTGGAGCGCAGCCACGAGGCGGTGCTGTCGGTCGCGATGGGCCGGGTCCGAGCTGACCTCCGTTCGCGTCGATCGGCCGTCGGGCCGGGTCCACGCAGTGTCGTGATGGCACACGCATTCGTCGTGGGCGGGCAGCTGGCCGCCTCCCAAGCGATCCGCAGCGACAGCGAGCGTGACATCCGGGTGGGCGGGACCGACAGTGTCCCGGCCGATCTGTTTGCGGGGGTCGACTATGTCGCCCTCGGACACCTGCACGGAGCCCAGCAGTCGTACCTCCCTGATCCGGCAGCCGCTTCGGGCACGGTGCTGCGCTACTCGGGCTCTCCTTTGCGCTACTCGTTCTCCGAAGCCCGCCAGACCAAGTCCGTGACCGTGGTCGACGTCGAGGCCGAAGGCCCGATTGCAGTGTCGACGGTTGCGTTGACCCAGCCGCGCGACATGGCCGTCCTCGTCGGTCCGATCGACGAGCTGCTCGATCCGCAGCAGCATGAGGAGGTCACCAGCTGCTGGGCGCAGGTCACCGTGACCGACCCAGGTCGTCCCGAGCAGATGGTGCCCCGGCTTCGAGAGCGTTTCCCCCATGCGCTGGTCGTACGGCACGTCCCCGCGTCGGGACCGCTTCTCACCAGCGGGGGTGGCCAAGGCGCTGAGGCGCTTGATCCACTCGAGGTGGCCGAGTCCTTCGTGCGCTACGTCACCGGTGCCGATGCCACGCCGGCAGAGCTCGACGTGTTCCGAAGCGCTTACGAGTCGGTCAACACCGCGCAACGGAGCAGCTGATGCGACTGCATCGCCTCACCTTCCGAGCCGTCGGGCCGTTCTCCGGCGAGCACACGGTCGACTTCGACCGGCTGGGGTCGTCCGGCCTGTTCCTGCTCGAAGGACCGACCGGGTCGGGGAAGTCCAGCATCATCGACGCCGTCGTCTTCGCGCTCTACGGCCAGGTGGCGGGGCAGGAGACCAGCAACGACCGCATGCACTCTGACTTCGCCGAACCGGGCGTCGAGCCCTTCGTCGAGCTGGACTTCAGCACGGCGTCCGGGCTCTACCGCGTTCGGCGAACCCCCAAGTACGAGCGACCCAAGCAGCGCGGCTCAGGAGCCACCACGCAGAACGCGACGGCCAAGCTGTGGCGACTGACCAGCCCCGACGCCGATCCGGGTGAGCCCCTCACGACCCGGATCGAGGAGACGGCTTCCCAGCTCCTCGACGCCGTCGGACTCAGCCGCGAGCAGTTCGTCCAGACGGTGGTGCTGCCGCAGGGTGAGTTCGCCTCCGTCCTGCGAGCGCCTGCGGAAGCTCGACGCGAGGTGCTGCAGCGACTCTTCGGCACGGAGGTGTACGACCGGGTCGTCCGCGCTTTGGAGGACATGCGGCGCAAGGCCCAGGAGTCCCGACGAGAGTCCGAGGTTCGGGTCCGCGAGGCCGTGGCCGCATTCGGAGGGGCAGCCGGGCTGGAGCCCTCCGTCGTCCTCGAGCTCGGCGAACGGGCCGACGACGACGAGGCACTCCTCGCAGCGTGCTCCGCAGCAGCGGCGCTGCTCACGGACGAGACCGGACAGCTCCGTGTGGCTGCCTCGTCGGCGCGCGATGCTGCCGACCTGGCGGCCACGACCTTGGTGCAGGCCCGGGACCGTGAGCAGCGCCGGGCCCGCAAGGAGCAGCTGAGCCGCCGCCGGCAGACCCTCGACGACGCGTTGCCGCAGCAGGCGGACCGACGTGAGCGGCTGGAACGTGCGGAGCGGGCCGAGCGCGTCCGAGCACTCCTGGATGGTCTGTCGACGAGCGAGCAGAGGCTCGCTTCACTCGAGCATCGACTTGCACAGGCACGGGAGACGCTCCCGGACGAGCTGCGCGAGGCTGGTCTGGAGGAGTGGGATGCGGGGGAAAGGCTGCGCCGCGGCAAGGCCGCCGAGCTGACACCGATGGTCGAGGTCGAGAAGTCGCTGGCCAACCTGAGATCCCGGCTGCTCGACGCCGAGGGTGAGGCCGCCGCAGTCCTGAGGCTACGGACCGCAGCCGAGGAGGCGCAGGTCCTGCTGCCGCGTGAGATCAGTGCGTTGCAGGTGCGGCGCGACGCGGCGCTGGAGCGCGTGTCAAAGGCGCAGGCCGCTGAGAGCGGGTTGACGAGAGCGGGTGACCAGCTCGCCGCCGCCCAGCGCGTCGTAGAGCTGACCGCCCAGATCGCGACGGCCCGCGCAGATGCCGAGCGCGAAGGCGCAGTGGCGCGCCTGGCGCAGCAGCACGAGCACGAGCTGCGGCAGCGGCACATCGACGGCATGGCTGGGCTGCTCGCAGCGGCGCTGGAACCCGAGCAGCCCTGTCCGGTCTGTGGCTCGGTCGACCACCCGCAGCCGGCGCAGCGTGCCGCCGATGACGTCGACGCGACGGAGGTCGACCAGGCCGAGGACGTTCGACGTCAGGCCATGACCGCAGTCGAGCGGGCCTCGGCGACGGTCGCCGAGCTGAACGCCGAGCTGTCGGCTGCATCGGCGCGCGCTGAGGGTGTGAGCCTGGCCGACGCCAGGACAGCGCTGACCTCAGCCGAGCTGGACGTCGCGGACGCCGAGCTGGCCCGCAGCGACGTCGCTCGCCTGGACGCTGACCTGACACAGGCCCAGGAACGCCTGGCTCAGGTGACGGTCGAGTCGACCGCCCTGGCCGCGCGAGCAGCCACGGCGGCGGCCTCGGTCAGCTCGATCCAGGGAACCATCCAGGACACCCTCGTGCGCCTCGACTCGGCGCGGGGAGGCTTCGCGACGGTGTCCGAGCGGATCACGGCGCTGGGGGAGTCCGCTGACGGGCTGGGTGCCGCGGCGGAGGTGGCTCGGGGGGCCAAGGCCGCGGCCGAGCAGCGAGCCGACTGGCTGCGCCGGGTCGAGCAGGCGTGCGAGCAGCAGGGATTCGCCACCGTGACGCAGGCCCAGGCCGAAGTTCAGCTCGAGTCGGACCGAGACGAGCTCGCCCGCGAAATCGCGCAGTTCGACCAGGACGCGGCCGCAGTGTCGTCCGCGCTGTCGGATCCGGCTCTGGAGGGCATCGACGTGTCGGCCGCGGTCGACCTGGGTCCGCTCGTCGAGGCCGAGAAACAGGCAGCAGAGGCTTCCCGTCAGGGGCACACCCGGGTCGCCGCCGCCGAGCAACGGTCAACGGCGGCGACTGCGGCGCTGGCAGCGGTGGCGGCGTCGCTGGCCCGGCGTCGCGAAGACCGTGCCGCAACCTCGGTCGTCATCCGAACCGCCAACCTGATGGCGGCCTCGTCGTCGGACAATGCCCGTGCGATGACCCTGCCGACGTACGTCCTGCTCGAGCGGTTCAAGTCGGTGGTTGCGGCCGCCAACGAACGGCTGGTGGTCATGAGTGACGGTCGCTACGCGCTCGAACATGTCGAGGTCCGTGACGCCGGTCGTCGTTCGGGGCTGGGACTGCAGGTGCGGGACACGCACACCGAACAGGCTCGTGACCCCAAGACCTTGTCGGGAGGCGAGACTTTCTACTGCTCGTTGGCCATGGCGTTGGGGCTGGCCGATGTCGTCACCGCGGAAGCCGGAGGGATCGACCTCGGGACGCTGTTCGTCGACGAGGGCTTCGGCACACTCGACCCCGACACGTTGGAGCAGGTCGTCGGTGTGCTCGGTGGGCTGCGAGCCGGTGGCCGCGTCGTCGGGATCGTCAGTCACGTCCCCGAGCTGAAGGAGCGGATCAGCGAACGGGTCGTCGTCCGGCGCAACCCTGACGGGTCGAGTCGCCTCGAGGTCGTTGCGTGACTCTGCCCGAAAGCCCGCCTCCAGCGCTGCGGCCGACCCTCGACGAGGGAGAACGGCAGCAGATCCGCCGCGTGGTCGGTCCCGCCGCCGACGCGTTGCTTCGACCGCTTCGGGACGCGCGCGGTCGTCAGTTCGAGCGTCTGGAGTTCGTCGGCGACTCCGTGCTGGACCTCGTCCTGTCCGTCCACTGTGAGGTCGAACCTTCCTGCCTTGGGTGCCGAGCCGTGGACGGGCACGTGACGCGACTGGTCACCGACGCTCGCCTGGGCCGGGAGGCCAGGGGCGAAGGACTGGGTGAATGGCTGGAGTGGGCGGCCTCCGACGACCGGCTGGCCGACCTCGTCGAGGCGTGTGCCGCCGTGAGCTTCATGTCAGGTTCGTGGTCCCAGGTGGTCGACTTCGTGAGCCGGGTCGTCCATCGGCTCGGGGATGAGACCGAGATGGTCCTTCGGGCGGGTCGAGGGGTGGATGCTGCACCTGCCCGACGGGCTGTGGGTTCCGCGATCCTCGAGCTGGCTGCCGCACTCACCGTGTTCTCCCGCCTGCCCGACGTCGACGAGGGGGTGCTGTCCACGCACCGCGCTGAGCTGCACCGAGTGAGTCGGGTGGCGCACAACGCGCGACGCCGGCAGATGGTCGACGGGCACGGCACCGACGCAGCGGTCAGCGACCGGGTCGAGGAGGCGCTCGCCCGGCTGCTACTTCGTGCCGGCGCCGACACCGCCCTGCAGGAGGCCATCGACGTGCTGGTCGACCAGTGAGATGTGGTGCGCATGCGGCGTGCGCTGCGACTTCACGGGGCGTGACGACATCCATGCCGTCACCGCTGCTGCGACGGCGACACCGCTCGCGAGCGCCAGCACGGCCGGTGCGCCAAGCGACATCAAGACGATCCCGGAGACGACACCCAGGAGCGCCCCGACCAGGGCCTGCGACGTCACCGTGACCCGGTTGTCGGTCGAGGCGACGCGCGACGGTCCAGTCATGGTCGCGGGGAAGCGCGACAGTTCAGTCATGGAGGACACAGTGGCCAATCGCTGTGGGTTCGGACTGCTACGACACGCTGGTGTGACCTCACCGAGACCGTGGGAGGCTGACCCGCATGGCTGAGCTGGTGTACCCGCCTGTCATGGCGGGACTGCGTACGGCGTTCCTCGCACTCGGCCTGAAGCTCGACGTGCACGGGGGCGAGAACGTCCCTCGCACCGGTGGGGCCGTCATGGCGAGCAACCACGTGAGCCATCTGGACTTCGTGTTCGTCGGACTCGGTGCCCGCCCGTCGAGGAGGCTGGTGCGGTTCATGGCCAAGAAGGCGGTGTTCGAGCACCCGGTCGCCGGCCCCCTGATGCGAGGGATGAAGCACATCCCGGTGGACCGCGACGCCGGGGCCGGCAGCTACGCGCAGGCCCTGCGCATGCTGAGCGACGGCGAGCTCGTCGGTGTCTTCCCGGAGGCCACGATCAGCCGAAGCTTCCAGCCCAAGGAGTTCAAGACCGGGGCGGTGCGACTGGCTCGCGCCACCCGCACCCCGCTGATCCCGGTCGCCGTGTGGGGCACGCAGCGGCTGTGGACCTACGACGAGAGGTCGAGCCTGAAGCAGCGGGGGGTCCCGGTCGCCGTTTGGGTCGGAGAGCCGGTCGATGCGACCGGCGACCAAGACGAAGCAACAGCACGGCTCAGGACAGCGGTGACGAACCTGCTCGTCGATGCCCGCGCGCACTACCCCGACGACGGACATGGACAGTGGTGGCAGCCTGCCGCTCTCGGCGGGACGGCCCAGGCGCCGGGTTCTTCAGACTGAGGGGGACTCGGTGTCGCCCAGAGCCTCGGCCATGCAGCGTGCCCAGTTCGACCGCGTGATGTCGTCGAGGGCCTCGGGACGGGTCAGCAGCCACCGGAGCAGATGGTCACCGGACACGAAGTGGACCCCGAACGCCGCCTTCTCGCTCTGAAGGCTGTCCACGGGCAGGACGCCGACACTGAGCGGCCACACGCGGTCCGAGGTGATCGACAGGAGGCGGTCGCTGGCGGCCCGCGCTGCGGCGTGGATGCGGCGAACCGCGTCGTCGGGGGATTGTGGGACCGATGCGACCGGGTGCAGCGAGAAGAGCCCGCCGGGTCCGATGACCAGGCAGTGGTCGTCGTGCTCCTCGACCAGGGGCCACGAGGCGCGGGGAAGCTTGCCCACGGCCCAGCCGACGACGTCGTCGGTGCCGACGACCCATCGCCGAACCACGTTGCCGAGCATGAGACCCCCGTACTGATGGACGTACCGAGGTCATCGGCGTCGATCGGCGCTGACTTCAGTCCTCTCCGGGTTCGTCGCTCCCCGGCTCGTGGGCTATCGACAGCCCCAGGTGGGCGTCCTTGTAGGCCCGGGCGTCCTCGAGCGGCTCGAGGTGGGTGTGGACCTCGGCGTCGGGCAGGGCGGCGCAGACGGCGTCCTCCAGCTCCTCCAGCAGGTCGTGGCCCTGCTGGACCGTCCAGGCCCCGGGGACCAGCACGTGCACCGAGACGAACCGGTGCCGGCCGGACTCGCGGGTCTGCAGTGCGTGGAACTGGACGTCGTCGCTGCGGAACCGGTCCAGGGTGGCCAGGATCAGGTCGTGGTCCTGCTGGGGCAGCGCCTGGTCCATCAGTCCGGAGGTCGACCTCATGACCAGGCGGCTCCCGGTGACCAGGATGTTGAGGGCCACGACGATGGCCACGATCGGGTCGAGCCGGATCCAGCCGGTGAGCGCCACGAGGCCGACGGCGACGATGACCCCGGCCGACGTCCACACGTCGGTGAGCAGGTGGTGGCCGTCGGCCTCCAAGGTGATGGACCGGTGACGACGGCCGACGCGAAGGAGAAGGATCCCGACTGCACCGTTGATCGCCGTGGCCAGCGTCGTGATCGCCAGCCCGAGTCCGACCGACTCCAACGGCTGGGGGTGGAGCAGGCGTAACACGGCACTGACCAGGATCACCCCTGCCGCGACGAAGATCATCAGCCCTTCGATCCACGCGGAGAAGTACTCGGCCTTGCCGTGGCCGTAGTGGTGCTTGTCGTCGGCCGGGCGGGCAGCCACCCGCAGGGCCACCAGGGCGACGATCGCCGCCACCAGGTTCACCACGGACTCGGCCGCGTCGGAGAGCAGACCCACCGAACCGGTGATGAGGAATGCGACCGTCTTGAGGGTGATCGTGGCCAGGGCCGCGGCGATGGACAGCCAGGCGTACCGGGTCAGCGAGGGCCGGGGCCTCGCCGGTACCGCGGAGCCGTCGTGGGTCACGGCCTCAGCCTGCCACCGTCGTGGCGCTGGGGTCAGGCTGGGTCCAGGCCTGCTCGTGCCTGGTCATAGATGCGCTGCAGCACCGGGTCGGGAGACGACCCGAGGTGGCGGTCGTTGCGGTACTGCTCGGCCTGCTGGGCCCGCTCCTCCAACGTCGTCTCGAGGGCGGCCGAGCGGTCGGGGTGGTCGCTGAGGAGGAATCCCGGGATGGCCTCGGCGAAGGCGACGACCACATCGGCGGCGCGCGCGACCCGGGCTGGGTCGTCGACGTAGGGCTCGCGGTAGGGCCACCACAGATGGATGGCGTCCCCCGCCATCGTGATCGCGGCCCCGCGGGGCACCCGGTCGAGAACGACGGCCATCACGTTGGGAGCCAGCACGTCTGCTGCGAATCGGGTGTCGGCGCTGTGGACGGAGTGGGCGTCGTCGAAGTCCACGGACTCGGTCTGCCAGCCACTTCGGGGATCGTCCAGCCCCGCCTCGGCCCGGGACAGGATGGCCATGGCCGGGAACCAGGTGTCGGGCAGCCTGGTGAGCACGCCGGCCCAGCGCGGGCGGTCACCGACCACCGCCGAGTCGACAGCAGAGCCGATGACGCCGCTGGCCGTGTCCCACAGGCCGCGGCTCGCCGCTGCGACCCAGTCGCTCGCGAGGTCGCCTCCGAGCCCCCAGGGCTGCTCGTCGGGCAGGTCTCCGGCCGCGAGGTCGGGGTCGCGTGCCGTGACGGCCAGGACGCCGTAGGCCGGTTGGGACAGGTCCTGGTCGGCGGTGCCGGTCCACTGCAGCAGCCGCCCCGACCCTCGGCCGTCGCCGAGCCGCCAGGGGTGCAGACGCGGGAGGGTGGCGACGGTCCGGTTCATCGCGCCGAGCAGCCACAGCTCGGTCATGGGCTCGACGTCGTCCCACGCGCCCTCCCAGCAGGGCGTCGGCTCGGGTGCCGTTCGGGCGTGGGTCACCCTGTGGTTGTCGGCACGTCCGTCGGCTGGGCTGAGTGCGAGCGCGTCGCTACGTAGGAGACGACGCCGGTCACGGCCGCCACCGTGAAGACCGAGGGCCACGCCCCGATCTGCTTCGCAAGGGGGTGCGAGACGACGAAGGCCGCCGCGTAGGTGGCTCCCAGGGCGAGGGCAGTCGTGGGGCCGCTGGACTGCCACCAACGACGCGCACACCAGCCGCCTCCGGCGAGCAGGACGACTCCGCCCAGGGCCCTCACGTCTGTTGCAGCCGCCACGCCGTACCCCGCGACCAGGGAGCCGGCGGCGACGGCGGCGGTCGCTGCAGCCTGGGTGGCCGAGCGCTGCGCGAGATGCTCCGAAGTCGGGGTCGTGGACACCTGTTCACCCTAGGCCGTGGACGATGTCCGCGATCTGGCCGATGTCCTTCGGGCGCACGCGACAGCACCCGCCGATCAGTCGTGCCCCGTCGTCGAACCAGCGGACGACGTCATCGGGGTCGAACCCGGGGCTGCCGACCCATGCCCTGGCCTCTGCGTCCCAGCCCTCGCCGGAGTTGGGGTAGATGACGACCGGCTTCTGCGACTCCGCTGCGGCGGGGGGGATCGCGGCTCCGGCGTCCGCGGGGAGGGAGCAGTTGACGCCGACGGCGACCAGCGCGTCGACGTCATGGGCCATCGACCACACCTCGGTGACGCCCTCCCCACTGCGCAACCGGTCGTCGGTCATGGAGACGGCCAGCCAGGCCGGCGCGCCCAGCTGGTCGATCTCCTGCAGCAGCGCCTCGACCTCGGCCAGCTGGGGGATCGTCTCGATCGCGAGGACGTCGACCCCGGCCTCGAGCAGCACCTCGATCCTCGGCCGGTGGAAGGCGCGCAGCTGCTTGACCGTGAGGTGGTAGTCACCTGTGTACTCCTCGCCGCCCGCGAGCATCGCCCCGTACGGGCCGACCGAGCCGGCCACGTACAGCGGGCCGCTCGTGCCTCGCGTGGCCGTCTCGTTCTGCTCGTGCTGCTCGTGCTGCTCGCGCGCATGCTGGGCCAGCGTGACGCTGAGCCGCAGCAGCTCGGTCGTGTCAGCACTGGTCAGTCCGGCTCGGGCGAAACCCTCGTACGTGGCCTGGTAGCTGGCCGTGGTGGCGACCTGGGCACCTGCCGCGTAGAACTCCCGGTGGGCGGTGACGATGGCCTGCGGGTCGTCGCGCAGGAGTCGCGCCGACCAGAGGCTGCTGGACAGGTCGTGGCCCTGGGCCTCCAGCTGGGTCGCCAGCCCGCCATCGAGAATCACCGGACCTCGGGTCAGCGCTTCGGCCAGGGTGGGGGTTGGATGGGGCACGTCGCCGATTCTCTCACCGCCGGAGGTACCCGTGGCCGCACCCGATCTGGTCTTCGTCAATGGTTCGGTCTTCGTGGGCGACGGCACGGTGCCGCACACCGGAGCAGTGGCGGTCAGCGACGGGCAGATCGTGGCGGTCGGCTCGGAGGCCGACGTCAACGAGCTGCGCGGGTCCGCCACCGAGGTGGTCGATCTTCAGGGTGGGCTCGTCACGCCGGGCTTCCACGACGCACACGTGCACCCCGTCTATGCCGGTGCGCAGATGATCCAGTGCGACCTTCACGACATCGTGACCCAGGATGCGTCGATCGCCGCTGTGGCCGCCTACGCCCGGGCGCATCCCGACCTCGAGTGGATCCAGGGTGGCGGATGGTCGATGGAGGCCTTCCCGGGAGGGACTCCGACCCGGCAGATGCTCGACGCCGTCGTCCCCGACCGTCCGGTGTTCCTGCCCAACCGTGACGGCCACGGCGGCTGGGCCAACAGTGAGGCGCTGCGCCGTGCGGGAATCACCGCAGAGACGCCGGACCCCGTCGACGGCCGGATCGAGCGGGACGCCGACGGTGAACCGTCAGGGACGCTTCAGGAGGGCGCGATGGCCCTGGTCTCGAAGCTGCTGCCCGAGCAGTCTGAGGCGGACTACGACCGGGCCTTCGACGCGGCCCAGGCCTACCTGTTCTCGCTGGGGATCACCGGCTGGCAGGACGCCATCGTCGGTGCGGTGAACGGCCGGCCGGACAACCTGGAGGCCTACCTGCGAGCCGACGGCGACGGCCGGCTCAAGGCCCGGGTCGTCGGTGCCCTGTGGTGGGACCGCGAACGCGGTGCCGAGCAGATCCCCGAGCTGGTCGAGCGCCGAGCGGCCGGCCGTGGCAACCGGTTCCGGGCGACCAGCGTCAAGATCATGCAGGACGGCGTGGCCGAGAACTTCACTGCCGCGATGATCGAGCCCTACCTCGACTCCTGCGGGTGCACGTCGTCCAACGCAGGGATCAGCTTCGTCGAGGCGAAGGCCCTGAGGGACTACGTGACCGCCCTGGACGCCGAGGGGTTCCAGGTGCACTTCCACGCCCTGGGGGACCGTGCGGTCCGGGAGGCTCTGGACGCGCTCGAGGCGGCGCTGGACGCGAACGGCCCCAACGACCATCGGCACCACCTGGCGCACATCCAGGTTGTTCACCCCGACGACATCCCGCGCTTCGCCCGGCTAGGCGCCTTGGCGAACATGCAGCCGTTGTGGGCCGCTCATGAGGCGCAGATGGACGAGCTGACCATCCCGTACCTGGGCGAGCCGCGCTGGCGCCACCAGTACCCCTTCGGTGACCTGCAACGCTCGGGGGCCCGCCTGGTGGGCGGGAGCGACTGGTCGGTGAGCAGCCCCGACGTCCTGTGGGGCGCGCACGTCGCCGTCAACCGGATCGCGCCCCCTGAGGGGGAGCGAGGCGCCGACGGCGCCGAGCCGTTCCTGCCCGAGCAGGCGCTGTCCTTGGCGACTGCACTGACCGCTTACACGTCGGGCAGTGCGTACGCCAACCACCTGGACGCTCAGGTCGGCACGGTCGAGGTCGGCAAGCGCGCTGACCTGGTCGTGCTGGACCGCGACCCGTTCGCCGGCGACCCCGGTGACATCCACGCGACCCGGGTGCGGTCCACCTACGTCGACGGCGAGCTGGTCTTCACGCAGCAGTGAGCCGCGGCCGTTCAGTCGGCCGTGGTCGCCTCTTCCTCTGCGGCGTGGACCGCGAC
>JBAPUB010000217.1:0-5423 GCA_049282455.1 Actinomycetes bacterium
CGCGCAAGATCGTCGAGACAGCCACCCGGACCGGGGCCCAGGTTGCTGGCCCGGTGCCGCTGCCGACGGAGAAGAACGTCTTCGTCGTCATCCGTTCGCCGCACAAGTACAAGGACAGCCGCGAGCACTTCGAGATGCGCACGCACAAGCGCCTCATCGACATCATCGACCCGACGCCCAAGACCGTCGACTCGCTCATGCGGCTCGACCTGCCCGCGGGCGTCGACATCGAGATCAAGCTGTAGAGGGACGCACGCATGACCAAGAACATGAAGGGCGTCCTGGGCGAGAAGCTCGGCATGACCCAGGTGTGGGACGAGAACAACAAGATCGTCCCCGTCACCGTGGTCAAGGCCGGGCCCTGCGTCGTGACCCAGGTCCTCACGCCCGACGTCGACGGCTACTCCGCCGTCCAGCTCGGTTTCGGGGCGATCGACCCGCGCAAGGTGAACAAGCCAGACCTCGGCCACTTCGCCAAGGCCGGCGTCACCCCGCGGCGGCACCTCGTCGAGATGCGTACCGACGACGCCAACGACTACACCCTGGGGCAGGAGATCGGCCCCGACGTGTTCGAGGCCGGTCAGACGGTCGACGTGACCGCCACGAGCAAGGGCAAGGGCTTCACCGGTGTCATGAAGCGCCACGGATTCCACGGCGTCTCGGCCTCGCACGGCCAGAAGCGCAACCACCGCAAGCCTGGTTCGATCGGCGCCGGCTCGACCCCAAGCCGGGTCTTCCGAGGCATGAAGATGGCCGGTCGCCACGGCAACGCCCGCACCACTGTCCAGAACCTCACCGTCGCGCAGGTCGACACCGACCAGGGTCTGCTGCTGATCAAGGGCGCCGTTCCCGGTCCCGTCGGTGGCCTGGTGTTCGTCAGCACGGCCGCGAAGGGAGTCCAGCGATGACCACGATCGACGTCGTGACGCCGACCGGCGACACCAGCGGCACCGTCGAGCTGCCCGAGGCCGTCTTCGACGTGAAGGCCAACCTGCCCCTGATCCACCAGGTGGTCGTGGCCCAGCTTGCCGCCGCCCGGCAGGGCACGCACTCCACGCTGACCCGCGGTGAGGTGGCCGGCGGTGGCCGCAAGCCCTACCGTCAGAAGGGCACTGGCCGGGCCCGTCAGGGGTCGATCCGGGCGCCTCACTTCACCGGTGGTGGCGTCGTTCACGGCCCGACCCCGCGTTCGTACGCCCAGCGCACGCCCAAGAAGATGAAGGCCGCCGCTCTGCGGGGCGCCCTGTCCGACCGGGCTCGTAACGGCCGCGTGCACGTCGTCAGCTCCTTCGTGGACGGCGACACTCCCTCGACCCGCACGGCCCTGACTCTGCTCGACCAGTTGTCGGACCGCCGTCACCTGCTCGTCGTCGTGGGTCGCGACGACGTCGCCACCTGGAAGAGCCTGCGCAACGTGGGTCGCGTGCACCTGCTCGCCCCCGACCAGCTGAACACCTACGACGTCCTCGTCAGCGACGACGTCGTGTTCACCCGCGACGCACTCGAGGCCTTCATCTCCGGCCCCGTGACGGGCAAGAGCGTCAAGGCCGTCGCAGCCGAGAGCGAGATCGAGATCGAGGAGGCAGCCCAGTGACCGCCGTCCAGAAGGATCCGCGCGACGTGTTGCTCGCTCCGGTCGTCTCGGAGAAGAGCTACGGCCTGCTCGACGAGAACAAGTACACGTTCCTGGTGCACCCAGACGCCAACAAGACCGAGATCAAGATCGCCGTCGAGAAGGTGTTCGGCGTCAAGGTCACCGGGGTCAACACCATGAACCGCCAGGGCAAGCGTCGGCAGACCCGCTTCGGCGAGGGCAAGCGCAAGGACACCAAGCGCGCCATCGTCAAGGTGGCCTCCGGCGACCGCATCGACATCTTCGGCGGTCCGGTCTCCTGACCGGGCGAACCAGCTGACAGCCAAGGACACATCTCATGGGTATCCGTAAGTACAAGCCGACGACGCCGGGCCGTCGCGGCTCGAGCGTGGCCGACTTCGTCGAAGTCACCCGCTCCGAGCCCGAGAAGTCGCTCGTGCGTCCGCTGCCGAAGAAGGGCGGGCGCAACTCCGCCGGCCGCATCACGGCGCGTCACCACGGGGGCGGTCACAAGCGCGCCTACCGCGTCATCGACTTCCGCCGCCACGACAAGGACGGCGTCCCGGCCACGGTGGCACACATCGAGTACGACCCCAACCGCACGGCACGGATCGCGCTGCTGCACTACGCCGACGGCGACAAGCGCTACATCCTGGCGCCGACCAAGCTGCAGCAGGGTGACCGCGTCGAGGCCGGCGCCTCGGCCGACATCAAGCCCGGCAACAACCTGCCGCTGCGAAACATCCCGGTCGGTACCGTGATCCACGCCGTCGAGCTGCGTCCCGGCGGCGGAGCCAAGATGGCCCGCTCGGCAGGCGCCAGCATCCAGCTCGTCGCCAAGGACGGTCCCTACGCCCAGCTGCGGCTGCCCTCGGGCGAGATCCGCAACGTCGACCTCCGCTCCCGGGCAACCGTGGGCGAGGTCGGCAACGCCGAGCAGTCCAACATCAACTGGGGCAAGGCCGGCCGCATGCGCTGGAAGGGCAAGCGGCCGACCGTCCGCGGTGTGGCCATGAACCCGATCGACCACCCGCACGGTGGTGGAGAGGGCAAGACCTCCGGCGGTCGCCACCCGGTTTCGCCGTGGGGACAGCCCGAAGGCCGTACCCGCAAGCGGCGCAAGCCCAGTGACAAGTACATCGTCCGCCGCCGCAAGTCGAACAAGAAGCGCTAGGAGCAGCTGACCGATGCCGCGCAGCCTGAAGAAGGGTCCCTTCGTCGACGACCACCTCCTGAAGAAGGTGGACGGGCAGAACGACAAGGGCACTCGAAACGTCATCAAGACCTGGTCCCGACGGTCGATGATCGTGCCGGCCATGATCGGCCACACGATCGCCGTCCACGACGGACGCAAGCACGTGCCGGTCTTCGTGACCGACGCCATGGTGGGCCACAAGCTCGGCGAGTTCGCGCCGACTCGGACCTTCCGGGGCCACGAGAAGGACGACCGCAAGGCGCGGCGTCGCTGAGGCGTCTGCCTCGACCGACCAGACGGACCGACCAGACCGACCGATCAGACCGAGAAGAAGTAGAGGGAAGCGATGGAAGCCAGGGCCAGTGCACGCAGCACTGCGCGGTTCGTCCGCGTGACGCCCCAGAAGGCCCGCCGCATGGTGGATCTCATCCGAGGTCTCCCAGTGGCGCAGGCTCAGACGACTCTGCGCTTCACGCCTCAGGCCGCGAGCGAGACCGTCGGCAAGGTGCTCGGCAGCGCCATCGCCAACGCCGAGCACAACTTCAGCCTCGACCCGTCCTCGCTCGTGGTGAGTGAGGCGTACGTCGACGAGGGTCCGACCCTCAAACGGTTCCGTCCGCGTGCCCAGGGGCGCGCGTACCGCATCCGCAAGCGCACCAGCCACATCACGGTCGTCGTCGCACCGGCCCAACAGCCGGCAGCAGCGGCCCGGAAGAAGGGGTGACCCGTGGGTCAGAAGGTCAACCCGAACGGTTTCCGTCTGGGAATCACGACCGACTACGCCAGCCGTTGGTATGCAGACAGCACCAGCGTCGGCCAGCGGTACAAGGACTACATCAAGGAAGACGTCGAGATCCGTCGCATGCTCAGCAAGGGCATGGAGCGGGCCGGCATCAGCAAGGTGGACATCGAGCGCACCCGTGACCGGGTTCGCGTCGACATCCACACTGCGCGTCCGGGCATTGTCATCGGACGCCGGGGTGCTGAGGCCGACCGCATTCGCGCTGACCTCGAGAAGCTGACCGGCAAGCAGGTTCAGCTGAACATCCTCGAGGTGAAGAACCCCGAGATCGATGCCCAGCTGGTCGCACAGGGCGTCGCCGAGCAGCTGAGCAGCCGGGTCTCGTTCCGACGTGCCATGCGCAAGGCGATGCAGTCGGCGATGAAGGCTGGCGCCAAGGGCATCCGGGTGCAGGTCAGTGGTCGTCTCGGTGGAGCCGAGATGTCGCGGACGGAGTTCTACCGCGAAGGTCGGGTCCCGCTGCACACCCTGCGTGCCGACATCGACTACGGCTTCTACGAGGCCCGCACGACGTTCGGTCGCATCGGTGTCAAGGTGTGGATCTACAAGGGCGACGTGACGGGCAGCAAGGCCGAGCGTGAGGCTGCCGCGGCTGCTGCACGGATGGCCCAGCGCAGTCGCCCCGCCACCCGTACGCCGCGTCGTGACAGCGGTGCTGCGGCTTCCTCAGCACCGGCCCCCTCGTCCGGCAGTGGTCGCGGTGCCGAGACCGCACCCGAGGCCGCTGCTGCGCCGTTGACCGAGACTGCCCCGGAGCCGACCGTCGAGGCCGTGACGGCCCCGGTGGTCGAGGCTGCCGAGCCGACTTCTGCCGAGCCGACTTCTGCCGAGCCGGTTCAGGAGGGCTGATCGATGCTGATTCCCCGGCGGGTCAAGCACCGCAAGCAGCACCACCCCTCGCGCCGAGGCATGGCCAAGGGCGGGACCCAGGTCACGTTCGGCGAGTTCGGGATCCAGGCCCTCGAGCCCGGCTACATCACGAACCGCCAGATCGAGGCTGCCCGGATCGCCATCACGCGTGCGATCAAGCGCGGCGGGAAGGTGTGGATCACCATCTACCCCGACCGTCCGCTGACCAAGAAGCCGGCCGAGACCCGGATGGGCTCGGGCAAGGGGTCTCCTGAGTGGTGGATCGCGAACGTCAAGCCCGGACGGGTGATGTTCGAGGTGTCCGGCGTACCGGAGCCGCTGGCTCGCGAGGCGATGCGTCGCGCGCAGCACAAGCTCCCCGTCAAGACCCGGTTCGTCAAGCGCGAGGCAGGTGAGCTGTGATGACCATCGGAACCAAGCCTGGCGACATGCGTGGACTCGAGGACGACGAGCTCGTGGCGAAGCTGCACGAGGCCAAGGAAGAGCTGTTCAACCTGCGGTTCCAGGCCGCGACTGGACAGCTGGAGAGCCATGGGCGGCTGCGAGCCGTCCGCAAGGACATCGCCCGCATCTACACGGTGCTGCGTGAGCGCGAGCTCGGCATCACCTCGGTCGAGCGGCCGGAGGATGCGGCATGAGTGAGGACAAGAACGCAGTGGAGACAACCTCGGCCACAGCGCGCGGTGCGCGCAAGGTTCGTGAAGGGCTCGTCGTCAGCGACAAGATGGACAAGACCGTCGTCGTCGCCGTCGAGGACCGCGTCAAGCACCCCCTGTACGGAAAGGTCCTGCGCCGCACGAGCAAGCTGAAGGCGCACGACGAGCAGAACACCGCAGGGATCGGAGACCGCGTCATCATCATGGAGACGCGTCCGACCAGCAAGACCAAGCGCTGGCGGCTGGTCGAGATCCTCGAGAAGGCCAAGTAAGCCCGTTCCGCCAGGCTCACCTGCGGGTGAGAAC
>JBAPUB010000218.1:0-2414 GCA_049282455.1 Actinomycetes bacterium
GCTTGGCGACGTCGGCCAGCTCGTCGGACACAAGGCCCCGGAGCCGGGACTCGTCGTCGATGATCGCCGTCAGCTCGTCGATCGTTCGTCGGAGGTCGTCGCGCTCACCTTCGAGCTCGATCCGCGAGAACTTGGTCAGCCTGCGCAGGGGCATGTCGAGGATGTGGTTGGTCTGCACCTCGGTGAGATCGAAGACCGACATGAGACGCTCGCGCGCCTGGGCGGTGTCGTCGCTCCCGCGGATCACCGAGATGACCTCGTCGATGTCGAGGATCGCGATGAGCAGCCCGTCGACCAGGTGGAGTCGGTCGGTGGCCTTCGTGCGCCTGAACTGCGAGCGGCGACGCACGACGTCGAGCCGGTGGTCGACGAAGACCTGCAGCAGCTGCTTGAGGCCAAGCGTTGCCGGCTGCCCGTCGACCAGCGCGACGGCGTTGATGCCGAAGGAGTCCTCCATGGGCGTCAGCCGGAAGAGGTCGTCGAGGACGGCCTCCGGGTTGAACCCGTTCTTGATCTCGATCACGAGTCGAAGCCCGGAGTCGTGGTCGGTGAGGTCGGTGATGTCAGAGATGCCCTGAAGCTTCTTGGCCTTGACGAGGTCGGCGATCTTCTCGACGACCTTCTCGGCGCCCACGCCGTAGGGGAGCTCGGTGACGACGATGCCCTTGCGGCGGGGTGTGACGCTCTCGACCCGGGTTGTCGCCCGGACTCGGAAGCTGCCCCGCCCCGTCTCGTAGGCGTCGCGAATACCGTCGAGGCCGATGATCTTGCCCCCGGTGGGCAGGTCGGGTCCTGGGACGAAACGCATGAGGTCGTCGAGACCGGCCTGAGGATGCTTGATCAGGTGTCGAGCAGCTGACACGACCTCGCCCAGGTTGTGAGGCGCCATGTTCGTCGCCATGCCTACAGCGATGCCGGCGGCGCCGTTGACCAGCAGGTTCGGGTAGGCGGCGGGCAGAACCTCCGGCTCGCGGAGCTGGCCGTCGTAGTTGGGGCGGAAGTCGACGACGCCCTCGTCGATGGAGGCGGTCATCAGCATGGCTGGGGCAGCCATGCGGCACTCGGTGTAGCGCATGGCCGCTGGTCCCGCGTCGGGAGAGCCGAAGTTGCCGTGACCGTCGACGAGGGGGAGTCGCATCGAGAACGGCTGGGCCATGCGGACGAGCGCGTCGTAGATCGCGGTGTCACCGTGCGGGTGGAGCTTGCCCATCACCTCTCCGACGACCCGGGCCGACTTCACGTGGCCCCGGTCGGGCCGAAGACCCATGTCGTCCATCTGGTACAGGATCCGGCGGTGGACCGGCTTCAGGCCGTCGCGCGCGTCGGGCAAGGCGCGGCTGTAGATGACCGAGTACGCGTACTCGAGGAAGCTGCCCTGCATCTCGTCGGCGACGTCGATGTCGACGATCTGCTCGACGAGGGCGTCATCGGGGGGTGGGCTCTTGCTGGTTCGGCGGGCCATCGTGACTGGGACTCCTGGCGTCGACGGGTGCGGCTGCCCCATTGTTGCCGGACCGGCCGACCATGTCGGGGAGCGACCCGGCTCAGGGGCGAGCCCCGACCCGCTGGACGCAGTCCGCCGCCACCGAGGACCCTCGGCGCAGGGCTTCAGCCGGGTCGCGGTCGGACAGCCAGGCGGCGAGGAAGCCAGCCGCAAAGGCGTCTCCCGCGCCTGTGGTGTCCACGACGGATACCGGCTCGGCGGCGACGTGCTCGACCCGCTGGCCGTCGCTCCACAGGGCGCCGTCGCGCCCGAGCTTGACGACGACCTCCGAGGTGGCCGCCGCCAGGGCCAGGGCCGCTGACTCCGGGGTCCGTGCACCCGTCAGGGCCAGGGCCTCGTCGTCGTTGGGGAACAGAAGGTCCATGCCGCGCACCTCGGCCAGGAACTCGGTCAGCCCGACGGACTCGACGGTGGTGATGGACCCCGGATCGAGGGACACCGTCATGCCGCACTCACGGGCGAGAGCCACGGCGTGCCTGACCCCGAGCCGGGACACTGGCTGGGTCATGGAGTAGCCGGACAGGTGCAGATGGCCCGAGGGGGCGAACCACGACACGGGAAGGTCCTCCGGTGACAGGAAGGCGCTCGCGCCGGGGTCGCTCGCCATGCTTCGTTCTCCGTCGACGTCGACCAGGACGACGCAGGTCCCTGTGGCGTGGTCACGGTCGAGAGTCGCGTGCACCTGGATCCGGTGGTCTCCGAGAACCTCGAGGGCAGCTCGTCCCCATGCATCGTCCCCGACTCTTGCGACGACACCGACGGATACTCCGTCTACGCCGAGCCAAGCGGCAGTGTTCGCCGTGGCGCCTCCACCGTGGGTGGAGATGCGGGCTCGCGTGTCGTCTCCGTACCGCAGGGAGGTGCTGAGCTCGGCGATGACGTCGGTGAACAGGTCCCCGACGGTGACGAC
>JBAPUB010000219.1:0-6689 GCA_049282455.1 Actinomycetes bacterium
GTTGAGGAGAGGCAGGCCGGCGACCGGTCGAATGTGGATCCGCGGCCCCGAGATGTCCGTGAGGCGGGGGGCCACCAGCAGGCTGACCCCTGTGCCCTCGAGGTCCCAGGACAGTCGCCGAAGGTCAGTCTGGGAGACGTCGGACCAGGCGGTCACCGCAACCGTGTCGGCGCCCGTCCGAACCAGGACCTCCATGATGTTCTCGCTGCTCCCGAGCACCGGGACGTCCTCGACGCTCTCGCTGCGCGGGGTGTCGATGCAGGCTGCGACGATGTCGAGTCCTGCGTAGGGCTCGCGCCGCACGGTGCGGATGAGCTCGGCCACCGACCGTTCGAGTCCGACGACCACCGCGCGCTGCATGCACTGCCCTTGGCTGCGCACCCGGTGAAGGCCCTGCCGTGCCGCCCAGTGCATGACGAGGGACAAGACCATCGCGAGTGGAATGCCGGCGACGATGACGGCCCTGATGTGACGGGCCTCGGTCGCGTAGGCCAGCGTGCTGCACACGGCCAGGAACATGATCCCCGCGTGGAACAGACGCTTGTACTCCTCGCTGCCGTTGCCGACGAAACGGTGCTCGTACGTGCGCCCGGTGGCCAGCGCAAGCACCCACAGCGGTGGGAAGAGGAGTGCGATCCAGCTGGAGTCACTGGCGACGGCGGCGGAGACGGCGACGAGTCCGGCCACGATCGCGGCGACGAGGTCGGCGAGCACGACAGCGACGGTGTAGCGCCGCAGCCAGGGCTGGTGCACCTGGACGAGGGGCTGCGGGCGCGAGTAGTCGCGCCCGTCGCGGACGGCGGAGTCCGCCGGCTGTGGGTCGGGGCGCACGACAACCGCGAGATCGTCGACCGTGGAGGCACGTCGAACGACGACATCTGCCGTTTGCTCTGTGGCCACCCGATCTTCTGCCCCGATTGACATGCTCCCCCTTTCGTTGCTGCGAAGTCTCTCACCCGTGCCCTCGGGATTGCGGAGGAACCGCTGACGACGGGCAGTGATTCACCCACACTGCGGTCATGCGGTCGCGTTACGTGTGACCGCTGTCACCGTCAGTGAGGAATCGACCACCCGGCCGCCCTTTCGAGCCCTGCCGTCAATACCCTGGTGTCCGTCGGGCCCCCGTCCGGCGGACTGTGACCCCGAGAGGACGTCGGTGAACCGCACGCTGCACGGATCGGAGCTGGCCTGGTTGGAGCTGATGCTCAGCGGTGCCTACCCGAGGGGTTTCGGGTCGCCCCGGTCCCTGACCGCCGCATCGACAGCCCGACGGCCGGTGGCACCTGTGCTGACCGTGCTGAGCGTGGAGACCGGCAACGTAGCGCCAGGAGACGTGATCGGCCTGCTCGACCCCGAGGGGGTCCGGCTGGCCGAGCTCACTATTGAGTCTGTCGAGTCTGTCGACCCAGTGGACGCAGTAGACGCAGTGGGCGCCGTCGGACCCGGGCCAATGGGCAAGGTCCGGGTCAGCGGAGTCCCCGTCGCTTCGACCCCGTTCAGCCACGCCGACTACCCAGACCTGCGCGCGATGCCCGACAGCGTCTCCTCCGGCTGGGACCCTGGGCCGGCCGTGGCCGTGTGGGGCGACCCGCCGCTGACCTGGGCCGTCCGCGAGGCCGCGCGCCGACAGGCCCGCGAACTGGGGCTGCCACTTCTGGAGGTCGTCCCGCTGCCCAGCGGTCGGGACACCGACACGGTCGCCCACCTGCCGGCTCGTCTCGCTCGGGTCGAGACGACGCGCGACCAGGGAGACCGCGCCGTGGTCGTGCCCGATCCCGGACTGCGCTGGCAGCCCGACGAGATCCTGGTTCGGGCTTCGGTCGTCGCCGAGTACGGCGTGACGACGCTTCTTGTGCCGCCCGGCCGCCTGTCCGGGCTGGGCGCCCGCAGGGAGGCCGTGGTGGCCTCAGCATCCGCGCTCGGCGTGTCGCTCACCGAGGTGGCGGCCCACGCCGGGGAGACCCGGCTGGATCCGCGCGTGATCGACCGGCTGGTCCTCAATGGGCAGGACTTCCCCGACTGGTTCGCCGAGCCGCCAGTTGCCGAGGAGCTGCGCCGACTTCACCGACCGCGCGTCCAGGGCGGTTTCACCGTTCTGCTCAGCGGGCTGTCCGGCTCAGGAAAGTCGACGGTGGCCCGGCACCTGGCGGTTCGACTGCTGGAGCACGACAACCGGTCGGTGTCGCTGCTCGACGGCGACGTCGTTCGGCACCATCTCTCGAAAGGGCTCGGGTTCAGCCGCGACGACCGAGTCACCAACGTTCGACGGATCGGGTTCGTCGCTTCCGAGATCACCAAAGCAGGTGGCATCGCGGTCGCCTGCCCCATCGCGCCCTACGACGCGACCCGCAAGGACGTGCGCGCCATGGTCGAAACGCACGGGGGCTTCGTCCTGGTGCACATCTCCACGCCCTTGGACGAGTGTGAGCGCCGCGACCGCAAAGGCCTCTACGCGAAGGCCCGGCGCGGCGAGATCCCCGAGTTCACCGGGATCTCCGACCCGTACGAGGAGCCGGTCGATGCCGAAGTCGTCGTCGACACGACGCACATCACGGTTGACAACGCGGTCGATGAGGTGATGGCCGCACTGCGCAGGCTGGGGTACCTGCCCGGCGACCCGACCGCACTGCAGCCCCAGATCCCGCCCTATGCGGTGCCGAGGTAGTAGCCGCCCCCAACGCTCAGGTCAGGCCCGGGTCCGCTGCGTCACTGGCTGTGCGAGGTGACGACCATCCCGGCAGCAGCGGTCGCGCCGGTGTGCTCGTCGATCAGGATGAACGACCCGGTCGTGCGGTTTCGTCGGTACTCGTCGATGAACAGCGGCTGCGTGACCCGAATGGCGATCCGGCCGATCTCGTTGAGGCCGAGTGACTGCGCCTTCTCGTCACGGTGCAGGTCGTTGACGTCGAGCCGGTACTGAAGCTCCTTGACCACAGCCTTCGCGGTCCGGGTCGTGTGCTTGATGATGTAGCGGTTGCCAGCCTGGATGCGCGTGCCCTGCTGCATCCACACGATCGTCGCATCGATGTCCTGCGTCGCCTCGGGGTGGTTGTGCGGTCGCGCGATCATGTCGCCGCGACTGATGTCCAGGTCGTCGGCCAGTCGCAGGGTCACGGCCATCGGAGGGTGAGCCTCCTGCAGCTCCGTGCCATAGAGGTCGATCCCTGACACGCGCGTCGTCAGCCCGCTCGGCTGGACCATGATCTCGTCTCCGACCTTGATCGTGCCGCCGGCCACCGTGCCCGCATACCCGCGGTAGTCGTGGAAGGCGTCTGACTGAGGGCGAACCACGTACTGGACCGGGAAGCGCACGTCGATCAGGTTCTGGTCCGAACCGATGTGAACGTTCTCGAGGTGGTGCAGCAGCGACGTCCCCTCATACCAGGGCATGTTCTCCGAACGGTTGACGACGTTGTCACCCTTGAGGGCGGACACCGGAATGATCGTCAGGTCGGGGATGTCGAGCTTCGCCGCGAACTGACGGAAGTCGTCGGCGATCTCGTTGAACCGCTGCTCGTCGTAGTCGATGAGGTCCATCTTGTTCACCAGGAGAACGATGTGCGGCACGCGCAGCATCGTCGACAGGAAGGCGTGGCGACGGCTCTGCTCGACGACGCCGTTGCGCTCGTCGACCAGGATCAGCGCCAGGTTGGCGGTGGATGCGCCAGTGACCATGTTGCGCGTGTACTGGATGTGCCCAGGAGTGTCCGCGATGATGAACTTGCGCTTGGGCGTGGCGAAGTACCGGTAGGCCACGTCGATGGTGATCCCCTGCTCGCGCTCAGCTCGCAGCCCGTCGGTGAGGAGCGCCAGGTTGGTGTAGTCGGCACCTTGGTCTCGCGAGGTGCGCTCGACGGCCTCGAGCTGGTCCTCGAAGATCGACTTGCTGTCGAACAGCAACCGACCGATCAGCGTGCTCTTGCCGTCGTCGACCGATCCGGCGGTCGCCAGTCTGAGCAGTTCCATCAGAAGTATCCCTCGCGCTTGCGGTCTTCCATGGCAGCCTCCGACGCTCGGTCGTCAGCCCGGGTGGCGCCACGCTCGGTGATCCGGCTCGCAGCGACGTCTTCGATGATCTTGTCGAGCGTGTCTGCGTCGGACGCCACGGCCGCAGTGCACGTCATGTCACCGACGGTGCGGTAGCGGACGAGCTCGTCGAAGACGTCCTCGCCGTCCTGAGGCGGGGTCACGGCCGTGACCGCCATCAGCATGCCGTCGCGAAGGAAGACCTGGCGGCGGTGGGCGTAGTAGATCGAGGGCAGCTCGAGCTGCTCGCGCTGGACGTACTGCCAGATGTCCAGCTCGGTCCAGTTCGACAGGGGGAAGATCCGGATGTGCTCGCCGGACCGGTGCCGACCGTTGTACAGGCTCCACAGCTCAGGTCGCTGAGCCTTGGGGTCCCACTGGCCGAACTCGTCGCGGAAGCTGAACACGCGCTCCTTGGCCCGCGCCTTCTCCTCATCGCGTCGAGCACCGCCGAACACGGCGTCGAACTTGTTGTCCACGATGGCCTTGAGCAGCGGCACGGTCTGGATCTGGTTGCGCGAGGCGCGGGGACCCGTCGGGTCCTGCACCAGACCCTGCGCGATCGCGTCCTCGACGCTGGCCACGATCAGCCGGGCGCCGAGCTCGGCCACGCGACGGTCGCGGTAGTCGATGACCTCGTCGAAGTTGTGCCCGGTGTCGACGTGCATCAGCGGGAAGGGAATCTTCGCCGGCCAGAACGCCTTCTCGGCCAGCCTGAGCATGACGATGGAGTCCTTGCCACCTGAGAACAGCAGGACAGGACGTTCGAACTCCGCGGCCACCTCACGCATGATGTGGATGGACTCGGCCTCGAGCTGGTCCAGCTGGGTGAGCTGGTAGTCGATCGTGGTCACGCTTGCCTCTTCCGGTCGTGCGTTCGGTTTCCTGCGGTGCCGACCGAGGTCGGCAGCCGATCAGCGATCTGCCGCCGCGGCCAGGACGGCTTCGGCGAGCTCTGGGCGACAGACGATGAGGTCCGGCAGCGAGACGTCGCGCTGGTTGTAGGCCAGCAGCGCACCGTCGATCCTGCTGCAGAACAACCCGGCCGCCCGGGCCACCGCGACCGGAGCCGCGCTGTCCCACTCGTACTGCCCCCCGGAGTGCACGTAGACGTCTCCGTCGCCGAGCACCACCGCCATGGTCTTCGCGCCGGCGGAACCCATGGGGACGAGCTCGGCCCCGAGTGCCTCGGCGACCCGCTGCGCCTCCACCGGCGGACGGGTGCGGCTGACGAGGACGCGGGGCCGCACCGGAATCGGCGTTGTGGGCTGTTGGACAGCGTAGGTCGAGAGCGTCACTCCACGCCCCGGCAACGCCACAGCTCCCGCTGTGAGTTCGCCCACACCGTCGGCGGCACCGCCGTCGCGCTGCCACAGCGCCACGTGGATCGCCCAGTCGTCGCGCGGTGGCTCGGAGAACTCGCGGGTGCCGTCGAGCGGGTCGACGATCCAGACCCGGTCTGCATCGAGGCGGGCCAGGTCGTCAGCACCCTCCTCGGAGAGGACCGCGTCGCCGGGCCGGTAGGTCGCCAGGGCCGCCATGAGCAGGTCGTGGGCGGTCTGGTCTCCGGCGTTCTTGAGCTCCTTCGGGTCGAAGGCCCCGCGAGCGGTGAACTCCGCACGCAGCTGCTCGAGGGCCCGCCCGGCGGCATCGGCCAGGGCAGCAGCGAGAAGGGCGTCGTCCGCCGCCGTGGCCGGGTCGACCGTCGGCGGCGTGGGGCCGTCGACGGCGGTCACTCGCCTGCGCCGGTCAGCTTCTCGCGAAGCGCCGCCAAGGCCTCGTCGGACGCGAGTGCGCCCTCGACCTCTTCGGGAGCCTCGGTCGAGTAGGTCGACGGGGCGTCGCCGGCCTCGAGAGCCGCGGCCTGGTCGGCCTTGCGGGCCTCCTCGACCTGCTTCTTGTGCAGTTCGAAGCGAGCCTGAGCCTCGGCGTACTGCTTCTCCCACTCCTCGCGCTGCTTCTCGAAGCCGGGGAGCCAGTCGTTGGTCTCGGGGTCGAAGCCGTCGGGGTAAACGTAGCTGCCCGACTCGTCGTAGACAGCCGCCATGCCATACAGCGTGGGGTCGAACTCGACGGTCTCGCCGGCCCCCTCGTTGGCCTGCTTCAGCGACAGGGAGATGCGGCGACGGTCCAGGTCGATGTCGATGACCTTGACAAAGATGTCGGTGCCCACCTGGACGACCTGCTCGGGCAGCTCCACGTGGCGCTCGGCCAGCTCGGAGATGTGCACGAGGCCCTCGATGCCCTCGTCGACGCGCACGAACGCACCGAACGGAACCAGCTTGGTGACCTTGCCGGGAACGACCTGCCCGATCTGGTGGGTACGGGCGAAGTGCTGCCAGGGGTCTTCCTGGGTGGCTTTCAAGGACAGCGAGACGCGCTCGCGGTCCATGTCGACGTCGAGCACCTCGACGGTGACCTCGTTGCCGACCTCGACGACCTCGGAGGGGTGGTCGATGTGCTTCCACGACAGCTCGGACACGTGGACGAGACCGTCCACGCCGCCGAGGTCGACGAACGCGCCGAAGTTGACGATGGACGAGACGACGCCGGAGCGGATCTGGCCCTTCTGCAGCTGCGTGAGGAAGTTCTGGCGAACCTCGCTCTGCGTCTGCTCGAGCCAGGCGCGACGCGAGAGCACGACGTTGTTGCGGTTCTTGTCG
>JBAPUB010000220.1:0-12210 GCA_049282455.1 Actinomycetes bacterium
ACCGCCGTGCTCGGCTCGGTCAGTGGATCCGGACCACCTGGCCACCATCGGGACAGGGGCCGAAGCCCGCGCGTGGGGCGATGCTGCAGTTCGAGACGTAGATCGACCCGTCTGCCCCGGCCGCGAAGCCGGACGGCCAGAAGAGCTGACCCGTGCCCAGCACGGTGCGCTCACCGGACGGTGCGATCTTCACGACGTCACCCAACGGGCTGGCCGTCGGGTCGAAGTTGAGACCGCCGGTCTGGAACTCGGTGGCGTAGAAGTTTCCCAACTTGTCGAAGCCGCAGCCCTGGATCGTGGTCAGGCCGGTGGCCCAGACCGACTTGGTGACCTCACCATGGCTCCAGCCGACGCGCCACACCCGCGCTCCGCCTGGTGCGTAGCTGCCACCGAGCAGCTCACCGACGTACAGCGCATGGTCGGGGCCTTGGGCCACGCAGGTGATCACGCTGTCGGTCTCGCTCCCCTGGGGGGCCGGGAAAAACGCCATGACGTGCGACTTGCCGTCGCGACCAACCGCCGACAAGGCGTTGGCTCCGGCATCGGCCACGATTCGCATGCCGTCGTGCACCCACAGCCCGTTCGGGTTGGAGTCGGGGAACTGGTCGGGTACGAGGTACTTGTGCCGGTTGGTCCACCAGTAGTCAGCGTCACCGGTCGCAGAGATCGGCTTGAAAACGCCGTCCGCAGCAACGCCGAAGTGACCAAGCTGTTGATGTGCGGCACGAAGCAGCCAGTTCGGGAAGCCTGAGGGCGGGACCATGATCGTGTTGCCGCCCATCACCGCGTAGACGCGGCCGTCGTCGACCGACACGGCCGCTGCGCCTTCCGCCGCGACACCGTCCGGTCCCGACACCGAGACCAGTCCCTTGGTCAGCCGTACCACACCGTGATCGGTGACGCGGCCGATACTCCCGGTGAGCCCCGCGCAGTTGGTACTGCCGGACGGGTCGGTCAGGCAGTGGTGCGCACCACCTCGTCCAGCCTGGGCGACGTAGAGGCGGCCCTCGGACATGGCCAGACCTCGGGGGTTGTTCAGATGCGAAGCGACGACTGTCACCGAGGGGGTCGGCGACGAGGCCTGCGCGGAACTGCCCACAAGGCCGGCGGCGCCGGCCAGGACGGTGATGCTGAGGATGCTCACAAGTGCCTTGGATCTGCGCATGCGCTGCTCCTAGACGGTCACAAGGAAGACGGACGGGCTGAGGGCACTACCTGCCCCGCCCAGGTGCTTTCTACACCCGGTCCGCCGTCGGCGGTAGGTGTGTGACAGACCGGTGCCCGACGGTCACTCATCGTGGCCTCTGCAGCCAGATCGTCAGCGTGCGCGGCTCGAGCGTCTTCTGCACGGCTAGGACCAGTCCGGCGGTGATCCGGTCGGAGTCCACCTCGTGGCGCAGCCGCGCCCCGAAGTCGTCGACTGTGCGGGCCGCGTCGAAGCTGGCGCGGTTGAAGCGCCGATCCACGAGTCCTTGAACCTTGCGCACCATGGGTCGGACGATCGCGGCTGCGGCCAGCGTGGCCGCAGCAACTGTGAGACTGGAAGAAGTCGGTGCCAGCGCCGACATGAGGGTGACCACGACCCAGTAGGTGACGGCGACAACACCCGTCACCAGTGCGTATGAGGCGGTGCGGCTGATGAGGCGGTCGATCTCGTACAACCGGTACCTCAGGATCGCCAGCCCGATCGCTGCAGGAATCAGTACGAACGAGAACAGAGCCAGTCCTTGCAGGAGACTCAGCCAGGCTGGGTACGCGTCTGCGAACCAGGAAGAGGACGCGCTGTCGATCTGTTGGCTCGAGTCGTACCAGAGCGAGCTTCCCAACGTGACCGTGTAGATGACAACGACGACTCCCCCGGCCCAGGCAAGCCATCGGATCTGCTCACGTTGCAGCAGCGCGGCTCGACGGTAGCGCACCACCACGCTCGCGGCACTGGTGACCATCACCAGCGGCAGCAGCGCCATGAGCGCCACCAGGGGGGTGACCCACGGCAGGTAGTAGGGGTTGGTCGTTCCGTCCTGGCGGTACTCGCCGCCGCAGCTCACGACGAACGTCAGCACGGGAATCAGAACGAACGTCAGACGTGAGAACCAGCGCCACCGCGGTGACGGCAACAGGCCGTCAGGGAACCGCAGCAGAAGCTGGGTCGTCATCAGCATGACTGCGGGAACCCATCCACCGTCAATGGGAGCTAGCAGCGCGAACGACCACGCGGTCGCAATGGCGAGCAGCAGCCAGGCCTCGCCGTTGCGAGGTTGCCTCAGAGTCACCAGGCTGCCGATCGCGACGAAGGTCAACGGGAGCAGCACAGCGACGATGTCGATCGGACTTCCGGCCACGAGCGCCGAAACAGCCACTGCCGCCGACCCGATCAGGTTGAGCCCGAGCAGCGCCCACACCCATCGCCTCGTCACGGCCGACCGCAACCGAGCTCGCAGCTTGGGCCTGGCACGCCCATGAGGTCTCCTCCCGCCAAGCCGATTCGACCACTGTCCCCCAGTGCCGTTACGGCCCCGTTACGGGCCGTCACGCAGCGACCCGGGCGCCGGGCCGAGTGTCGGTTGGCCTCCTAATATACGAAGCTTGGTACCGGAACACACCTTCGTCTATAGTCCCTCCATGCTCTCCCTGAAGATCATGCGTGCAACGGCTCTCCTCCTGCTGGCCGCGGCCGTGGCAGCCGGCGTCAGGCTGACTCTGCAGGCGCCCCTCAGCCTCTTCGTCACCGGACCCTTGGGCGTGGACGTCGGTGTCCGACTTGATGTGCTGAGCACGGTCTTGCTCGGGTTCGTCGCCTCTGTCGGCTGGCTGGTGTCCACGTTCTGCCTGCGCAACCTGCAGGGCCAGGGGCGTGTCGAACGGTTCGGCTGGCTGCTGCTGCTCGCGACGCTGTCGTTGGCCTTGCTGGTCACTGGCGCGAGCCTTCCGGTCATGGCCGTGGGCTGGACGGTCAGCGGCCTGGCGGTCTCCTTCCTCGTCGCGCACGCCCAGCGCGCCTCGTCACTGCGGGCATCGGCCTACGTGCGCCGATGCCTGCTGCTGGGAGACCTGGCGCTGTGGGTGGGAATCGTGCTGGCGGTCGCCGTCCTGCCAACGGTCAACCGAGCCGACCTGCAGGCGGTGTCGTTCCCTGCGGTGGAGACCACCGTGGTCGCAACGCTGCTTCTGCTCGCGTGCATCGTCCGGTCGGGTCTCGTGCCGATGCAGCGCTGGCTGCCAGAGACCGCCGAGGCGCCATCCCCGGTGTCGGCGTTCCTGCACGCCGGGATCATCAACGGCGCTGGCGTCCTGGTGGCTTTGGCCTGGCCTTTGTTCCGGGCCGCACCCCTGGTGCTGCTCGCTCTCGTCGTGGTGGGCCTTGCATCCGTGGCCGTCGGAACGTGGACGGCCCGGGTCAGGCACGATGTCAAGGGGCAGCTTGCGTGCTCGACGACGGCGCAGATGGGCTACCTGGCGATCCAGCTCGGACTCGGCCTGCCGGCAGCCGCCGTCCTGCACCTGATCGGGCACGGCTACTACAAGGGCTGGCTCTTCCTTCGTGCCGGAGGTGCTGTCACACGATCACGAGTCGCATCAGCTCCGCCCGTGGGCGCAGAGCCCCGCTCTGTCAGCGCGCTGGCACTCGCGGGGATCGTGGCTGTCGGGGGTGGAGCACTGGCCGCGCCGGCCGTACTCCTCTCGGTGTCGTCCCTCGGCGTCGTTGCAGTGCTTCCGGCGATCCTCGCCATGGTTGTCGCAGGCGTTGCAGTCGTTGGGGCCAAGGGGGTTGAGCGCGCATCGTCAGCTGCCATTGCAGTCGCGGCGGTGGCTTCGGCTTCGGCTGTTCCCACGTACGCGTGGCTCCTCGTGGGATGGGAGAACCTGCTCGCACCTGCTCTGCCGCTGACGGTCACCTGGTCGGCTCCGGCAGCAGTTCTGCTCGTGGGTTCGCTCATCGTCGCCGCGGTGGCTATCGCCCGGGTCGCCGCCGGGGTGGCCAGGCACCCCGCGGGGCCGTGGGCGCGCCGGCTCTCGCGCAGCGCGCTCCCGCCGTGGATCACGCCGCTCCCCCAGGTTGACTGGCCCACCGATATGGGCATGACCTCGATCGACCGCGCCGGAGTCACCGCAGCTGTGCAGCAGGCTTCCCGGCTGTGCGCACCGGCATGGCCGCTGCGCAACGTTGTCGCGGCGAGCCCGCTGGCCGGGCTCGAGGACCAGCCGTTCGACGTCGCATCACGGGTCGCGCACGAGCGGCTCGGTGGCCGAGCACACCTTTCCATCGCGCACTACCTGCTACTGCTCGACTCCGGACGCATCAGTCACGACGACCTTCTCGCCGCCCTCGGCACGTCCCAGCCTCATGATGTCGACGACTTCATCGCCCGCAACCGCGCCGCCCTGAGCAGAACGCCAAGCAGAACCGCCTCCACCTCGCCATTGCCGCCTGACGCCGTCGAGCATGCGTCCGTGTGGTGCCAGCGAGCGTGGTCGCGAGCATCCGAGACATCGCTGGACCCATGGACCATGTGGCGAGCAAGTGGCGGTCATGTCGAGCTACCGGTGGATCCGGCCGACGCCGTTGCGGTGCTGCTTGACGGGGTCGGTATCGCGCCAGAGAACCGTGGGAACTATGTCGCAGATCTGCTTCTCGCCGCCCCAGGATGGTCGGCGCACGCGGCCTGGCGTGCCCGCCAGTACGCCAGCCCAGATCCCTTGGTGCAGCTCGTCGCCCTGCGTGCAGCACTTGCGCATCTCGCCGGTGACGGGAAGCCTCATGGGACGGTTCCCGGTGTGGCTGCAATGTCGGAGCCCGATGCCGTCGTGTGGCAGGCGGCGTTCGAACGCGGCTTCCGCGAGCCTCTCGTACGAGGACTGGTGTCCGGCGCGCAACAGCTGACTGCATCGCCGTCTGAAGTCGACAGGCAATCGGCACGGCCGGCCGCTCAGCTGATCATGTGCATCGATGTGCGCTCCGAACGCATGCGCCGACACCTCGAAGCAGTCGGCCGGTACGAGACCTTCGGCTTTGCTGGGTTCTTCGGCGCTGCCATCCGGTACCGCAACGGCAGCGGGCAGACATTCGACCAGTGCCCGGTGCTCATCCAGCCGACCCATGAGGTGGCCGCCGTTCCGGAGCGGCTTGGGGTACGCCCGGTGCTGCGCCAAGCCGTCGGTGCTGCGTCCTCTGCGCCGCTCACGCCGCTGCTGATCGCTGAGGCCGGGGGGGCGCTCGCGGGGCTCGCCGGGCTTGCACAGTCGTTGCTGCCGCAGCGATGGAACCAGTGGTCTCGCACATGGGGCTCGCTGGCCAACCAGTGGGGTCCGAAGGCACTCGTCAGCACTCGGCCTGACGGATCGTCCGACGCTGCCGGCACCGACCTGCCGCTCGGACTCGCCGACACCGAGCGGATCGCCCTTGCCGCTGGGGCCTTGCGAGCCATCGGTCTGGTCGATGGCTTCGCGCCGGTCCTGGTCGTCTGCGGCCATTCCGCCAGCATCGAGAACAACGCGTTCGCCGCCGCGTACGACTGTGGGGCGTGCGGTGGAAACGGTGGACAAGTCAATGCGCGGGTGCTGGCCGACATTCTCAACGACCCGGCGGTGCGAACCGGGCTTGCCCACGAGGGAATCGTGGTCCCCGACGACACGCTCGCGATCGCGGCCGCACACGACACCACGCAGGACTCGATCGTGTTCGCCCCCGGCGCAGTGCCGCCCTCACATGAGGTTGCGCTGACTGCGATCAGTGACGACGTGAAACAGGCCCAGGTACTTGCCGCGCGCGAGCGGCTCGCCACCCTTCCGGGCTCCCCGGCCAAACCGTCGTCCGGCCACGCGCTCCTGCGGAGCGCGGCAAGACGAGGCACGGACTGGGCGCAACCGTGCCCGGAGTGGGGGCTCGCAGGAAACGCCGCATTCGTCATCGGTCCGCGTGCACTGACCGCCGGTCTCGATCTGCGCGGTCGAGTGTTCCTCCACTCCTACGACCCCGCGCTCGACCCCGACAGGTCGACACTCGAGCTGATTCTCACCGCACCTGTGGTCGTGGCCCAGTGGATCAATACGCAGTACTACTTCTCCACCGTTGACTCCGAGCGTTTCGGGGCCGGCGACAAGGCCACCCACAACGTCGTCGGAGACGTCGGGGTCCTCTCCGGCGCCCACGGTGACCTACGCGTGGGGCTGCCCTGGCAGTCGCTGTTCGGCACCGACCCTCGCGTCGACCCGACCTCTGCGGAGCATGAGCCGCTGCGACTGCTCGTTGTCGCTCACGCCGATCCGAAGGCCATCAAGGGCATCGTCGAGTCGAGCACGTCACTGCGTGCGCTGCTGGTCAACGAGTGGTTCAGTCTCGCGGCTATCAGGCCGGGGACGTCAGAGGTTCAGCGGCTGGGCACTGACCTTCAGTGGCTGCCTTGGACCGAAGACGCGCGACCCGGCAGCCGGGCCGACAGCGTCTACCAGCCGGCATACGCGTAGCTCTCGCACACAGCAGGCCAGCTCGTACCGCGCCGTTGAGCCATCGCCACCTCGCTCAGCGCTGCGAGACCGCCTACCGTGGAGGCATGACGGACGCTGAGCTGACCTCCACCAACGCGTTGCTTCAGCAACAGATCGGCAACGAGTTCTTCGCCTCTCAGCAGTATGCGGCGTTCGCTGTCTGGCTCGACCAGCAGGCGCTGCCGCAGCTGGCCATGCACTTCTACCGACAGGCCGTGGAGGAGCGCAACCACGCGATGATGCTCGTGAGGTACCTCATGGACCGAGACGTCGCCGTCACGATCCCAGGGGTTCCCGACGTCCACAACGAGATTGCTTCGGTCGTCGAGCTGGTCGAGCTCGCCCTGGCGCAGGAGAAGCGCGTGACTGCTGACTTCGAGCGCATCATCGCGGCGGCTCGCGTCGACGGTGACTACCTCGCGGAGCAGTTCACCCACTGGTTCTTGAAGGAGCAGGTGGAGGAGGTCGCCTCGATGTCGACGCTGCTTCAGGTGGCCATGCGCGTGGGCGACAACCTGATGCTGCTCGAGGACTACCTGGCACGCGAGACGACGGCCGGGGTCAGCGACCCCACGGCGCCACCAGCGGCCGGCGGCGCCCTGTAGGAAATGCCTGAGGGGCTGCCGCTTGACAGCCACGTCCGCAGGCTCAGGTGGACGTGGGGTCAGCTAGATCCGCGGCCGCTGGTTCGCCGGGTCGTACCAGCTTCTGATCGACACTGACACCGGCACCTGTGTGCCGGCCACCGTGATCTCCCAGGAGCCGTCGGCCAGCCACTGCGCCGTGATTGAGTCGACATGCTCCACGTACCCCATCGAGCAGCACCGATCCTGCGACGTGCTGAACATCGAGGAGGTCGTGCGCCCAACGCGCACGCCGTCCCGCAGGATGGGCTCGTCGTGGTACGCCATGGCGTCCGGATCGTCGAGCCGGAACTGCAGGAGTCGCTTGGTCAGGGGCTCGTTCCGCTGTGCCTGAAGTGCCGTGCGCCCCACGAAGTCCACAGGTTTGTCCCAGGCGATGGTGAAGCCCAGCCCGGCTTCCAAGGGCGTGTCCTGGTCGGACATGTCGTGGCCCCAGTGCCGCATCCCGGCCTCGAGCCGCAGCGAGTTCATGGCGTGGTAGCCGGCGTGGACGAGTCCGTGCCGGGCCCCGGCCTCGACCAGCGCGTCATAGAGGGCTCCCGCTGTCGCGTTGGGCGTGTACAGCTCCCAGCCGAGCTCCCCGACGTAGCTGAGGCGCAACGCCATCACGTCGACTCCGGCGACTTCGATCTGCTGCCCGGTGCCAAACGCAAAGCCTTCGTTGGACAGGTCGGCGGGCGTCAGCTCCGAAAGCAGCGCCCGCGATCCCGGACCCATCAGCCCGATCATGGCCTGGTGCTCGGTGACGTTGGTCATCGTCACTCGCCTGTCGCCAACCGCGCGGCGCAGCCAAGCCCAGTCCCTGACCTCGCTCACGGCGGACGTCACCACGTAGAAGCGGTCGTTGTCGAGGCGGTTGACCGTCAGGTCGGCCTCGATCCCACCCCGGTCGTTGCACCACTGCGTGTAGACGGCCTTGCCGTGCGGAGTGTCGATGTCGGCGACGCTGACAAGGTTCAGCACCTCCAGCGCGTCCGGACCCTCTACCAGGAACTTGGCGAAGGACGTCTGGTCGAAGAGCCCGACGGCGCTACGGACACCAGCGCATTCGCGCACCATGTTGTCGTGCCAGTTCTGCCTGCCGTACGAGTACTCGTAGGCCTTCGCCTGGCCCGGCTCGGCATACCAGTTCGGGCGCTCCCACCCGGCGGTCTCGCCGAAGACCGCGCCCGCCGCGGCGATCCGTGCGTGAAGCGGGGAGACGCGTTGACCCCGGGCGCTTTCGTACTGCCGGAAGGGCCAGTGCATCGCGTACAGCAGCCCGAGGCTTTCGGAGACGCGCTCCCTCAAGTACCCCTCGTCGGCCTGGAACGGCAGGGCACGTCGGATGTCCACCGAGCTCAGGTCCATGGGCGGATGCCGATCGGCGATCCACTCAGCCAGTGCCCATCCGACGCCGCCTGCGGACTGGATGCCCACTGAGTTGAAGCCTGCTGCCACGAAGCACCCGTCGACCTCCGGGGACTCCCCCAGGTAGTAGACGCCGTCGGGAGTGAACGACTCGGGGCCGTTGAAGAAGAGCTGGAGCCCGCACTCGCCGAGCGCGGGAACCCGATGGACGGCCCGCTCGAACACCGGCCCGACGTGCTGCCAGTCCTCAGGGAGCGAGGTGAAGGAGAAGTCGCGAGGAATCTGGTCCATCCGCCACACCTTGCCGCGCGGCTCGAAGAACCCCGCCATGATCTTCCCGGTCTCCTCCTTGAAGTACGTGTAGTTCCCCGGATCCCGAAGGGTCGGCAGACCCGAGGTGATGCCGTCGATCGGTTCGGTGACGATGTAGAAGTGCTCGCACGCCTGAAGCGGCACGTTCACGCCGATCTGGGCCGCGAGGTGGCGCGTCCACATCCCGGTGGCGAGCACGACGATCTCAGCGTCGATCGCCCCCAGTTCCGTCTCGACGCCGGTGACGGCACCGTTTCGCGCCCTCAGCCGGGTGACGGCGACGTTCTCGATGATGCGTGCGCCCCGGCTCTTGGCGCCCTTGGCCAACGCGATGGTGGTGTCCACCGGCGAGGTCTGGCCATCACGCGGAATGAACAGTGCGCCGACCAGGTCGTCGGTGCGCATCAGAGGCCACCGCTCAGCGGCCTCGGCGAGGTCAACGACCTGGGTCTCGACCCCCACCCCCTCGGCCATGGTGGCTCCGCGCAGGATCTCCTCCCAGCGTTCGCCATTGTCGGCCACCGAGATCGAGCCGGGAGTGCGATAGCCGGTGACCTGCCCCGTCTCGTCCTCGAGCTCCTCGAACAGCCGCGCCGAGTAGGTGGCGAGCTTGGTGAGTGAGTGCGTCGACTTCAGCTGGGAAACCAAGCCGGCGGCGTGCCAGGTCGTCCCGGACGTCAGGGTGCCCTGCTCGAGCAGCACGACATCCGTGATGCCCCGACGAGTCAGGTGGTAGGCGATGCTGCAGCCGATGATGCCGCCGCCGACGATGACAACCTGAGCACGATCAGGTACCGCAGTTGACATGGCTGCAGGCTCTCCACCCGCGGGAGCTCGCAAAACGCCCCGAACTCCCGGATCAGGCCCGGTCGAACCGGTCCAGGTTCATGACCTTGTCCCAGGCAGCCACGAAGTCGCGGACGAACTTCTGCTGCGAGTCGTCGCTCGCGTAGACCTCAGCAAGTGCACGGAGCTGGGAGTTCGAACCGAACACCAGGTCGGCGCGGCTGCCGGTCCACTTCAGCTCGCCCGTTCCGCGATCGCGGCCTTCGAAGGTGTCCTCCGCCTCCGATGTCGCCTGCCACGTCGTGTCCAGGTCGAGCAGGTTCACGAAGAAGTCGTTGGTCAACACCTCCGGCCGCTTGGTGAGGACGCCGGCCCCGGACTTGTCGCGGTTGGTGTTCAGGACCCGCATGCCGCCGACGAGAACGGTCATCTCGGGAGCGGTCAGGGTCAGGAGCCGGGCCTTGTCGACGAGCAGGAACTCCGCCCGTTTGTCGTGTCCCTTGCCGACATAGTTGCGGAACCCGTCGGCAGTCGGCTCGAGGACGGCGAAGGAGTCGACGTCTGTCTGCTCCTGCGACGCGTCGGCGCGACCCGGCCTGAAAGGCACCTGGACGTCGAGGCCGGCGTTCTTGGCCGCACGCTCGACCCCAGCTGCGCCACCGAGCACGATGAGGTCGGCGAGAGAGATCTGCTTGCCGCCTGTCTGCGCGGCGTTGAACTCCTGCTGGATCCCCTCCAGGGTCCGCAGCACCGTGCCCAGCTCGGCGGGGTTGTTGACGTCCCAGCCGTTCTGAGGAGCCAAGCGCACGCGAGCACCGTTGGCACCGCCGCGCTTGTCCGTGCCGCGGAACGTCGACGCCGAGGCCCAGGCGGTGGAGACCAGCTGGGAGACCGACAGACCCGACGCGAGGATCTTGTCCTTGAGGCCCGCGACGTCGTCGACGCCGACGAGCTCGTGCGTAACCGCCGGGACCGGGTCCTGCCAGATGAGCTGCTCGGAGGGCACCTCCGGACCGAGGTAGCGCCCGATCGGTCCCATGTCGCGGTGTGTCAGCTTGAACCACGCGCGAGCGAACGCATCGGCGAACTCCTGCGGGTTCTCGTAGAACCGCCGCGAGATCTCCTCGTAGCTCGGGTCCGTGCGCAGTGCGAGGTCGGTCGTGAGCATGACAGGGGCATGCCGCTTCGCCGGATCGTGGGCGTCGGGCACCGTGGTCGCCGCAGCCGGGTCCGTCGGGATCCACTGCGAAGCACCGGCCGGGCTCTTGGAGAGCTTCCACTCGTAGCGGAAGAGGGTCTCGAAGAAGCTGTTGTCCCAGGTCTTGGGAGTGGGAGTCCAGGCACCCTCGAGGCCACTGGTGATCGCATCGTCGCCGTTGCCGCTGCCGAAGCTGTTCTTCCAGCCGAGGCCCTGCTCCGCGAGGGGCGCGGCCTCCGGCTCACGCCCCACGTACTCGTTGGGGTCGGCCGCTCCATGGGTCTTGCCGAAGGTGTGCCCGCCGGCGATGAGCGCCACGGTCTCCTCGTCGTTCATGGCCATCCGGGCGAACGTCTCTCGGATGTCACGGGCCGCGAGGAGCGGGTCCGGGTTGCCGTTCGGGCCCTCGGGGTTCACGTAGATCAGACCCATCTGGACGGCGCCGAGCGGGTTCTCGAGCTGGCGGTCGCCGCTGTAGCGCGCGTCACCGAGCCACTCGGCCTCCGAGCCCCAGTTGACCTCCTCCGGCTCCCAGACGTCTGCACGACCGCCGCCGAAGCCGAAGGTCTCGAAGCCCATCGACTCAAGCGCGCAGTTGCCGGCCAGGATCATGAGGTCGGCCCACGAGAGCTTGTTGCCGTACTTCTTCTTGACCGGCCAGAGCAGACGGCGCGCCTTGTCCAGGTTTCCGTTGTCGGGCCAGCTGTTGAGTGGGGCGAAGCGCTGCTGCCCCGAGCCGGCACCGCCGCGGCCGTCGCTGATGCGGTAGGTGCCCGCGCTGTGCCACGCCATCCGTACGAAGAGCGGCCCGTAGTGGCCGTAGTCGGCGGGCCACCAGTCCTGGGAGCTGGTCATGACGGCCTCGATGTCCTGCTTCACGGCAGAGAGGTCGAGGCTGCTGAACGCCTCGGCGTAGTCGAACCCCCCACCCATGGGGTCGCCCTGGGGGGAGTTCGCATGGAGAACGTTCACGTCGAGGTGGTTGGGCCACCAGTCTCGGTTCGAGGTCCCTCCGGCCGAGTGCACGACGGGGCACCCGCTCTCGGTCTCCTCGTTCATGTCTCCTACGACTGCGTCATGACTGTCAGACACGGGAATCCTTCCGGGACCTAGCGTTTCGGTGGGGTGGGATCAGGGACTGTCGACGGTGGAGCAGGCGGGGCACACGCCCCAGTAGGTGACCTCGGCCTCGTCGATCGAGAAGCCGTGGTCGTGGGACGCGGTCAGGCAGGGCGTGTATCCGACTGCGCAGTCGGCGTCGGCGATGGCGCCGCACGACCGGCACACGACGTGGTGGTGGTTGTCTCCGACTCGCGACTCGTAGCGGGCCACCGAGCCGGCCGGCTCGATGCGCCGGACCAGACCCGCGCTGGTCAGCGCACGCAGGACGTCGTAGACAGCCTGCGTGGACACCTCAGGAAGACCCTCACGCAC
>JBAPUB010000221.1:0-1755 GCA_049282455.1 Actinomycetes bacterium
CCGGTTCGTTGTCGCGGCCGCGGTCGGGATACACCGCGACGAGCGTCTCACTGGGACGCCGACACCGGGCCAACCGAAAGTGTGCGGCCCCTACCACCGAGTCTGGCACCCCGCCGACACTAGTCGCGGGTGAGCCGCCGGTGGGTCACTCGGTGCGGACGCGCCGCATCGGCTCCGAGTCGTTGGATCTTGTTCTCCTCGTAGGCACCGAAGTTGCCCTCGAACCAGAACCACTTGGCGTCGTTGGTGGAGTCGCCCTCCCACGCCAGAATGTGGGTGCAGGTGCGGTCCAGGAACCAGCGGTCGTGGGAGATCACCACCGCGCAGCCCGGGAACTTCTCCAGGGCGTTCTCCAGTGAGCCGAGTGTCTCGACATCGAGGTCGTTGGTGGGCTCGTCGAGCAGCAGCAGGTTGCCGCCCTCTTTGAGGGTCAGGGCGAGGTTGAGCCGGTTGCGTTCGCCGCCGGACAGCACCCCGGCCGGCTTCTGCTGATCGGGCCCCTTGAATCCGAACGCCGACACATAGGCCCGCGACGGGATCTCGTTCTGGCCGACCTCGATGTAGTCCAGACCGTCGGAGACCACCTCCCAGACGTTCTTCTTCGGGTCGATCCCGCCGCGGCCCTGGTCGACGTAGCTGAGCTTGACGGTGTCGCCGATGCGCACCGTGCCGCTGTCCGGCTTCTCCAGTCCGACGATGGTTTTGAACAACGTGGTCTTGCCGACGCCGTTGGGCCCGATGACGCCGACGATCCCGTTGCGCGGGAGGGTGAAGGACAGATCCTTGATGAGGATCCGGCCGTCGTAACCCTTGTCGAGGTGTTCGACCTCCACGACCACACTGCCCAGCCGCGGGCCGGTCGGGATCTGGATCTCCTCGAAGTCGAGCTTGCGGGTCTTCTCGGCCTCGGCGGCCATCTCCTCGTAGCGCCCCAGCCGGGCCTTGTTCTTGGCCTGCCGTGCCTTGGCCCCGGAGCGCACCCACGCCAATTCGTCCTTGAGCCGGCGCTGCAGCTTCTGATCCTTCTTGCCCTGGACCTCCAGGCGGTCGGCCTTCTTCTCCAGATAGGTCGAGTAGTTGCCCTCATAGGGGTAGCACCGGCCGCGGTCGATCTCGAGAATCCACTCGGCGACGTTGTCGAGGAAGTACCGGTCGTGGGTCACCGCCAGGATGGCGCCCTTGTAGGCGGCGAGGTGCTGCTCGAGCCACTGCACACTCTCGGCGTCGAGGTGGTTGGTCGGCTCGTCGAGCAGCAGCAGGTCGGGCTTGGAGAGCAGCAGCTTGCACAGCGCCACCCGGCGGCGTTCACCGCCCGAGAGATGGGTGACCGGCTCGTCGGGCGGCGGGCAGCGCAGCGCATCCATCGCCTGCTCGAGCTGGGAGTCCATGTCCCAGGCGTCGGCGTGGTCGAGCACCTCCTGGAGCTGCCCCATCTCCTCCATCAGCTCGTCGGTGTAGTCGGTGGCCATCAGTTCGGCGACTTCGTTGAACCGGTCGAGCTTGACCTTGATCTCGCCGAGGCCTTCCTCGACGTTCTCCTTGACGGTCTTCTCCTCGTTGAGCGGCGGCTCCTGCAGCAGAATGCCGACCGTCGCGCCGGGGGCGAGGAAGGCGTCACCGTTGTTGGCCTGATCCAGGCCGGCCATGATGCGCAGGACGCTGGACTTTCCGGCACCGTTGGGGCCGACGACGCCGATCTTTGCTCCCGGCAGGAAGCTGAGCGTCACGTCATCGAGGATGACCTTGTCGCCGTGG
>JBAPUB010000222.1:0-3329 GCA_049282455.1 Actinomycetes bacterium
GAACCGGTTGCCCTCCTCCGCCAGGGAGCAGATCGCACGGGTGGCAGCCCGGAAGTCGTAGCGGTCCAAGGCGTCATCGACCAGCTGAGGCAGCGCCTGTGCCCGCGCGACAAGACAGTCGTCGGACGCGCCCACCACACCGGTTGTCGACGTGTCGAGGGTCGGCTTTCGGGCTGTGAGAGTCAGACAGCGGCTGGTGAGGTTCCCCAGGCCGTTCGCCAGATCCCGGTTGTAGGCGTCGACGAGGCGGGCTTCGGTGAAGTCGGTGGTGCCGACCGGCGCCGGTTCGCGCAGGAGCCACCACCGCACGGCGTCGGCCCCGAAACGCTCAACGAGGTCGCCTGGATCGGCTGCCTGCGCACCGCTCTTGGCGATCTTCTCGCCGTTGACCGTGAGGTAGTCGTGGACGTCGATGCGAGACGGCAGGGGCAGGTCGGCCGAGAGGAGGAAAGCGAGCCAGAACACAGCGTGAAAACGCGCGATTCCCTTGCCGACGATGTGGACCCTTTCCGTAGAGCCGGCCCACCACTGGGCGTACTGCGCGTGGTCGCTGCCGTAGCCGAGCCCGGTCAGGTAGTTGGTCAGGGCGTCGAACCACACGTACACCACCTGCGTCGGGTCCCCGGGCACGGCGATTCCCCAACCGTTCGCACGCTCCTCGGGTCGGGACACGCTGATGTCGTGAACCGGGCCTCTGAGGAACCCGAGCACCTCGTTGAGCCGCTCGGGCGGCTCAACGCGGACCTCGCCGGACTCCAGCAGCCGCGTCAGCTCCTCCTTGTACCGGGACAGCCGGAAGAACCAGTTCGTCTCGGTCACCGGCTGCGGGGCGGTGCCGTGCTCGGAGCACAGGCCGTCGACGAGCTCGTCGGGATCGTAGAACTGCTCGCAGCCGGTGCAGTACGCGCCGGAGTACGGCCGTTGGTAGAGGTCGCCCGAGGCAGCACAGGCTGCCCACAGCGACTCGACGGCCGGAGCATGCCGCAGATCGCTGCTAGTGCGGACGAACTCGTCGAACTGGACGCCAAGAGCGCTTGCCGTCTCGACGAAACGCGCGCCGTTCTCGGCCACGACGTCGCTGACCCGTCGCCCGGCGGCTTCGGCGGCTGCGACGTTCTTGATCGCGTGGTCATCTGTGCCCGACTGCAGACGTACGGCACGGCCGCGCGTACGCGCGTGCCTGGCCAGGGCATCGGCGTGGACGAACTCCAGGGCATGGCCGAGATGCGGGCTGCCATTGACGTAGGGGATCGAGGTGGTGAGGTACCAGCTGTTCTTCATGTCCGTTCTCCGTTGTGAGTGAGGGCAACGGGGACAAAGAAGAAGGCCCCCGCATGAGCGAGGGCCGGCGACCGTGAACGGTCAGCGCGAACTAGGCCCCCGTTGGGGAGCGCATCATTCGGCGAGCGTTTGTCGTGGTCATGGTCCAAGTATCGTCTCGACGCTCGCACATCTCAAGTCGTTGGCTCAGGACCTGGAGAACATGCCCAGAAGCACGGCCGCCCCTAGCACCGAGCGAGGTGCGTAGCCGGTGCGCCACATCCCGCCGTGGGCCGCTCCGTCGACGAACAGCCGGTAGGCCTCGGCCAGGGGCACCGCCGGCTGCGCGCTCGATGTGCTGCACCGCAGGTCATGGACGAGCATCGCCGCCATGACCGTGTTCGAGGTTGACGGGTTGAACACCTCCAGCCCGAACCGCGGTGCGCCCGCGTACGCAGCTGCGAGGAGCCGGTTGCGCATGACCGACCGGGTTCTCGTGGCTGGGGCAACGGTGGTCGAAACGAGGGTTCCTGTCAGGCGTGCCGAGGTCGCCCGCCAACGCTGGATGCGCTTGGCCAATGCGTAGTTGGGTCCCTGTTGCTCGACGAGCGCGTCACAGATGCCGAACCGGTCGCCGTCGGAGTTTGCAGACAGGGACGGGAAGTGCTCCGCGAAGGTGCGGCCCGCGGACAGGCTGTGGGCTGCCACTGACCATCCGCTGCGCTGCTTGAACCGTTCGTGGGCGAACTCCACGACTTCTGCGGGTACGGCGTAGCAGTCGGTCGGCGTGGCCAGGAAAGCCAAAGCGATGTCCTGGCGAGTGGCGAGAAGCCGACGGGTGAGCGCATCGACGGCGACGCTGACCCTGACATGCTCGGCGCCGTCGGCGTAGACGTAGCTGGCGAGCGTGAACGGCGTGTCGAACGTACTGAGCCAGGCCGCAACCTCAGGGAGCTCGGTGACCAGGTCGGCACCGGCGTTCGCGGCCAGCGACGCATCGTCACCGGCCTGACTTCGGTCGATGCGCAAGGGGAAGACCAAGGTTCCCGGTGACTCGCGCGCGGTGGCGATGAGACGGGCCCACAGGTCTGGGCGCGGTCGGTCCACGGCGACGACTCGGGCCCCCCACCGCAGCAGCGAGAGCAGGGGAGCCAGCTCGGCGCCCGCGCCCAGCACGACGACGGTGAGGTCGGACAGGTCCAGCCAGTCGGGGTTGTCCTGGACCGCGTTCAGAGCCGCGGTGAACGAGGGCTCGACCGTGCCGTCGTCGGCCCATCGGTCGAGCTGGTTGCTCAGGGCTGTGCCGGACAGCCGACGCCCCCGGTACGGAACCGACAGGCCCACTGACGTGGCCGCCCCCCGGCCGCGCACCTGTGCGGTGTGCAGCTCAAGACCGGACGCGTGGGGCAGGTCGACGGCGACATCGAGCGGCATGCTGTCGTGGCCTCGCGTGAAGACGAAGTGGTCGTGAACGAACGCCAGACCCGTCTGCGCGATGCGTTGGGCGTGCTGGTTGGCCTCCAGCCGCGTGAGGGTTCGGAAGTGGTCGGTGTAGGCCTTGCGCCAGTTCGTCTCGGCGGCCGCATACGTCGACGCCGCCGTGTCGACCTGGCGGGTCGCCGCTGCGATGACTGCGCGCCCGCTGGCGGTCGAGCTGCGTCCCGAGCCCGCGCCAGGGAAGTCGACTCCGCCCCTCGATTCGGGCGACTGGGTCACCGGCCGGAACCGGTCGCCGCTCGGCGGAGCCGGTCACGCACGGCCTGGCCGACACCTCGGTCGGGCGGTGGAACTGAGACGACGACGGAGAGCCCCAGGTCGTCGGCCAGCCGCAGCGCTGCGTAGAGCTGCCGGGCGTACTCGTCGACGCTGCTCGGTGCCGCCAGTCGGGTCGTCCCCTCACGGTCGCCGACCTCGCTGCCTGCGAGCAGCCCGACGGCCAGCCCAGACGCCTGGTGTGAGGCGACCACGGCGTCCAGACCGGACTCGTCGACGACGATGACCGATGCCGAGGGGGCGTAGTGCGCGGCCAGCGTTCCCGGTGCGCGCACCGACGGGTCCGCATCGAGAAC
>JBAPUB010000223.1:0-1578 GCA_049282455.1 Actinomycetes bacterium
CTGGACGCTGCTGTGGTCCGTGCCGCTGTGGCTTGGTCTGGCACACCAGGGCGGCGCGCTGCTCGTGCTCACCGCCGCGATCTGGAACCTTCACACGGTGCTGGTGACGGAGCGCCGCGCCGCCTCATTCAAAGTGCAGTCACTCTCTCACCATGGCCGGGCTTGACCAGGCCAGCCTTTGCGATCCGCAAAAAAGAAAATGCCCGGGTCGAGTGTTTAGCCCGGAGACATGGTTGACGCCTGTTCGGAGACATGGCTGACACGTTGTTATTCTGTCAAGTCGATGGTTGCGATGAGATGTGAGGCGAAGAACACGCCGTAGTGGCCGTCGTGCTCGAGAGGCCTGATGGCGAGGCGTTCGCCGGTGAAGGCGTCGGGGACTTTCCAGTTGTGTCCCCGGAAGGAGACATAGCCCTTGGTGGGGGGCACCTTTCTTGTGATGGTGCCCTCTTCGTAGTGGGGTTCGGCGAGCTTGCGCGGGAAGGGGCGGTGGCTTGGCCGGTAGCGGCTGGCGGGGACGCGGTGTTCGAGGGCGCCATGCGGGCGCTGGTGATTGTAGACGTGCCGCCAGCGGTCGAAGGCCTTCTGGGCATCGGCTCTGGTGGCGAGCGGGCGCAGGCTCATCACCTCTTCCTCGAGGCTGCGGTGGAAGCGCTCGTTCTTGCCCCGGCTCTGCGGGTGATAGGGCCTGGAATGGATGAGTTCGACGCCGACCTTCAGCAGCCAGATGCGGAACTTCGTCCATGTGTTGCCCTGGCTGCCGCCCCATGGGTTGCCGTTGTCGGTGAACAGGCGGAGCGGCAGGCCATGGGTCTCGAAGACCTGGATGAGGACTGGCTTGACTTCCTCGCCCGTCTCGCCGCCGAGCGCTCTGAGGCAGGGCGAGAAGCGCGAGTGATCGTCGATCACGGTGAGGGGATGAAGCCTTGATCCGTCGCCCAGCCGCGAATGGCCCTTGAAGTCCATCTGCCAGAGATCATTGGGAGCTTCCGCCTCGAAGCGCAGGCTGGCCCGCTCGCCACCGGGCTGAGCAAGGATGAGGCCGCGCCGCCTGAGGACCTGGTGCACGGTCGAGGCCGCAGGCATCTCATGGCCCCGGTCTGCGAGAAACGCCCTGATCTTGCGGGCCCCCCAGGCCGGATGCAGCGCCCGCACCTCGCAGATCCGCTCCTCCGCATCAGGTGTCAGCTGCAAGGGGCTGGTGAGCGGCCGCCGGGAGCGGTCGGCAAAGCCCATGGCCTCACCAGCCTCATGCCGGCCCAGCCACTTGTAACCCGTCGCGGGACTGATGCCGAAGCGCCGGCACAGATCCCGCCGGTTCGCTCCTTCCATCAGCGCCAGATGCACAAACTCTTCTCGTTGATCCATGGCAGACACCTGTTTCCACGGCATGACGGCCTCCTCCGAGGCCACCAGCTTAATGTGTCAACCATGTCTCCGAACACCTGTCAGGCATGTACCCGGGCTAAACATCACGCCCGGCCATGGTGAGCGAAACGGGGATGAGGCCCTTAAAGATTATTCGTCGAGAACGTATCGCAGTCGCGCAGTGACTTGGCGTTGAGGCCGTTCTTGAAC
>JBAPUB010000224.1:0-2910 GCA_049282455.1 Actinomycetes bacterium
GCCCATGACCTCCTGCGAGAAACCGCATACCGTGAGGTAACCCCACCGAAACGGGTCCTGCTCCACCGTCGGATCGCCCAAGCCCTCGAGCTGGTCCACGCCGACGACCTGCGACCCGTGTCTGCCGCGATTGCCGACCACTACGAGCACGCTTCGTTGACCGAACGAGCAGTTCAGTACCACGTCAAGGCGGCAGAGGCGGCGTCCGACCTGTTCGCCAACGACGACGCGATCCGGCACTACGAGCGCGCTGTTGAGCTGGAACGGACGTTGCCACCCAGCCCACGTCGCGACCGCACCGAACTCGGCATCTGCTACGCCATGTCGGCGCCGCTGAATGCGCAGTATGGCTACGCGTCGAAGCGAGTTCACGACGCCGTGAAGCGCTCGAACGAGCTCGCGCTCCGACTCGGCGAGGATCGGGTTCGCCTGATGTCTTTGGTCGGGCTCTTCTCGGTCCTGTTCGTCCAAGGTCGCACGCGCGAGTCATACGACGTCGGTAGGCGTGCGCTGGAGCTCAGCCTCGACCACCCCGACGTCATCGGGCAGGCGCACTTCGCCGTTGCCGGTCCGGCCACCAGTCTGGGGCACCTGATGGAGGCCCTGGAACACTTCGCCGTGGTCCCCGACCTCACCATGGACCTGCCCCCCGCACTGGTCGGAACGCGCACCGAAGTCCACTCCCAGGCATGGTCGGCCCATGCCCTGTGGCTGGTCGGCCGTCGTGACGACGCCGTCCGCACGAGCGAGTGGGCGGTGGCACGGGCCCGGGAGGTCGACCATCCGTACAGCCTGGCGGTCGCCTTGGCCTACGCGACGATGACCGCGCAGTTCGACGAGGACCGCGCCGCGGTTCTCGACCTGTCCGAGCAGACCCGCCAGCTTTGCGACCGGTACTCGTTCGCCTACTACGGGGAGTGGGCGGCGATCCTCGGTGGTTGGGCCAGGGGCGGACCCTCCGGGGTCGACTCCGTCAAACGGGGGTTGCGCGGGCTCGACCGACAGGGAGCGATGGCCCGGCGTCCCTACTTCCTCGCGCTTCTTGCCGACTGCCTGGAGCGGTCGGGTCGGGCCCACGACGCGGCTGCGGTCCTGGACTCGGCATGTTCCACGGCCACGACCCACCAGGACGTCTGGTGGCTGCCGGAGGTGCTCCGAAGGAAGGCCTTGGCCGGCCCCGAGAGGACCCGGGCCAAGACCCTGGGCCAGGCCTTCCGGATGGCCGAGGAACAGGGCAGTCGCGTCCTCGCCGAGCGGCTCCTCAGCACACTCGAAGGGGCTGGTCCGGGCCGATGAGGTCTCGCAGAACGCCCGCGAACGCTCTGCGAACGCCTGTCCACCTAGGTTCCCTCGCACGGCCCGCAGACCTGGGCCACCCAAGCCTCAAGGAGGAACCGTGACCACCACTGCTCCCGCCACAAGCGCTGACTCGTTCGCCCCTCTGGCCGGTGCGCTTCGGGGCACCCTGATCCTCCCTGAGGACGACGGCTACGACGATGCGCGTGCGGTGTACAACGGCATGATCGACAAGCGTCCGGCGGCCATCGCGCGCTGCTGCGACGCCGCTGACGTGATCGCCTGCATCTCCTTCGCTCGCGAAGCCGGTCTCACGGTGTCGGTACGTGGCGGTGGCCACAACGCCGGCGGGTTGGGGGTCTGGGACGGTGCACTGGTCATCGACCTCTCGCAGATGCGCGGGGTGGACGTTGACCCGGCCACCTCCACGGTGCGGGTTCAGGGCGGTTGCACCTGGAGTGACGTCGACCACGCAACCGGCCCCTTCGGGCTGTCTGTGCCGTGCGGCATCGTCTCGAGCACCGGCGTCGGCGGCCTCACTCTCGGAGGGGGAATCGGGTACCTGGCACGACGTGCGGGGCTGACGATCGACAACCTGCTCAGCGCCGATGTGGTGCTCGCCGACGGCACTCAGGTCACCGCCAGCCCGAAGAGCCATCCCGACCTGTACTGGGCGCTGCGCGGCGGAGGCGGCAACTTCGGAGTGGTGACGTCTTTCACCTTCCAGGCCCACCCGGTGTCCACTGTCCTGGCCGGTCCGGTGCTCTACGACCTTGCGGACACAGCAGCTGTCCTCCGCTGGTACCGGGAGGTGCTCCCGCAGCTCCCCCGCGAGGTCAACGGGTGGTTCGGCGTCCTGACCATCCCTGGCGGGCCTCCCTTCCCGGAGGAGCTGTGGGGTCGCAAGGCGTGCGCAGTCGTGTGGTGCTACACCGGCGACCCGGCGCGGGCCGAAGAGGTCATGGCACCACTGCGAGGTTTCGGCTCACCGCTCATGGACGGCCTCATGGAGATGCCGCTCTCGATGATGAACGCTGCGTTTGACGCCCTCTACCCAGCAGGCATGCAGTGGTACTGGCGTGCCGACTTCATCGGTGAGATCAGCGACCAGGCCATCGCAGTCCACGAGAAGTTCGCAGCAGCACTGCCGACCCCCGGTTCCACGATGCACCTGTACCCCATCGACGGGGCGGTCCACGATGTCTCGCAGTCCGACTCCGCCTTCGCCTACCGCACGGCAGGCTGGGCTGCGGTGATCGTCGGGGTCGACCCTGACCCGGCCACAGCTTCCCAGCTGCGCGAGTGGGCCGTTGCCTACCAAGAGGCACTCCACCCGACGGCGCTCGACGGTGCGTACATCAACTTCATGATGGACGAAGGACAGGATCGGGTCCGTGCGTCCTACGGTCCCAACTACGACCGTCTCGCAACAGTGAAGGCGGTCTACGACCCGGACAACTTCTTCCATGTCAACCAGAACATCGCTCCGAGCTCGAACCCCACCATCGACGTCAGGGCCGGCAAGCAGTCTGCGCGGTCGTAGGCGTCAACACCAGCCCCAGCACCACGGCGGTCAAGCGTCGGAGGCGCCGGCACCAGAGCCTCAAGAGCTCC
>JBAPUB010000225.1:0-18554 GCA_049282455.1 Actinomycetes bacterium
CCGTCGGGGGGTTCTGACCACGGGCGTCCCGCGCACGGCAAGCCGGGCCACCCGCACAGCGACCACGGCCTGCACCTGGGCCAGGGTCACCCGCACAGCGACCACGGCCTGCACCTGGGCCAGGGTCAGGGTCACGGCCAGGGTCACGGCCAGGGTGGCGGCCAAGGTCACGGCCCAGCCAAGAACCACGGAGCCACACCAGCCGGGTAGTCCCTAGACCTGGTCCGGTCCGAGCCCCCTCCTCATGGCGTCTTGGCGCAGCGCCGTCCAGGGGCCACCATGAGCACACGAGTACCCGGCGCGGCACGGAGACCCCGCAGCCATCGGGTCCGGCTGAGGAGGACGGCGTGAGCGGTGACCCGATGCCTGCCGAGGCCACCATGGTCCAGCTGCTCACTCCCGAGGGCGAGCGCCTGCACCACCCGACGTACGACATCGACCTCAGCGATGACGACTACCGCGGGCTGTTCCGCGACATGGTGCTGGTCCGTCGTATCGACGCGGAGGCGACCGCGCTGCAGCGACAGGGTGAGCTCGGCCTGTGGGCCTCGTTGCTGGGCCAGGAGGCCGCCCAGGTCGGAGCCGGTCGGGCCCTGCTCCGCGGGGACATGGCGTTCCCCACCTATCGAGAGCACGGGGTCGCCTGGTGCCGTGGCGTCGACCCGCTCATGCTCCTGGGCCTGTTCCGCGGTACCACCAACGGTGGATGGTCGCCGGCGGAGCACGGGTTCGCCCTGTACACGATCGTCATCGGTGACCAGTGCCCACAGGCGGTCGGGTACGCGATGGGCATCCAGCTCGACGCGACCGAGGACGCGACGATGGTCTTCTTCGGCGACGGCGCGAGCAGCCAGGGCGACGTGAATGAGGCTTTCATCTGGGCGTCGGTCTTCAACGCCCCGGTCGTGTTCTTCTGTCAGAACAACCAGTGGGCGATCTCCGAGCCGCTCGAACGGCAGACCCGGATCCCGCTGTACCAGCGCGCGAACGGGTTCGGCTTCCCCGGCGTGCGGGTCGACGGCAACGACGTGCTGGCGAGCCTGGCCGTCAGTCGGTACATGCTGACGCGGGCGCGTGAGGGTGCAGGTCCCAGCCTGATCGAGGCGTTCACGTACCGCATGGGTGCGCACACGACGTCGGACGACCCGACGCGCTACCGCACCGACGCCGAGACCGAGGCCTGGCGACTGCGTGACCCCATCGAGCGGCTCCGGTCGTTCCTGTACAAGCAGCAGCTGGTCGACGACACCTACTTCGAGGCGCTGGACGCCGAGTCCGAGGCCCTCGCCGTCCGGCTGCGCGACGGCTGCCGGGCGCTTCCCGACCCCACCCCGCTCGACATGTTCGAGCATGCGTACGCCGAGCCGCACACCCTCGTCGCCTCCGAACGCGCGGTGTTCGCGGCGTATCTCGACTCGTTTGCGCCGGAGGTGTGACGTGACGTCCCCCGACGCCACTTCGTCCGTCACGCTGGGCAAGGCGATCAACCTCGGCCTCCGACGGGCCCTCGAGGACGACCCGAAGGTCCTGCTCATGGGTGAGGACATCGGCAAGCTGGGTGGTGTCTTCCGAGTCACCGACGGCCTGCTGAAGGACTTCGGCGAGCATCGGGTCATCGACACACCGCTGGCCGAGAGCAGCATCATCGGCGCAGCGATCGGCTTGGCTCTGCGCGGGTACCGACCCGTGACCGAGGTGCAGTTCGACGGCTTCGTGTACGTGGCCTTCGACCAGATCGTCAGCCAGCTCGCGAAGATGCACGCTCGGTCGAGCGGACTGGTTCGCATGCCGGTCACCCTGCGGCTCCCGTACGGCGGTGGGATCGGCGCGGTCGAGCACCACAGCGAGTCGCCGGAGGCCTACTTCGCCCACACAGCGGGGTTGCGCGTGGTGACGCCGTCCAACCCGGTGGACGCCTACTGGATGATCCAGCAGGCCGTCGCCTGCGACGACCCGGTCGTCTTTCTCGAGCCGAAGCGACGCTACTGGGAGAAGGCGGACATCGATCCGATGGCCCAGCCCGACCCGCTCGGGCGGGCGCGGGTGGTGAGAGCCGGTCGGGACGTCACCGTCGTCTCGTACGGACCGATGGTGCGCACCTGTGTCGAGGCTGCTGCAGCAGCAGAAGGCGACGGCGTGAGCATCGAGGTGGTCGACCTGCGGTCGCTGGCGCCACTTGACGTCGAGACCGTCCAGGCTTCGGTGACCCGAACCGGACGGTGTGTGGTCGCGCACGAGGCGCCCATGTTCCTCGGCCTCGGTGCGGAGATCGCCGCGGGTGTCACCGAGGCCTGTTTCTACGACCTCCAGGCGCCGGTCCTGCGGGTCGGAGGGTTCGACACGCCGTACCCTCCGTCGCGGGTCGAGCAGCACTACCTACCCGACCTCGACCGGGTTCTCGATGCCGTTGACCGCGCGATGGCCTTCTGACCGACTGGGAGTGCGATGACACAGACGACGGCCCCCTCGCTGAAGCGGCAGTTCCTGCTCCCCGACGTGGGCGAAGGGCTGACCGAGGGAGAGGTCCTGCGCTGGCTGGTGTCGGTCGGAGACGCCGTTCAGGTCAACCAGCCGCTGGTCGAGGTCGAGACGGCGAAGGCGGCCGTCGAGCTTCCCAGCCCGTACGCGGGAACCGTCGAGGCGCTGCACGTCGCCGAGGGCGACGTCGTGCCGGTCGGCAGCCCGCTGGTCACGCTGCTGGTCGACGCACCCGCCGTCCCGGCGGCGTCCGACGCGCCGACGGCGGCGATCCCGCAGCCTGAGGGCAGCGGGCCGGTCCTCGTGGGGTACGGCGTGACCCCTGACGCCACCCGGCGGCGGCCGCGGAGCCCGGTGGCCTCGCCGCACGGGACGCAACGGCCCGAGGCCGGTCCGCCGGGGGAGCCGGTCAAACCCGTCCGGCACGGTGGGCTCGAGGTCGGGCGGGCCGCTGAGGCTCGGCTGGCCGACGAGGCTGTCGCCCGCCCGCGCGCCAAACCCCCGGTGCGCAAGCTGGCCCGCGAGCTCGGGGTAGACCTCGCCACGGTGCGCCCGACCGGGAGCGACGGCGTGGTGACCCGTGACGACGTCGAGGCGGCCGCTGCCCTGGCCCAGCCCCTGCCCCTGTCGGGCCGAGCCGACTCGCGCGAGCCGGTTCGCGGGGTGACCCGGCTGATGGCCGAGGCCATGACCCGCAGCGCCTTCACGATCCCGCACGTCACTGAGTGGATGGAGGTCGACGTCACCCGCAGCGTCGAGCTGGTCGACCGCCTCCGCGCCACGCCTGCGTTCGAAGGGGTCCGGGTGACTCCGGTGCTGCTCGTGTCCCGTGCCGTGCTCGCGGCTCTCGCTCGAACGCCGGTGGCCAACGGGTGGTTCGACACCGCCAACGCAGAAGTGGTTCACCGCGCCGCGATCAACCTCGGGTTCGCGGCCGCGACGCCGCGGGGTCTGGTCGTTCCTAACATCAAGGGCGCCGACCGACTGTCGCTGCGTGACCTCGCTGACGCCTTGGCGTCGCTGACGGCGACGGCGAAGGAGGGTCGGACGACTGCGGCCGACCTGACCGGCGGCACGTTCACGATCACCAACGTCGGAGTGTTCGGGGTCGACGGTGGCACGCCCATCATCAACCCCGGGGAGTCGGCGATCCTCGCCGTAGGGGCCTGGCGCGAGAAGCCGTGGGTCCACCGTGGCCAGCTGGCCGTGCGCACTGTTTGCACGCTGGCGTTGTCGTTCGACCACCGGTTCATCGACGGCGCGACCGGGTCACGCCTCTTGGTCGACGTCGCCGCCATGCTCGAGGAGCCGGCCGTCGACCTGGCCTGGTAGGTCTCGAGGCGTAGCCCTACGGGGTGATCGCCAGGGCGTCGAGCACGCACGCAGCCTGGTCGGGGTCGCCGGTGACGGTGACGACACACTGGTCGGGGCGACAGCGTCCGCAGCTGAGGTGGGCCAAGGTGGCGAAGTCCAGGGCCAGCGTGACACCGGGGGTTGCGGTCCCCGGCTGGTCGTTGGCGACGACCCGGCCCAGCCCTTCGGCGTCGACGACGACGTCGACGGTGAGGCTCGTCTCGAAGGGGCCGGGCCCCTCGATCTCGAACCGAACGACACTCCCCGCCGGCAGCCCGGCTTCCTTGCTCACGACGATCGGCAGTGCGGAGACGATCCGCTCGAGCGCTGCCAGGGAGGCCAGGCCGGAGAGGCGCTCGGGACGCCCGGTAGCGCGCCGGACGTCCTGCTCGTGGGCCCACACGTCGAAAGCCCGGATGCCCAGCGCCCGACCGACCGGCCGCTGGGTGCCCATCGGACCCGGCACGAGCGCCTCGGGGTCGTCGCCGACCTCGCTGAGCTGGCCGACCCTCTCGGCGACGAGGGCGCGCAGCTCGTCGACCAGATCGGCGGGTCGGACGCCGCGGCGCGCGTCGACGCCGATCTCCATGTGCTCGGCGAACGGGTTCGTGACGTGACTGAGGACGGAGTAGTCAGGGAGGTGCTCGGGCAGCGGGCGTCCGGCCAGCTCGTCCTCGACCGCCGCCACGTGGGCGACGTTGTCCTGCACCGACCAGCCCGGGAGGTCGGTCGGCAGTGGCCACTCGTCGTCCCGGAGCTCAGCCGCGAGGTCGCGCATGGCCGTCAGCGCCTCGACGTATCCACCGATTGCCAGGTCTTTGTCCCAGGTCATGGGGCGACCGTAACGGCCGTGAGAGGCTCGAGTCATGCGCGTCACGATGATTCAGCTGGACTTCGACGCTGCCGAGCTGTTCGAAGACCGCGTCGGTCGGGTGGTCGGGCTCGTCCACGCGCGACGGGGCTCGGACCTGGTCGTCCTGCCGGAGCTGTGGCCCAACGGCGGGTTCACCTACTCGATGTGGCAAGAGACCGCCGAGCGGATCGACGGCCCCATCGTGTCCGCACTTGCGGGAGCTGCTCGTGACATTGAGGCCTACGTCCACCTGGGGTCCTTCGTCGAGCGACACGAGGACGGATCACTGACGAACACCGCGGTTCTGCTCGACCCGCAGGGTGGGGTCGCAGCGGTCTACCGCAAGATGCACCTGTTCGGCTTCAGCGATGGTGAGCCGAAGCTGATGACTGCAGGGACCGAGGTGGTTGTTGCTGACACAGCTTTCGGGCGCGTGGGCCTGGCGACGTGCTATGACCTGCGGTTCCCCGAGCTGTTTCGGGCGCTGCGAGACCTCGACGCCGACATGGTGGTCGTCCCGGCCGCGTGGCCGATGGCGAGAGTCGACCACTGGCGGCTGTTGGCGCAGGCCCGGGCGGTCGAGAACCAGTACGTCGTGGTTGCTGTGAACACCGTGGGCGAGCAGGCCGGAAAGGCGATGGGCGGCTACAGCGCCGTCATCGACGCCAGAGGGGCACTTCTGGCTGAGGGATCGCCGGACGCCGAGCAGGTCATCGACGTCGAGGTCGACCTCGCCGATGTTGCGGTGTGGCGCGGGGCCTTCCCCGTCAACGCCGACCGCCGCCTCATGGGCGCCGGTGGTAGTCAGGCAGGGTCGTAGGACCGCGACCCGGCTGCGAGACTGGCCAGATGCCCACCCGAGTTCGCGCTCCCGCCTTGAGTGGGCGCTCGTGGCTCAACACCGGCGGTCAGCCTGTGGCGCTGTCCGACCTGCGCGGCAAGATCGTGATCTTGGACTTCTGGACGTTCTGCTGCGTCAACTGCCTCCATGTGATCGACGAGCTGCGCCCGCTGGAGGAGAAGTACGCCGATCTGCTCGTCGTCATCGGGGTCCACTCGCCCAAGTTTGTCCACGAGGCGGATCCGGCGGCGCTTGCGGCGGCGGTCGACCGGTACTCAGTCCGTCACCCCGTGCTCGACGATCCTGAGCTGACCACGTGGCAGCAGTACGCGGTGCGCGCCTGGCCGACGTTGGTGGTCGTCGACCCCGAGGGCTACATCGTGGCCCAGCACTCCGGCGAGGGACACGCGCACGCGCTCGACCGTCTGCTGGGTGACCTCGTGGTCGAGCACGCTGCCAAAGGCACGTTGCACCGAGGTGCTGGCCCTTACGTGGCCCCGACGCCGCAGCCGAGCACGTTGCGGTTCCCGGCCAAAGTGGTGAGGCAGCCAAGCGGCAACCTGCTCGTCGCTGACGCCGGACATCACAGCCTCGCCGAGCTGGACGCCGACGGCGAGACCCTCGTGCGCCGCATTGGCGCCGGTGGCGCAGGACTGGTCGATGGAGCATCCGATGTTGCGCGGTTCAACGAGCCCAACGGTCTCTGTCTCGTGCCCAGCGACGTCGCTGCCGCGGTGGGGTACGACTGCGTGGTCGCTGACACGGTGAACCACGCGTTGCGTGGGGTTCGTCTTGCCGATGGCTCGGTACGGACGGTTGCTGGTGACGGCGTCCAGTGGATGCGGGGAGACGACACCACTCACCTCTCCTCGCCATGGGATGTCGTCTGGCACGACGGTCGCGTCGTCATCGCCATGGCCGGCGTTCACCAGCTTTGGTCGTTCGACCCGGTCAGCGGGGATGTCGCAGTCATCGCCGGACCGACCAACGAGGGCTTGGTCGACGGGCCCGCCAGCAAGGCCTGGTTGGCACAGCCGTCGGGACTGGCCAGTGACGGTGAGACGCTGTGGTTCGTCGACTCCGAGACCTCGAGCCTGCGCCGGCTGCGCAACGGTGTCGTGCACACCGCCATCGGCCAGGGCCTGTTCGACTTCGGCCACGTCGACGGAAACGCGTCGGAAGCTCTGATGCAGCATCCGCTTGGTCTGTCCGTGCTCCCCGACTCGAGCGTCGCCGTCGCGGACACCTACAACGGTGCTGTTCGCCGGTTCGACCGGGCAACCGACGAACTGATGACGCTCGCCACGGACCTCGCCGAACCCAGCGACGTCATCGTCGACGGCGAGTTCCTCGTCGTCGTGGAGTCCAATGCTCACCGTCTGACTCGGCTGCGCCTGCCTGACCAGGCGAAGCGCATCGACGGTCAAGCGCAACGCACGCAGCGGCCGACCACGCGCGTTCGCCCTGGCCTCTTGCAGGTGCGCGTGGTCTTCCGGCCGCCGCCTGGGCAGAAGCTCGACGACCGGTACGGGCCTTCGACCTTTCTCACCGTGTCGTCGACACCCCCCGAGCTGCTGCTGTCGGGCAGTGGAGACGGAAGCGAGCTGGTCAGAGCCGTTGTCATCTCCGATGCCGTCTCCGAGGGCGTCCTGCACGTCGCGGTCCGAGCGGCGTCGTGTGACGACGAGACCGTGGAGAACGCTGCGTGTCACGTGCACCAGCAGGACTGGGGCGTTCCGGTCGAGGTGACCGGCGACGGTAGTCCGACCATCACGCTCTATCTCGCGGGTTCGGAGGAGCCGGTATGAGCCGCGCTGAGCACTGGGACACCGTCTACGGGACGAAGGCCGAAGACGCCGTCAGCTGGTACCAGCGCGACGCCACGTCGAGCCTCGCCATGCTCGACGCATGCCGCGTGCCACTACAGGCGTCGGTCGTGGACATCGGCGGCGGGGCGTCGGTGCTGGTCGATGCGCTCCTGGCCCGTGGACACCAAGACGTGACCGTGCTGGACGTCTCGGAAGCTGGCCTCGCGCGAGCACGTGCCCGACTGGGTAACGTCGGCCAGGCCGTGCACTGGGTGGTCGACGACGTCACGCGGTGGACGCCAGAGCGGACGTTCGACGTGTGGCACGACCGGGCGGTGTACCACTTCCTGACCGATCGTGAGGATCGCGCTCACTACGTCGAGCGCATGCGCGCTGTTCTGTCGCCTGGTGCGCTGGTGGTCGTTGCGACCTTTGCTCCTGACGGTCCGGAGCAGTGTTCGGGGTTGCCGGTGCGGCGCTACGACGCCAGGTCGTTGCACGAGGCGCTGGGATCAGATCTGACGGTCGTGCACGAACGCCGCCAGGTGCATCACACGCCCTCCGGTGCTGAGCAACCGTTCACGTGGCTGGCGCTGCAGGTTCCCTGACCACACCGCCGCACCCCGCCGAACGGGGTTAGAAGGCGGACTCGGGCAGCTCCATCAACGCGTTGTCGGTGCCCTCGAGGATGGCGCGCTGTGCGGTGAGCTGCGGCAGCACCTGTGCGGCGAACCATCGCGCCGCCGCGACCTTGCCGGTGTAGAAGTCGACGTCGGCGCCGGTGGCACCGGGCAGAGCAGCGGTGGCCACCTCAGCCTGGCGCAGCAGCAGCCACCCGACGACGAGGTCGCCGACGGCGAACAGCAGGCGCGAGGTGTTCTGTCCGACCTTGTACAGCGATGTCGGGTCGCTCTGCGAAGCCATGGCAAAGCCGGCGAGTCCGCCGATCATGGTTTGGACGTCGTCCAGCGCCTTGGCCAGCAGCGCACGTTCTGCCGCGAGCGCGTCGTCGCCCTCGCCGCCCTTGGCCGTCTCTGCGACCTGTTCGCCGAGGGCCGAGACCGCCTGGAAGTTGTTTCGCACCATCTTTCGGAAGAACAGGTCGAGACCCTGAATCGCCGTGGTGCCCTCGTACAGGGTGTCGATCTTGGCGTCGCGCACGTACTGCTCGAGCGGGTAGTCCTGCAGGTAGCCGGACCCGCCGAAGCACTGCAACGACTCGCTGCCGAGCAGTGCATACGACTTCTCCGACCCGTACCCCTTCACGATCGGTAGCAGGAGGTCGTTCATCGCGTCTTCCGAGGCGTAGTCGGCGCCGGCCGCCTGCTTGACTGCGATCGCGTCTTGGACGGACGCCGTGTAGAGGACGAGTGCTCGCATGCCTTCGGCGTACGCCTTCTGCGTCATGAGCGAGCGTCGGACGTCGGGGTGGTGGATCACCGTGACCCGAGGTGCGGACTTGTCAAGCATCTGCGTGAGGTCAGCGCCCTGCACCCGGGTCTTGGTGTACTCCAACGCGTTCAGGTAACCCGTGGACATAGTGGCGATCGCCTTCGTGCCCACCATCATGCGCGCAAACTCGATGATCTTGAACATCTGCGCGATGCCGTCGTGCACCTCGCCGACGAGCCAGCCGACTGCCGGTTCGTTGTCGCCGAAGGTGAGCTCGCATGTGGTGGACACCTTGATGCCCATCTTGTGCTCGACGTTGGTCGCGTAGACCCCGTTGCGCTCGAGCAGCTCTCCGGTCGACCAGTCGACGTGGTACTTCGGCACGAAGAACAGGGAAAGACCCTTGGTGCCGGGACCGTGGCCTTCGGGACGGGCAAGGACGAGATGAACGATGTTGTCACTCATGTCGTGCTCCGCTGAGGTGATGAACCGCTTCACCCCGGTGATGTGCCACGAGCCGTCGTCCTGCTTGACCGCCTTCGCGCGCCCCGCGCCGACGTCGCTGCCGGCGTCGGGCTCGGTCAGCACCATCGTGGCGCCCCACTTGTGCTCGGCCCACACCTGCGCCCACTTCTTCTGCTCGTCGGTGGCCAGGGTCCAGAACACGTGACAGAACGCCGGTCCCGATGAGTACAGGTGGACGCCGGGGTTGGAGCCGAGCACCATCTCGGCGATGGCCCAGCGGATCGACGGTGGCATCGGGCTGCCGCCGAGCTCGCTCGGCAGGTCGAGCTCGGCCCAGCCGCCGTCCATGTAGGTCTTGAACGCGGCGGCGAACTGCGCGGGCATGGTGACCGAGTGGGTGGCGGGGTCGAAGACCGGAGGGGTGCGGTCACCGACCTCGAACGCCTCGGACAGCGTCGTCGTCGCCAGGTGCTCGATCTCTCGCAGCAGCGCCTTGGCGGTGCCCAGGTCGAGGTCGGTGTAGCGGCCCCGGCCCAGCAGTGCCTGACGGTCGAGCACCTCGAACAACGTGAACTCGATGTCACGCAGGTTGGCCCGGTAGTGCCCCATGACGTCGTCCTTCCAGTGCCTGCTCCAGCGGTCCACCGACGGGGCTACCCGCCGGTAACATCCATGGTGCTACTCATCGGTAACTTAGGCAAGCACCTGAAGCCCGCGCCCCGAGCGGCGGCACGCGGGGGTGCTGGGGGGCAGCGGTCTCAGACTCCGAGCTCGGCCGGCAGGCGCCCGGCTCGCACGGCCCGCACGAGCGCCTGGAAGTCGCGTTCGGCCTGGTCGGCGTACGCCATCGCCCACGACGCCACGGCCTGGTCGAACACCTCAGACCGCCCGAGGTAGCCACAGATCGAGCCTCCCGACGGGCTCTGGCTGTGGGCCCGGGCGAGCAGCTGGGCGCAGAGGTTGCCGTAGCGCGCGAACTCGTCGTCGCTGAGCTGCCCGAGGTCCACCGAGCCCTTCATGTCGTGGAACTGCCGGACGTAGAACTCCGTCGCCACCATGCCGTCGGCCTCGCGCCGCCGAGTCTCGACCCAACCCAGGAACGGGTCCGACTGGGACTGGAGGATGCGTTGGCCGGTGACCACTCGTTCCCCCTGGTGGACCTTGGCCCGCGCGCTGCCTCCAGGCGTCTCGAACGGCTGGCGGCCGTAGGTCTCGAGCACCGACGGGGGCGCTTCTTTGATCTGCAGGAACAGGGGTGCCCCGGCCGGCCCCATCAGCATGACCAGGTAGCAGCGGGTTCCGACCGACCCGACTCCCACCACGCGTCGCACGACGTCCACCAGCTCGAACTGCCGCAGAAGGAGCGCGACGTCCGGTCTGAGCCGCGACAGGTACCGCTCGAAGAGCGGCTGGACGGAGGCCACATCGGCGTAGTCGACGTGGGTGAGGAGCGGTGGACGGTCCTCGAACCGCGCCGCTCCGTCGAGACCGGTGACTACGAGCCTCTCCATGACGCGGTCAGACGTCCGGCGTTTCGCCTTCTCGACCGTCTTGCGCAGCAAGGGCTTCGAGCTGGTGGCGGTCACGTCTTCGAGCCAGTCTGTGTCAACGTGTGAGAAGTAGCGCTCCAGAACGGTGGTGCGGTAAAGCGCGCGGAGGCTGTCGCGGTAGGCGCGGACGGCGGAGGCTGCCGCCTCGCGGCACGACTGCTCCCCGAGGCCCCGATCACGGCCACCCACGACGATGCTCGCGGCGAGCCGCTTGACGTCCCACTCCCACGGTGCGACTGCAGCCTCGTCGAAGTCGTTCAAGTCGAACAGAACGCGGCGCTCCGGTGACGCGAACAGCCCGAAGTTCGAGATGTGTGCATCACCGCACACCACGATCCGGACGCCGGTCGCCGGTTCGTCAGCGAAGTCGTGTGCCATGACGGCCGCGGTGCCGCGGTAGTACGCGAACGGTGACTGCAGCATGCGGCCCACCCTGACTGGGACCAGCTCGGGGATCCGCGCGCGGTGCTGCTCCTCGAGGATGGTGACGGGGTCGCGCTGTGGTCGGGAGAAGCTGGCGTGAGCCGATCGGGGCAGCGACTGCCGCACTGCCTTGCCACGGTCCATGGCCTGCTGAAGCCGGGTCATCACAGCACGGTACCCAGACGTCTGCTCGAGACACAGACGTCTGGTCGCGCGGCTGAGGGATCGGGTGGACCTGATGGAGCGGGTGACGAGAATCGAACTCGCACTGTCAGCTTGGGAAGCTGATGTTCTGCCATTGAACTACACCCGCGCGGGCTGCCGGCTCGGCAGCGCCAGCCCGATTATGCCCCACGCCCCGTCGCCCTAGTAGCCTCGCGCCCGTGCTGCTCTCCGATCGCGACATCCGCGCCGAGCTCGAGTCCGGCCGAGTCGGCCTGGAGCCCTTCGACGCGTCGATGGTCCAGCCGTCCAGCGTCGACGTCCGGCTCGACCGGTTCTTCCGGGTGTTCGAGAACCACCGCTACCCGCACATCGACCCAGCAGCCGAGCAGCCCGACCTCACCCGGCTCGTCGAGCCGCAGGGGGACGAGCCCTTCATTCTTCATCCCGGCGAGTTCGCACTGGCCTCCACGTACGAGGTCGTCACGCTGCCCGACGACGTCGCCGGCCGCCTCGAGGGGAAGTCCTCGCTGGGGCGCCTCGGCCTCCTGACCCATTCGACGGCGGGATTCATCGACCCCGGCTTCTCCGGCCACGTGACCCTCGAGCTGAGCAACGTGGCCACCCTGCCGATCAAGCTGTGGCCGGGTATGAAGATCGGCCAGCTGTGCCTGTTCCGGCTCTCGTCACCTGCCGAGCACCCGTACGGGTCTTCGGTCTACGGCTCGCGCTACCAGGGCCAGCGCGGCCCGACGCCGTCCAAGTCGTTCCAGAACTTCCACCGCACGCCGATCGACCCGAGCTGACGTCGCGGGCTGCCTTGCTCTAGGCGGGCTGGCCGTTCTTGGCGGCGCGCAGCAGCAGCTGGGCGACGTCCATCACCTGCACCTGCTCATCCTTCTCGACGTCACGCTGCAGCTCAGACACCCCGTCGCTGATCATCACCCGGCAGAACGGGCAGCCGATCGCGATGGTGTGCGCACCGGTCCCGATCGCCTCTTCGGTCCGCTCGATGTTGATGCGCTTGCCGATCTTCTCCTCCATCCACATGCGTGCCCCGCCCGCCCCGCAGCAGAAGCTGCGGTCGCCGTTGCGCGGCATCTCGGTGAACTCCGCCTGCGGCAACGCTGCGAGAAGGTCGCGCGGTGGGCTGTAGACCTTGTTGTGACGCCCCAGGTAGCACGGGTCGTGGTAGGTGATGCGCTCGTCGATGGCGGTCACAGGAGTGAGACGGCCCTCGCGCACGAGCTCATTCAGCAGCTGAGTGTGGTGGACGACCTGGTAGTTGCCTCCAACCTGCGGGTACTCGTTGCGCAGTGTGTTGAAGCAGTGGGCACAGGTGACGACGATCTTGGTGACGCCGACCTCGTTCAGCGTCTCGACGTTCTGCATGGCCAGCATCTGGAACAGGAACTCGTTGCCGGAACGGCGGGCGGAGTCGCCGGTGCACGTCTCGCCCTCACCCAGAACGGCGAAGCTGACCCCGGCCATGTTCAGCAGCTCAGCCACGGCCTGGGTGGTCTTCTTCGCCCGGTCCTCGAAGGCCCCGGCGCAGCCCACCCAGAAGAGGTAGTCGACGCTGTCGTCGAGAGGGCCGTCGACGACCTTCACCTCGAACGGCAGGTCGGCCGCCCAGTCCATGCGCGACGACGCGTTCATGCCCCACGGATTGCCCTTGGTCTCCATGTTCTTGAACAGGCCCGCGAGCTCGCTGGGGAACTCGCTCTCGACCAGCACCTGGTAGCGCCGCATGTCCATGATGTGGTCGACGTGCTCGATGTCGACCGGGCACTGCTCAACGCACGCGCCGCACGAGGTACAGGACCACAGCACGTCGTCGAGCACGACGGGCTGCTCGGCGTCAGCGTCCTCGACGGCCGGGCCCACGAACGTGCGCTCCATGGCTGCTCGGGCAGAGGCAGGGAGCGTGTCGAGGTCAACGGGTACCGCCTCGTGCCCGGTGTTCGGCTTCGCGGCGAGGTACATGGGAAACCGTTCAGCGACCATGTACGGAGCTTTGGTGAATGCGTGGTCGCGTAGCCCCATGATGAGCAGCTTCGGGCTCAGAGGCTTCTCGGTGTTCCAGGCGGGACACTGCGACTGGCAGCGTCCGCACTCGGTGCATGTGGCGAAGTCGAGGAGCCCCTTCCACGTGAAGTCCTCGATCTTGCCGACGCCGAACACGTCGTCGTCCTTGGGGTCCTCGAAGTCGATCAGTGCCCCGTTGGAGTACATGGGCTGCATGGGGCCCAGTGCGTTCGGCTGACGCTTGAACGCGACGTTGATCGGCGCGAGACCGATGTGCAGGTGTTTGGAGTAGACGACCAGGACGAGGAACCCCAGCACGACGCCGATCTGCAGCAGGATCCCGATGGTCTCGATGCGCTCGTTGGCGAGCAGCCCCAACGGCTCGAGCACCCAGGCGACGGCTTGCGAGGCGAACGCGTACTGGTCGGGGTACGGGAAGTGGCCGGTGTTGATCTGCGCCCCGCGGTACAGGAACAGCGTCCAGATCACGTTGAAGATCATGAACAGGACGAGCCAGGCGGCGCCGGTGTGCGACCCGTAGAAGCGGGAGAGCCGTCCGCGGCGGTGTGGGTTCTGCCTGACCCGGATCACGGTGAAGACGGTGATCGCCACGAGCACGGCGACGCCGAAGAAGTCCTCGACGCCAGCAACCCACGCCCACTGGCCCAGGATCGGGAACGAGAAGTTCGGGTTGAACAGTGCGCCGTAGGCCTCGATGATCGTCAGCCCGAGCACGATGAAGCCCCAGAACGCGAAGAAGTGCGCGAGCCCCGGCACGGTCCACTTCAGCAGCTTTCTCTGGCCCAGGACCTCAGTCGCCTCGGACTCCGCCGCTGCGCGTGGGTCCGAGGGTCGCCGCGGCGCCACGGGCTGCCCACTGCGGAACATGCGCTCGAGGTCGTAGACCCGACGACCGGCGATCGCGAACGCCACGGCCGTCATCAGCAGACCGATGCCGAGGGCCAGCGTCACGGTGTCCTCCCTGAGAGTCGAGGCTTCGCGCCCGGCGACGGGGGCGATCCAACTGACTCGTGGGTCAGCCAGGGGTCAACGTATCCAATGCCCGGCGGGGTGTCTCTTGGCCTGCGCCGTACAGGGGCACTACGGTCAGGGCCAACGCGGTCCCTCGGGGGTGGGTCGCGGTGTAGTCGGCTCCCCCTGGAGGACTTGTGATCTCGCGGTCGGTTCGTTTCGTCGGCGCCGGTGCTGCTGCAGCCCTGGTCGTCGGCACGCTCGTGGCGCCTGCGGCCTTGGCCTCCAACAGCGACCCTGTCTTCGTCAGGGCCGCCGCGAGCTCGCTGGGAGGGTCATCGACGTCCGCGGCCCGCACTGCTGCGGTGACACACCGGGCAGCAGCTGGTGCGGTGGCCCGAGCCTCGACCGTGAAGTACTCCAAGACCGAGCAGATCCTCCAGCGCTTCGCCGGGGCCCCGGGATCGTCGGTCGCCAAGACCCCGACCACCTGGGTGGCCGCCGGGACCAAGCAGGTCATGCAGGTCAGCAACGCCGGAGTCCGGCTGCTGACCAAGAGCACCGGAGCCGTGGTCGCCTCCACACCCAACGTCAACGTCTTCTTCCACGTGACCGCTGCTAACACCACCGTGACCAACCCGACGGTGGCCTTCGACATGATCGGCAAGCGCTGGATCCTCGCGGGGGTCGCCACTGACGACCAGGGCACGGTGTCGACAGCAGACGACCAGGTCGGGATCGTCGTCCGTGTCTCCAAGGGCGCGACCTTGAAGGCCTCCCAGAGCTCGTGGGGCAACCCGTTCGGCTACGCAGAGACCGACACCGTCGTCGAGTCGCTGCCTCGACTTGGCATCACCGGCGACAAGGTCGTCGTCACGACCAACGCTGTCGACTCGGGGAACGCCACCGTGGCGAACCGCATCTTCGTGCTCCCGAAGTCTCAGCTCTACAGTGCAACGCTCGTGGGGCCGAATGCGTGGGTCTCCAGCGTCAACAGCACCTATGACGGCCAGGTGCCGGCGGTCAACGCGTCGTCCGGCAACGCAGCGTTCGTCGCGGTGCCCTTCACCATCGACTTCACCGTCTACACCTTGACCGGTGCGGCGACGACAACGGCGCCGGCCTTCTCCAAATCGGTCATGTACCCGACCGTCAACCTCGTCGACGCTCCCGACGTGCCGCAGTCCGCGGGCACCGACATCAACCTCCCGTCGGCGATCGACTCCGCGTCGGTGGCGTGGCGTGGCGGTGTGCTGTGGGCGGCCATGACCGTCGGTTGCACACCGTCCGGGGACACCACGGTGCGGGCCTGCCTGCGCATCATGAAGGTCACCACGTCCAGCGGTGTCTCACTCGACGTAGACGAGACGCTGTCGAAGTCGGGGTACGACTGGTTCACCCCCGGCATCGCCATCGACGGGGCCGGCCTGCCGCACGTCGGGTTCGACGGGTCGAACGTCAACGCCACGACCAGCTCGGTCAGCTCCGCCGTCCGAGTCCGCAAGTCGAACGGCAGCTGGACGGGGTACAAGGTCGTCAACAAGGGGAGTGGCTCCTTCGACGGATCCGCAGCTGCTCCCGTGCCGTGGGCCGAGGCCGGTTCGGCCGCGCCCGACCCGACGTCACCGCAGGACGTCTGGGTCAGCCCGGCCTACGCCACCGCAGCCGGGGCCCCGAACTGGGGCAGCAGCATCACCCGGGTCTCCCTCGCGCTGAACGTGGCCAAGATCAAGCCCAGCAAGACCAAGGTCAAGAAGGGCACCAAGGTCACCTTCACAGCCTCCTTGAAGCGCCCCGGGAGCTCCGACGGGGTCCAGGGCCTGCCGATCGCCTTGCAGTCCAAGCCCAAGGGGTCGTCGAAGTGGAAGACCCTGGGCAGCGGGACCACCAACGGCTCCGGGGTCAAGAAGTGGACCCTGAAGGTCAGCAAGACCACCTCCTACCGCACCTACGGCAAGGCCGTGGCTCAGTCGGGTGGCCAGGGACAGCTCGTGACCAAGGTCTACGGGCCGGCGGTCAAGGTCACCGTCACCAGCTGACCTTCCGCGCCGCACAGCGCCGCACAGCACAACGCACAGGGCCCACCGGGAACACCCGGTGGGCCCTGTGCGTTGTGCCTGCAGTATAGTTGCGTCCAGACGACTCAATCTTCCAGAGTGATCTTCCAGAAGGGCAAGGACAGACCATGGGCCGAGCGGTCGGAATCGACCTGGGGACGACGAACTCCGTCGTCTCCGTCCTCGAGGGTGGCGAACCCACCGTCATCACCAACGCCGAGGGGGCTCGGACCACCCCGAGCGTCGTGGCCTTCGCCAAGAACGGCGAGGTCCTCGTGGGGGAGGTGGCCAAACGTCAGGCGGTCACCAACCCGGACCGAACTATTCGTTCGGTGAAGCGTCACATGGGCACCACCTGGGACATCGACATCGAGGGCAAGAAGTACACCGCGCAGGAGGTCTCCGCCCGGATCGTGGGCAAGCTCAAGCGCGACGCCGAGGCATACCTGGGCGAACCGGTCACCGAGGCCGTCATCACCGTGCCTGCGTACTTCAACGACGCCGAGCGTCAGGCCACCAAGGAGGCCGGCGAGATCGCCGGTCTGAAGGTGCTGCGCATCATCAACGAGCCCACCTCGGCCGCGCTGGCCTACGGTCTCGACAAGGGCGACACCGAGCACACGATCCTCGTCTTCGACCTGGGTGGCGGCACGTTCGACGTCTCGTTGCTCGAGATCGGCGACGGAGTCGTCGAGGTCAAGGCCACCAGCGGCGACAACCACCTCGGTGGCGACGACTGGGACGACGCGGTTGTGCAGTGGCTGGTCACCGAGTTCAAGAACAAGAACGGCATCGACCTCGCCAACGACAAGATGGCGATGCAGCGTCTTCGCGAGGCGGCCGAGAAGGCCAAGATCGAGCTGTCCAGCTCCACGGAGACCACGATCAACCTTCCGTACCTGACGGCTACGGCCGAGGGCCCGATGCACCTGGACGAGAAGCTCACCCGCGCGCAGTTCGAGAACCTCACCCACGACCTGCTCGAGCGCACGCGCAAGCCGTTCCAGAACGTCATCAAGGACGCCGGCATCGAGGTCTCGGGCATCGACCAGGTGATCCTGGTCGGCGGGTCCACGCGGATGCCTGCCGTCACCGAGCTGGTACGCACCCTCACCGCAGGCAAGGAGCCGAACAAGTCGGTCAACCCTGACGAGGTCGTCTCGATCGGCGCGGCCCTTCAGGCCGGCGTGCTCAAGGGCGAGGTCAAGGACGTGCTGCTCCTCGACGTCACTCCGCTGACCCTCGGCATCGAGACCAAGGGCGGCATCATGACCAAGCTGATCGAGCGCAACACCACGATCCCGACCAAGAAGTCCGAGGTCTTCACCACGGCGGAGGACGGCCAGTCGTCGGTGACCATCCAGGTCTACCAGGGCGAGCGCGAGATCGCTGCGTACAACAAGAAGCTCGGTCAGTTCGACCTCACCGGGCTGCCGCCAGCACCGCGCGGGGTCCCGCAGGTCGAGGTCACGTTCGACATCGACGCGAACGGCATCGTGCACGTCTCGGCGAAGGACCGAGGCACGGGCCGCGAGCAGTCCATGACCATCACCGGTGGCTCGGCGCTGGGCAAGGACGACATCGAGCGGATGATGCGCGACGCCGAGGCCCACGCCGACGAGGACCGCAAGCGTCGCGAGGACGCCGATGTCCGCAACCAGGCCGACCAGCTCGTCTACCAGACCGAGCGGTTCCTCGCCGACAACGCCGAGAAGGTTCCCGCCGAGGCGAAGTCGAACGTCGAAGGCCCACTCGCTGAGCTGAAGAAGGCGCTCGAGGGTGACGACACCGAGGCCATCAAGGCGGCCGTGGAGAAGGTGGCGGAGGCCAGCCAGGCCCTCGGCGCGGCCATGTACCAGCAGGAGCAGTCGCAGGGCGCCACAACCGGCGACGGCGGCTCCGGCGGTAGCGACGGCCCGACGTCGGACCAGTCGAGCGACGACGACGTCGTTGACGCCGAGGTGGTCGACGAGGGCACCGACACCCCCTCGGAGCAGGACCGCTCATGACCGAACGTCCCTACGAGAGCCTCGACGACGAGGCGCCGGCGGCTGATGGACTGGAGACCGCCGACGCCTCCGTCGTCGAGGCCGACCTCGCGGGCCTGGAGTCAGACCTCGCCGATGACGTCGCCCTGGCCGACGACGCCATCGCCCGGCTCGAGAGGCTCGA
>JBAPUB010000226.1:0-7255 GCA_049282455.1 Actinomycetes bacterium
TTCGCGGCGTTCCCCGAGTGGTACGCCACCCTGTTCAGTGGCTTCTACCTGCCGCTGCTGCTCATCCTGGTGGCGCTCATCGTGCGCGGTGTCGCGTTCGAGTACCGGGCGAAGCGACCGGACCCGACGTGGGCCAAGCGATGGGACCTGGCCATCATCATCGGCAGCCTCGTGCCGTCGGTCCTGTGGGGTGTGGCATTCGCCAACATCGTGGCAGGCGTCCCGATCGAGCCGGTCGACAACGGGCTGCGCGAGTCGCTTACCTACACCGGCAGCTTCTTCACGCTGCTGAACCCCTACGCGTTGCTCGGTGGGGTCGTCACCCTCCTGCTGTTCACCACGCACGGGGCCACGTTCCTGGCCCTGAAGACCAAGGGCGAGCTGCGCACGAAGGCGCACGCGCTGGTGCCGAAGGTGGGCCTGGCCGCTGCAGTTGCAGCAGTCGCGTTCCTGGGCTGGACCCTGGTCGACCAGGGCGAGGTGCTCACCTGGGTGACCTCGGGTGTAGCCGCGGTCGCGCTCCTTGCGGCGCTCGGCGCAAGCATGAAGGGGCGTGACGGCTGGGCGTTCACGCTGACCGGGGTGACCATCGCCTTCGCCGTGATCACGCTGTTCATCACCTTGTTCCCGAACGTGATGCCCAGCAGCGTCAACGAGGCGTACAACCTCACGATCGACAACGCCTCGAGCACTCACTACACGCTCAAAGTGATGACGATCGTGGCCCTGGTCATGACGCCGATCGTGCTGGTCTACCAGAGCTGGACGTTTTGGGTGTTCCGCCGCCGTCTGGGCACCGAGGACCTTCCGGCACCGGCCCCCGAGATGGCTCGCTGACCGGTCCGCAGTCAGCCGCACCCCCTGTGGTGCGTGGCTGAAGGGCGGCGACGACGATGGACGCCGTGCGCCCCCTCGACCCTCGCCTGATGAGGTATGCCCGCTCGACGCGGGCCTACTTGATGGCGACGATCACGCTCGGCGTGGCGACGGCGCTCCTGGTGATCACCCAGGCCTGGCTGCTGGCCACCGCGGTCAACGACGTGTTCCGACGCGGTCAGTCGCTGTCGGACGTCACCCCGCTGCTCGTAGGTCTGGGTGTGGTGGCCGTGACCCGCTCGGTCGTGGCGTGGGGCCAGGAGTCAGCCGCCAACCGGTCCTCGGCGGCGGTCAAGCAGCAGCTGCGGAGTCGCCTGTTGGCCCACGTCGTCGACCTGGGCCCAGGTTGGCTGCGGGGGCAGAGGTCCGGTGAGATCACCGTCTTGGCGACGCGAGGGCTGGACGGCCTCGACGGCTACTTCTCCCGCTACCTCCCCCAGCTGGTGCTGGCCTGCATCGTTCCGGTGGCCATTGTGCTCGTCGTTCTCGGGCAGGACTGGCTGTCCGCCTTGATCATCGTGGTGACCCTTCCACTCATCCCGGTCTTCATGGTGCTCATCGGCTGGACCACGCAACGGCAGCAGAACAAGCAGTGGCGGACCCTCGAGCTGCTGTCGGGACACTTCCTCGACGTCGTGGCCGGCCTGCCGACCCTGAAGGTGTTCGGCCGCGCCAAGGCTCAGGCGCAGAGCATCCGGGCGGTCAGCGACGAGTACCGCAGGACGACGATGACGGTGCTGCGGATCTCCTTCGTCTCCTCCCTCGTGCTCGAGCTGCTGGCGAGCATCTCAGTCGCTCTCGTGGCTGTGGAGATCGGCGTTCGCCTCGTCGAGGGAACGCTGACCTTCTTCGTCGGGCTGTACGTGCTCGTGCTGGCACCCGAGGCGTACCTGCCCCTTCGTCTCGTCGGCCAGCACTTCCATGCCAGCCAGGAGGGGCTCACCGCGGCTGGGCGCGTCTTCGAGGTCCTCGAGACGGTACCTGGGGCGCAGGGTGACCGTCTGGCTCCCGACCTTCGCCGGACGACCGTGCGGTTCTCCGAAGTCGCAGTCCGGTACCCCGACCGTGACGAGCCCGCTGTCGACGAAGCGACCTTCGAGGTCGCTCCAGGGGAGGTCGTGGCGCTGGTGGGCCCGAGTGGATGTGGCAAGTCGACGCTGGTGGACGTGGTGCTGCAGTTCGTGGGTGCGACTTCGGGGACGGTGTGGTTGGACGGCGGGACGTCGTCGGTGACCTTGGACGACGGGACGTCGTCGGTGGTCGACCTGCGCGACGTCGACCCGCAGTCCTGGCGTGCCCAGGTCGCGTGGCTGCCCCAGCGTCCGGTCTTCGTGGCCGGATCGGTCGCCGACAACGTCCGCGTGGTCTCGCCCTGCGCGACCGACGACGAGGTTCTCGAGGCGCTCCGGTCGGCCGGTGCGGGCTTCGTCGACGACCTGGACTCGGGAATCGACACCGTTCTGGGCGACGCCGGGTCGGGACTGTCTGCTGGACAGCGCCAGCGGATCGCCTTGGCCCGGGTCTTCGTGCGCCAGGCGCCGTTCGTCGTGCTGGACGAACCCACGGCGGGACTCGACGGTGAGACCGAGCAGACGGTGATCGATGCCGTGCGTCGGTTGGCTCAGGGCCGCACCGTCCTGCTCGTGGCGCACCGTCCGGCGTTGGTCGAGCTCGCCGACCGGGTGGTCACGGTGGGAGTCGCGTCGCCACCGGTCACGTCGGCGGCCGCGGTCGGAGGCACCGATGTCTGACCTGCTTCGACTGCTGCGTATGGCTCGACCCGTGACGGGCCGTCTCGTCCTCGCCGTCGTGCTCGGGGCGTTCGCGGCGTTTGCGGCAGTGGGGCTCATCGCGACGTCGGCGTACCTGATCAGCCAAGCGTCCGAGCAGCCTCCGATCCTCACCTTGTCCGTGGCCATCGTCGGTGTCCGGTTCTTCGGCGTGAGCCGGGGGTTCTTCCGGTACCTGGAGCGTCTCGTCGGCCACGACGCTGCGTTCCGGGTGCTGACCGACGTTCGGGTCCAGATGTACGAACAGCTCGAACGGCTCGCGCCTACAGGCGTTCCGGCCTTCCGCTCCGGTGACCTCCTTGCGCGACTGGTCGCCGACGTGGACACCGTGCAGGAGCTGTACCTGCGCGTGATTCCGCCGTTCTCGATCGCCGTGGTCGTCGGCACCGCGGCGGTGGCGCTGGTCGGCTGGTTGGTGCCGTCCGCGGGGCTCGTCCTGGCCGCCGGTCTGGTGGTCGCGGGATTCCTCGTGCCCTGGACTGCCGCTCGGGTCGCTCGCCGCTCCGACCGTGCCTTGGCCCACGACCGCGGGGCCCTCAACGTGGGTGTGGTCGAACTCGTCAGGATGACTCCCGAGCTCGTCGTCGCCGGCGCTGCGCCGCACGCACTCACATCTCTCGAGGTCCAAGACGACGCGCTCAGGCGTCATGAGCAACGAACTGCGGCGGCCGCCGGGCTCGGCGCCGGACTCACCTCGCTCGTCACCGGCATCACCGTGCTCACGAGCTTGGCCGTCGGGGCGCTGGCGGTCACGCAAGGTCGACTTGACGGGGTGCTGCTCGCCGTCGTGGTCCTGACGCCTCTGGCAGCGTTCGAGCTCGTGACTCCCCTGCCGGCTGCGCTGCAACAGCTGTCGAGGGTCCAGGCCTCCGCCCGACGGCTCTTCGAGGTCGTCGATGCCACCCCTCCCGTCAGCGACCCGGTCGACGGTGTCCCTCTGCCTGCAGACCCCCTCGACTGCCGCGTCACCGAGCTGTCGGTGCGATGGACTCCACAGGGGCGCCTGGCTCTGCAGGAGCTCTCCTTCGACCTCCCAGCGGGTCGACGGCTGGCGATCGTGGGCCAAAGCGGGGCGGGCAAGTCGACAGTTGCCGCAGCCTTGCTGCGGTTCGTCGAGGTCGAGGCCGGAGGCATCACCTTGAACGGTGTCGCGACGACGGCCATGCGGTCCGACGACGTCCGCACGGCGATCGGTCTGCTTTCGCAGGAGGCACACCTGTTCGACTCGACGTTGGCCGAGAACTTGTTGCTGGCCCGGCGCGACGCCGATGAGCCGGCGCTGCGTGAGGCACTGGCATCGGCCGGGCTGAAGTCGTGGGTCGACGGGCTCCCTGAGGGCCTGACGACCCGGGTGGGTGAGCACGGTGTCCGACTGTCCGGCGGGCAGCGACAGCGGGTCGCGCTGGCGCGCGTCCTGTTGGCCGACTTCCCCATCGTGGTGCTCGACGAGCCTGGAGAGCATCTGGACACCGCGACCGCTGATGCGCTCATGCACGATCTGCTTCTGGCCGTGGCCGGGCGGACCACGGTCGTCATCACCCATCGGCTCGCCGGTCTGGAGGACGTCGATGAGATCATCGTGCTGCGCGACGGCCGAGCGACCGAGCGGGGCGGACACACCGCCCTGCTTGCAGCGGGAGGCTGGTATGCCAACGCCTGGTCCCGCGAGCGCAGCCAGGAGCTCTAGGCTGCCACCGTGACCGAGGAGGGCCAGGCGCTGGCGCCGGCCAGCGAGCTGAGCGGCCTCCTCGACGCTGTCGTCGCAGTCGGGGCGGGCCTGGAGCTCAACCAGACCCTGCAGCGGATCGTGCAGGCCGCCGTCGACCTGGTCGATGCGAGCTACGGGGCCCTCGGCGTGCTCGGCCCCGATCGCAGGATCAGTGAGTTCGTCGTGACCGGGATCCCCGACGAGGTGGTCCAGATCCTCGGCCCGCCGCCGGAAGGCCAAGGCGTCCTGGGGCTGCTCTCCGACGACCCGCGACCGCTGCGGATCGCCGACCTTCAGGAGCATCCGGAGGCGGTGGGCCTGCCACCGGGGCACCCGCCCATGCACTCCTTCGTCGGAGTCCCGATCCGGGTCCGCGGTGAGGTCTTCGGGAACCTCTACCTCACCGAGAAGCGGGGTGCGCCCGCGTTCAGCGAGCACGACGAGCAGGTGCTGACGGCCCTCGCGGCAGCCGCCGGCGTGGCGATCGAGAACGCCCGCATGTTCAGCCAGACCCAGACCCGTGCGGCGTGGATGCGTGCTTCGGCCGAGATCCTGGCCGCGGTGCTTCGGGGCGAGGAGCCCGACGAGGTGCTCGACCTCGTCGCGGAACGGGCGCTGTCGGTCGCTGACGTCGACGCCGCGACCATTGCCCTGCCCGACGGCGTCGACGAGCTGGTCATCGAGCACGTGGCCGGCCCCGACACCGAGACCCTGCTCGGTCGCAGCGTGTCGCTGTCCGACGCATCGGGCGACTCGCCAGAGCCGTCCGTCTACACCGACCGGTACGGCCCCACCATGCAGGTACCGCTGGTGAGCGGTGACCGCACGCTCGGCACCCTGGTGCTGGCCAAGGTGCACGGTGCTCCGCCGTTTCGTGCTGAGGAGCGCACGTTGGCCGAGACGTTCGCCGGGCAGGCCGCACTGGCCCTGGTCCTGGCGGAGGCCCAGCGTGAACAGGAGCGGCTGGCTGTACTTGAGGACCGCGACCGGATCGGACGCGACCTGCACGATCTGGTGATCCAACGCCTCTTCGCCACCGGGATGATGCTCCAAGGAGCCTCGCGGACGGCGAAGCAGCCCGACGTCGTCGAGCGGATCGAGCGTGCCGTTCACGAGCTCGATGCCACGATCCTCGAGGTGCGCTCGACGATCTTCGCGCTCCACGAGAGCCGCGGTGAGCCCACTGGCCTGCGCGGTCGGGTCCTGCGCGAGCTGACGGCGGCATCGCACACTCTGGGCTTCGAGCCGACGGTGCGGTTCGACGGTCCGATCGACAGTGTCGTGCCGGACGACGTCGCCGAGCATGTCGTCGCCGCTGTCCGTGAGGCTCTGTCCAATGTGGCCCGGCATGCCGCCGCGTCGGTCGTGCGGGTGTCGCTGTCGGTCGACGACACTGACGTCGTTCTCATCGTCACCGACAACGGCGTCGGTCTCGCCGCCGCGGCCCAACGGCGCAGTGGCCTGGCCAACCTCGCAAAGCGCGCCGAGGGACTCGGTGGCAGCTGCATCACCGAGTCGGCGTCAGCGACCGGCTCAGGGACTCGGCTGGTGTGGCGCGCGCCGGTCAGGTAGCGCCGAGGTGAGCAACGTCAGCGGTCGTGCTCGTGCAGCCTGGCGATGTAGGCGGCTGCTTGAGTTCGCCGCTCCATCCCGAGCTTGGCCAGGAGTGACGACACGTAGTTCTTGACCGTCTTCTCGGCCAGGTGCATCTGCTCGCCGATCTGCCGGTTGGTGAGTCCGTCGCCGATGAGGTCGAGGATGCGTCGCTCCTGGTCGGTCAGTGCGCTGAGCCGGGCGTCTTCCTGCTGTCCGCCTCGGAGCCGTTCGAGGACCCGCGCCGTGGCCTGCGGGTCGAGCAGGGACTTGCCGGCGGCGACCTCGCGGATCGCGGCGACCAGGTCGTTGCCGCGGATGTCCTTCAACGCGTACCCGGACGCCCCGGCCATGATCGCGTCGAACAGGGCCTCGTCGTCGGCGTAGGAGGTGAGCATGAGGCAGCGGGTCTCGGGCAGCATCGAGCGGATGTCGCGGCAGACCTCCACGCCGCTGCCGTCGGGCAGCCGGACGTCAAGGACGGCGACGTCGGGGCGCACGGCCGGAATCCGGGCCATCGCCTCGGCCACGCTGCCCCCTTCGCCGACGACCTCAAGGTCGCCCTCGAGGACCAGCAGCTCATGAAGGCCCCGGCGGACGACCTCGTGGTCGTCCAGCAGGAACACCCGGATCGGGCGGTCGGTCATGAACGGTCCTCGATGTCGTAGGGCGGTGGGCCAGGCAGGTGGGGCCACCCCCAGTCTGCCCGTTCCCGGCTCGGGGCGCGCGAAAGCGAGGCAGGGAAAGTCCGTCGCATAGAGTAATCACATAGTTACTATCTGTTGTTACACTCGGAGGGCAGGGACGACTCCCAGCGAGCCCCCAGCGAAGGAGAACGACGATGAGACGGGTCGGCGGACGCGGGGTTGGCCCCGGGGTCGCCGCTGTCCTCGTCGCAGGGAGCAGCGGGAAGGCCGCGCTCGCCGTGGTCGTCGCCGGCGGCTTGGTGGCCGGCGGCCTGGCCACCATGGCCACGGTTGCCAACCACACACTGGTGGGAGCGACTGCCTCGGCGACGGCCTCGCAGCCGTCGCTGGGCCCGTTGCCCGGCACCTTGGTGGTCCCGGCGCCGGTCGGCCCGACCCCGCCGGTCCCGGGGTCCCCGACGACCCGCCCATCCCCCACCCGAGGCACCCCGACGCAGGGGACCTCTGCAGCGGCGGCGGTCCGGCCTGGGTCCGGTGGACCCGACGCCGGCAGCGCCAGCCCATCCAGCGGACCCAGCCCTGGGGAACCGTCGACCGACCCGACCGTCGACCCAGCTCCCAGTCCGTCGACGCAACCGTCT
>JBAPUB010000227.1:0-3213 GCA_049282455.1 Actinomycetes bacterium
GGGCACGCCCTCGACGTCCCTGGTCCTCGACCAGTTCGGCCGCAACCTGACCCAGGCTGCTCGCGACTCCAAGCTCGACCCGGTCATCGGGCGCGCCAAGGAGATCGAGCGGGTCATGCAGGTGCTCTCGCGGCGGACCAAGAACAACCCCGTCCTGATCGGCGAGCCCGGCGTCGGCAAGACCGCGATCGTCGAGGGGCTGGCGCAGAACATCATCAAGGGCGAGGTGCCCGAGACGCTGAAGGACAAGCAGCTCTACACGCTCGACCTAGGCGCACTGGTCGCCGGCAGCCGCTACCGCGGTGACTTCGAGGAGCGGCTCAAGAAGGTCCTCAAGGAGATCCGCACGCGCGGCGACATCATCCTGTTCATCGACGAGCTGCACACGCTCGTCGGCGCAGGTGCCGCAGAGGGCGCGATCGACGCGGCCAGCATCCTCAAGCCGATGCTGGCCCGCGGTGAGCTTCAGACCATCGGCGCGACCACGCTCGACGAGTACCGGAAGTACGTCGAGAAGGACGCCGCGCTCGAGCGCCGGTTCGCGCCCGTGCAGGTGCACGCACCCGACGTCGAGATGACCGTCGAGATCCTGCAGGGCCTGCGCGACCGTTACGCCGCACACCACCGGGTGAACATCACCGACGAGGCGATCCGCGCGGCGGTTCGGCTGTCCGACCGCTACGTCGCGGACCGCCAGCTCCCGGACAAGGCCATCGACCTGATCGATGAGGCGGGGTCGCGACTGCGTATCCGCAGCATGACCGCGCCGCCCGACCTGCGCGAGTACGACGAGCGGATCTCTGTCGTCCGGCGCGACAAGGAGTCTGCGATCGACGCGCAGGACTTCGAGAAGGCTGCGGCTTTGCGCGACACCGAGAAGCAGCTGCTCGGTGAGCGCTCCCAGCGCGAGCGCGAGTGGAAGTCCGGCGGCATGGAGGCCATGCCCGACGTCGACGAGAAGCTCATCGCCGAGGTCGTGGCGCTGATGACCGGGATCCCGGTCGCCGACCTCTCCGAGGACGACGCCCAGCGCCTGCTGCGCATGGAGGGCGAGCTGCACAAGCGCGTCATCGGCCAGGAGCAGGCGATCAAGGCCCTGTCCAAAGCGATCCGTCGGACCCGTGCGGGCTTGAAGGACCCCAAGCGCCCGTCGGGGTCGTTCATCTTCGCCGGGCCGTCAGGTGTGGGCAAGACCGAGCTGAGCAAGACCTTGGCCGAGTTCCTGTTCGGCAACGAGGACGCACTCATCGCGTTGGACATGTCGGAGTTCCAGGAGAAGCACACTGCGTCGCGGCTGTTCGGCTCGCCTCCGGGGTACGTGGGCTACGAGGAGGGCGGTCAGCTCACCGAGAAGGTGCGTCGGCGTCCGTTCTCGGTGGTGCTGTTCGACGAGGTCGAGAAGGCGCACCCGGACATCTTCAACTCGTTGCTGCAGGTCCTCGAGGAAGGTCGGCTGACTGACGCGCAGGGTCGCGCGGTCGACTTCAAGAACACTGTGATCATCATGACGACCAACCTCGGCAGCCGTGATGTCTCGAAGGGCGTCAACCTGGGGTTCGCGATGTCCGGGGACTCCAGCGGCGACTACGAGCGGATGAAGAACAAAGTCCAGCAGGAGCTCAAGCAGCACTTCCGGCCGGAGTTCTTGAACCGCATCGACGATGTGATCGTCTTCCACCAGCTCTCCGAGCCGGAGATCGTCCAGATCGTCGACCTGATGCTGGCCAAGCTCGACGAGCGGCTCAAAGAGCGCGACATGGGCATCGAGCTCACGCCGGCGGCGAAGGCTCTGCTGGCCAAGCGTGGCTACGACTCCTCGCTGGGGGCACGCCCGCTGCGGCGCACCCTGCAGCGCGAGATCGAGGACTCGTTGAGCGAGAAGATCCTCTTCGGCGAGCTCACGAACGGCCAGATCGTGGTGGTCGACGTCGAGGGCGAAGGCGAGGACGAGCAGTTCACGTTCACCGGAGCCGACAAGTCCGTCGCACCGGACGCGCCCCCGGTCGAGACTGCGGGTCCTCCCGCCGAGTGACCCCGAACGGCTCGGTGCGTGAGTCTTGAACCGGTGACCAGTCGTTCAGACTCGCGCACTCAGCCACTCGACGGGAGCTGGTAGCGGTTGCCAGGAAGCGGTTCGACCAGGCCGTCGCTGACCAGGCTGTCCAGGGCGCGCAGGCGCTGCGCCGGGTCCGACCACACCCGGTCCAGCGACGAGACGGGGACCGGATCTCGCGCGTCGCGCAGGACGGCGAGCAGGGTGCCGCGGCACTGCCGGTCGGTTCCGGCGTACGACTGACCGCTACGCGGTGCCCCGCTCCAGGCCGGGCGACCCGCCAACAGCCAGGCGCACGACCGCCGGACCGGGCACGCCTCGCACGCGGGTGCCCGGGCCGTGCACACCAGAGCGCCGAGCTCCATGAACGCCACCGAGAGCGAGGACGCGGCCGCGCCGTCGGGCAGCCGGCCCAGTGCGCGCGACCTCTCGGCGACGCTCGGGGCGCCCGGACGTTCGAATTCCTCACCCTCGAAGAGGCGGGCCTGGACCCGCCGCACATTGGTGTCGAGGACCGCGTGCCGCTGACCGAAGGCGAACGACGCAACGGCAGCTGCGGTGTAGCTGCCCACCCCTGGTAGGGCCAGCAGAGCGTCGAGGTCGTCGGGCACGCAGCCGTCGTGACGATGGACGCACACCGTCGCTGCTGCATGGAGCCTCAAGGCGCGACGTGGATAGCCCAGACGGCCCCACAACCGCACAGCCTCTCCCGGGGAGTCCGACGCCAAGGCCGTCGGAGTCGGCCATCGACAAAGCCATGACTCGTACACGGGAACGACCCGCGCCACGGGTGTCTGCTGCAGCATGACCTCGCTGACGAGCACACCCCACGGGGTGACCGTCTTGCGCCACGGCAGCTCGCGGGCCGACCGGTCGTACCAGGCCAGCAGCGGGTCGGCAGGGTCGTCGGACATGGCCTGCCGATCGTGCCACGCGCCGGACGCCGACCCCGGCGCCGCCCTAGGCTTCGGGTGTGAGCACGCTGCTGGAACCGACCGGACCGCTCCCGCGGCGGGTCTACTGGTTTCGCCGCCTGTTGGTCCTCGGTCTGGTCGTGCTCGTGGCCGTCGCCGGGTGGTGGGTGTTCCTGCGCTCGGACTCGACGGCGTCCGACCCGGCGGCGGCGTCGACGCCGACCACAGTGTCGAGCTCCTCAGGGT
>JBAPUB010000228.1:0-2435 GCA_049282455.1 Actinomycetes bacterium
GCACATGCGCTTCCTGAGCGCGAAGCCTTTCGCGGGGCCCCATCGCGAATCCTGCGGTGACACCGACCCAGCCCGTCACGCAGGTCGACGCCCGCTGAGTGGTCGTGGGCGCCGACTATTGGGACCTCCCACAAATGGCCGGGCTGAGCCGGGTGCCTCAAGGGGTCGTGTCAACCGACCCATGTCCATTACATGTCAACCGCGAACGAAGACGAATGCGAAGGACGGGCTCCCCCCCGAGAGCACCGTGCCGCCGACGGTCGCCGACGATCCGGGAATCGTCCGAGCGCCCACCCCGACCCAGCTCTCCGGCGAGGTGCCGTCGCCATGGTCATCCGCGAGCATGCCGAGTCGTACCGCGGCGTAGTCCGGAGATGTCGACAGGTTGAACCCTTCGACGCGAGAGCCCGTCTTCAGAACGACGTTCGTCAGGCCCGGCCATCCCGGTAGGCTGGCGGCCGCGACATGCCCAGGGCTCGTGACAAGTGCCTGAAGCGAGGTTCCGTCCGCACCGGGGATCTTCACACTACCCGTCGGACCACCGTAGGTCGACTGCATCACGATGCGAAGGTCGGTCGCTGGCAACGTCGCGTACCCTGCGAGCTTCGCCGATGTGTCAGGCGTGAAGCCGATGGCGGACGGGTTGTACGGGGTCGAGTCCGACCAGAACGTCGAGTCGTATGCGAGCAGCGGCAAGGTCCCATCGGCCTTCAGGACGAGCGTCCAGCCACCCCCGTCGGTGGTCATGTCGCAATAGGCGTTGGTAGCGGGTTGCGGACCGGCGCCATCGACATCGATCGAATACACGCCGTCCGGCGAGGAGGGATTCGACTGTTTGATTGCCGTACATGACCTCGCGGCTGGCACCGGCGCAAAGCGCGCGGCGACCGTCCGATCGGTGGTCATCGACGGCGAGCATGATCCCGTTCCCGAGCAGTCTCCGGACCAGCCCGCGAAGGCGAAGCCGCTAGCGGCGTGGGCAGTCAGAACAATCGTCGTTCCGTAGATTAGGGAAGCCGCACACGTTGTTCCACAATCGATTGCCGCGGGGCTGCTGGAGACCACGCCCTCCCCATCCTTGGACACCGTCAGGATCACGGTCGTCGTCGGGGCGCACATGACGGTCACGGTGCCGTTCGCGGCGTAGCTGACGGTCAGTTTGCTGTTGGTGGCCGGATGTCGGCTGTCACAGCCGACCCCGTTGAGGTCGTCGATGTTCGAGAAGACATCGCCGGTGTCGCCCTTGTCACCCTTCGCCCCGGTGTCGCCCTTCGGGCCTGTTGCGCCCGTTGCTCCGGTGGCTCCAGTCGCACCCGTGTCGCCCTTGGGTCCCTGGACACCCTGCAGCCCCTGGATGCCCTGGAGCCCCTGCGGCCCAGTCTGGCTCCAGGACACCGGGCCGAACCAGGTCTTGGGACAGGTCTTGGTCGTCGAGTAGTCGATGAGCTTGACGTTCCCTCCGGTGTCGTAGCAGGCCCAGAAGACTCCGCTGTTCGGGACGTTCCATGTTGAACCCGCAAGCACGACGCCCGACGCGAGGGTCAGCGTTGTGAACGCGGCGAGCAAGGGCACAAGGCGGCGGCGCACGGCTCAGTACCTCCCGGGACGCCCGAGCGGGTCGGTCTCGCCAGTGGCTCGGCGCGGTCCCGGCGGCCAGGACATGGACCGCGCGTCGAAGCCTCCCGCTCAGGCGACGGTACTGATGCCGTGTTCCGACATCACCCGGACAGATGTCCGGCATTGGCCGCGTCAGGGAGCCTAGTTCGGCCGGGGCATAGCGCCAGAGACTCCTGCCATCAGGGTCAGGCATCCACACCGGCTCCCGGGCTCCCCTGCCTGTTGCGACCCCGGGTACGCCCGCGCCGTCACCCGATCGCAGGCAACCGTGAAGCACCACCTGGCGAACGCACGGTCCAAGGTCGGGGCGGAGGCGACGCGCCGCTCGCGTGGATCCTCGGGCTGCGGCTGCCGGAGGCCATGGCGAGGCCGCGCAGGATGATTAGCGGTGGCTCGAATGGGCTCGGGTCTCCGGTATCCAGCAGATCCGCGAGTGCGCGGTGTCGATGGGCAGCCACCAAAGGCCGGTCGACCTCATCCTGACCGCCTGAACCCTCGGTCACATCCCGACGGCCACCTGTGTGTCCTTCAGCACTGTCGAACTGGGCAGCGTTCAACACACTGGTCGAGTCTCGCCAGAGTTCTCCGTTTCGCCTTGGGAGTGAGCCGATGGCCGGTACGCCGGCGTTCTGCGTCTACTGCGGAGCGGCACGCGCTGTGGAGGGTGCTGCCTTCTGCGGGTCCTGTGGCAAGCCAATGGCCTCGCAGCCGGTCGAAGGGCAGGCGGCGGCCGCGATGGGTAGTGAGGCGCCAGCGCCCGCCGAGCAGCCGGCGGCTTGGGAAGTCCATGCGATCGTTCCGACGGTGGCCCCGTCGTC
>JBAPUB010000229.1:0-18460 GCA_049282455.1 Actinomycetes bacterium
GCCGTGCACCCACGCCGACCCGCCCTCGACCGTCACGACCCGGTCCGCGACGCGGGCGAGCAGCTCCCGGTCGTGGCTGACGAAGAGCACGGTCTTCCGGGTGTCGAGCAGGCGCTCCTCCAGCCAGCGCTTGGCCGGCACGTCGAGGTAGTTGTCCGGCTCGTCGAGCAGCAGCACCTCGTCCGGGCCGCGCAGCAGCGCCTCCAGGACGAGCCGCTTCTGCTCGCCCCCCGACAGCGTGCGGACCTCGCGGTACTGGGCGCGCTCGAACGGGATGCCCAAGGCGGCGACCGTACAGGTGTCCCACAGCACCTCGGCGTCGTACCCGCGAACGTCGGCCCAGTCGCTCAGCGCCTGGGCATAGCGCATCTGCGTGCCCACGTCGTCGTGCTCGATCATCGCGAGCTCAGCGGCATCGTGCTCGGCGGCGGCCGCTCGGATCGTGGGCGGCGCCACCGACAGCAGGAGGTCGCGGACGGTCGAGGAGTCCCGCACGGAGCCGACGAACTGGCGCATCACGCCCATCCCACCCGAGCGCGAGATCGAGCCTTCGGTCGGCTCGACATCTCCGGCGACCACGCGCATCAACGTCGTCTTGCCGGCACCGTTGGCCCCAACGAGGGCGACGGTGGCACCGTCACCCACCCGGAACGAGACACCCGAGAACAACGTGCGCCCGTCAGACAGCACGAACGACACACCGTTCACATCGACATGGCCCACAAGCGTGGAGTCTGTCAACCTCGACCGCTCGTGCGCACCTCCATTCCCGCCACTACGCCGAGGGGAGGGCGGGGGTGGCTCAGCTGAGGGGCCTCACCGCAGTGATGTGGGTGCTCCAGTTGGCGTAGAACGAGCGCGTGTAGCCGCAGGTGGTGTCGACGCTGAACTCGGCGTCGGTGCAGCTCGACGGCGTGTACTCGCTGGCGAGCCACATCGTCCCGTCGGGGGTCACCGTTGCTGCGCCGTAGTCGCCCCAACGGGGGTCGTAGCCACCTTCACCGGTTGCGGTGAAGCCGTCGTTGGGTCCGACGCCCTGGCCCGTGATCTGGACCGAGCTGGGCGCCTTGCCCGGGGCGAACCGCGCGACTGCCGCACTCGGGAAGTAGCTCGGGCCGACCAAGGTCGCACCGATGGCACCGGCGCCGCTGGGACCCACGACGATCGACGGGTAGGTGAGGTTGGCGCCTTGGACGGCGACGTAGCCGTTGCCCTGCAGCGAAGCGGTGAGCCCGCCGCCTGCCGAACCGGGGCGCAGGACGAACCACGCGACACCGGTCCGCTGCTGGATGCTCTTCCAGGCACCGTTGTTCGTGTTGTACCAGGCCGCGCCTGATCCGGTGAGCGGCGTGCCGGTCGTCAGGTAGACGTCACCGTTGTGCAGCCAGGCGCCGTAGACCTTGCCGGAGTTCCCCGCGTCCAAGACGATCGGCGCCTTGATGTTCGGGTACTGCACACCGATGCACGCGGTCGAGTTCACGCACGCCAGCAGTGGCATTGGCCCGTTCTGCTGCTGCGCAAATCCAGGGGTCGCGTACGCCTGCGTGGTGGTGGATGTCTCCGCGAGTGCGAGGGCGGGACTGTTGGTGTCGAGCGAGGACGTGTTCGACAAGGCGTAGAGAGCGATCGAGCGCGCCAGACCTGACGTGTATGCCGACCCAGACATCCCGAAGTACATCGTGCCGCCGCCGCTGGTCGCCCAGTCGGCCGGAAGCGCGTTCACCGGCTGCATCGTGTACGACAGGTCGTTGTACGTCGTCGTGGGGACGTTCTCGAACAGCTGCATGGTCGGGCTCGAGACCCCGGCGACCAGGTCGTCCTTGGACAGCGCATACAGCTGGGCGCCGTTGAACCCGTTACCGAAGAACTCGAACTCGTTGGTCGTGATGTAGAAGCCGTTGGCATCCATGCCGATCTGCGGGTAGTCGCCGAAACAGGCACCGGCCAGACAACCGTGGTCGGGCGTCCCGTTGGCTCCGTTGTTGGTCGTGTCGATCGACCAGATCTTCCATCCGCCGAGCGGACTGCTGGTCTTGCTGACGGCCAGCCACACCTGGTTGGCACCGGTGAAGTCGCCGGTGACCGGGTCCTGGTCCAGGTTCGCCGAGGTGACGAACCACCGCTGGGTGGTGGGGTCGTACAGGCACGACGTGTCGAACATGAAGGGTCCGAACGGTCCGGCAGGGCGGACGAAAGCCGGGGGGAGACCGTAGAACTCGTTGAGGGTGAGACCGACCGAGGGGCCGTCGGGGAACGCCTTGTCGCCTGCGATGAGCGGCGTGCCCGACTTCGTGTAGACCTGCACCACCGAGTTGACGATCTCGAAGACGTAGCTGCCGCCCACGCACATGCCCTGGTCCGGCGGTTCGCCCGAGTAGGCGTTTCCGCCACCGGAGTACCGGCTGTCGAAGTGGTTCAGCGCCTGGAACCGTTGGGCCACACCACTGAGGTTCTGGGTGACCGGCACCGAACCCGCGGTCGGCGGTCGGACGTTGCCGTTGAGCACCGATGAGCCGCCCTGGGGTGAGTTCTGCCTCGCCTCGACCTCGGGGCTCTTGATCTCGGTCCCGCCGACCACGTCGCCGACGGTCGGCAGCTTGGTGCCCTTCGTACCCGTGGCACTGGTGGAGATCGGTGGGCGGTCCCCGACGAACCTCGCCGGTGAGTGGCCCCCCGCGGGCGACGCGACTGCCTGCACGGTGGTGGCGCCGCTGGCCAGAAGGGCCGCCACCCCGGCTAGGACGACGACGTGGGATCTGCGCATGGGGGGCTCCAGGGGTCCGACGGTGGTCCTTGGAGCCTAGGAGCGTCCGAGGCGCGCGGCTAGGCCCGGATCCGCAGTCAGCTCCCTACGGTCGGTAGTCGAACGGGCCCGTACGAGTGACCGATCGGACTCAGTGTCGCGTCACAGGTCGCGTCACAGGTCGCGTCACAGGTCGCGCAGAACCACGCCATCGACCGCCGTCGACACGCAGGTGCCCGACGTCCCTGCGATGACGCCGGCCAGCTGGTCGAGCGCGCCGATCCAGGCCTCACCGCCGGTCGTGGTCGCGAACTCCACCGCCGCCTCGATCTTGGGGCCCATCGAACCAGCTGGGAACGGGAGCGTTCTCAGGGCGTCCGGGTGGGCGCGGGCGACGGCCTTCTGCTGAGGAGTGCCCCAGTCGAGGTAGACGGCGTCGGCGTCGGTGGCGACGACGAACACGTCGGCGCGGATCTCGCGGGCCAGGACTGCGCTCGCGAGGTCCTTGTCGACCACGGCCTCGACCCCGACCAGGGTGCGGGTGCCTGGCACGTACATGGTCGGGATCCCACCGCCGCCGGCGGCGATCACCACAGCACCCTGCTCCAGCAGCCACTGGATCGGTCGAAGCTCGAAGATCCGCATCGGGCGCGGCGAGGGGACGACGCGTCGCCACTTGTCCCCGTCCGGCTTGACGACCCATCCCTTGGACGACGCCAGGGCCCGAGCCTCCGCCTCGTCGTACACGGGGCCGACGAACTTCGTGGGGTCGGCGAACGCCGGATCTTCGGGGTCGACCTCGGTCATGGTGAGAACAGTGGCGATCGGCTTCTCGAACGGCAGCAGGTTCCCCAGCTCCTGCTCGATGAGGTACCCGATCATGCCCTCGGTCTCGGCGCCGAGGACGTCGAGCGGGAAGGCGTCGTCGGGCGCGAACGCCATGCCCTGAAGGGCCAGCAGACCGACCTGGGGCCCGTTGCCGTGGGTCACGACCAGCTCGTGCTCGGTCGCCACCGAGACCATCGCTTCGCAGGCGACCTTGATGTTGCCGCGTTGGTTCACCACGGTCATCGGCTCGCCACGACGCAGCAAGGCGTTCCCACCCAAGGCCACGACCACTCGCACACGCTGCTCCCGTCCTCGTCGCCGACGCCTCGCTCCGACGCCTGCGGGTCTGTCCGTGATTCGACCGCTGGGGCGGCAGACTGGAGGCGATGGACTCCGCCCCCGACGATCCCATGCCGCACACCGCTCGTGCACGAGGACGTCACAGACGCGCCGCCGCCCGACGTTTTGTGCCGGCACGGGTTCTGGTCCTCGCGGTCGTCGCCGCCGTGGTCGTCGCCGCGGTGGGTGCCGCTGCTGTGACCGCCTCGCTGGTGAGAGATGACCCGGCCCCGACACCAACCGCGACACCGCCCTCCCCCTCACCGGACCGCTCGTCGTCGTCGCCTCAGGCGGCCAGCCAGGTCGAGGTCCGCCGCGAGGTGCAGGTCAACGGCACGACCGTCACCGTCGACGAGCAGTACACGGTGGCCAGCGGGGACGACATCGCTTTGGCCCCGCGGACCGCCAGCTCCGACCCTGCACTCGGCGTCAAGGCCCTGCGAACCGTGGCCCAGGACGGCACGGAGGCACCGTTCACCGAGCCCGTCCTGGTGAGCACCGGCCGGTCGCTGTCGGTGAGAGGGGTCTACGAGCTGCGCTACTGCCCGGACCTGGTCCCCCTGGCCTGGCCGACGACGACGACCGTTCGTGGAGCAGCCTTCACCGTCGACGTCGTTCGGTCCGACGAGCCGCTCCGCAATGCCTCCGCCGTCTGCCCCCGAGCCACCTCCCAAGCCGTCGACGATCCCCGACTGACCGTGACGCGCTTCGCGGCCAGTGGCCGCAGTGCCCTCGTCCGCCTCCTGTGGAGAGGTCCGAAGCCGGCGTTGGTTCGCGGGGTCGGCGCACCCGGCGGGTTCCCACTGGACGGGGTCGGTCGCGGTTGTGGGTCCGGTTGTGTGGCGCGTCTGGCACCCGGTGTGCCAACAGGGATCGAGGTCCGGCCGGTCGACGGGTGCCCAATGCGTGCCTCGGGCTCCGACCGGCTACCCCTGCTGGTCGAGGTCGGGTCGTCGAGCCGAATCGTCCGGGTGGATGCCGCTGGGCTCGGCCGTTGGTTCGCCCGAGCCTGCTGACCCCCGCAGCCGCCGCGACTGTCCGGCCCTCTCGGCGAGCTGGTCGTCGGGCGGGTAGGCCACCTCTTCCAGCACCAGGCCGTGCGCGGGCATGACCATCACTGCCGAGCTGCGGGCCTCGGCTGCCAGGAGCTCGGCCGGCCAGGTGATCGGACGACGACCCTCGCCCACCGCCACCAGCGTTCCGACCAGTGCCCGGACCATGTGGTGGCAGAAGGCATCGGCAACCACGCGAGCCACGACGAGGCCGTCAGTACGCGTCCAGCTCAGCTCTCGCAGCTCGCGGACGGTGGACGCCCCTTCGCGAGGCCGGCAGAACGCCAGGAAGTCGTGCTCGCCGAGCAACGGCACCGACGCCGCGTTCATGGCGTCGACGTCGAGGGGACGTCGGTTGACGACGACGTCGTGCCGGCGCAGCGGGTCGACACCTCCCACCGCATCGCACAGGGCATACCGGTAGCGCCGCCACAAAGCCGAGAACCGGGCGTCGAACCCCTGTGGCGCCTGGCCGGCCGCCGAAACCCGGGTGTCGTCGGGGAGCAGCCCACGCAACCGACCGAGGAGCTGGTCGCGTTCGCTGGCCCAGGCACCGACCGGGACGTCGACGTGGACGACCTGTCCCCGGGCATGGACCCCGGCGTCGGTGCGCCCGGCCACCACCAGGTGTGGGGCGTCGGTAAGTCGCAGGGCTGTGCTCAGAGCCTGTGCCAAGGTCTGCTCGACCGTGCGAAGCCCCGGCTGCCGGGCCCAGCCGTGGAAGTCGCTGCCGTCGTAGGCGACGTCCAGGCGCACACGAACGAGCCCGCCCCCAAGATCGGGAGCGGGCTCGTCGGCAGTCATGCGGTCGCTCAGGACGCGTCGTCCTTCGACTCGGCCTCGTCGGCGGCCGCATCCTGGGTCACGGCCTCCTCGGTCACGGTCTCTTCGGTCACAGCTTCCTCGGTCACGGTCTCTTCGGTCACAGCTTCCTCGGTCAAGGCCTCCTCGACCGTGGTCGCTGGCGCCGCTGCAGGGGTCGCCTTGCGCTCGGCGCGCTGCCGCTTGGGCTTGGCCTCCGACACCGACTCGACCAGCTCGATGACGGCCATGGGCGCGTTGTCGCCCTTGCGCGGCATGACCTTGGTGATCCGGGTGTACCCACCTTGACGGTCCGCGTAGCGCGGACCGATCTCGGTGAACAGCTCATGCACGACGCCCTTGTCATGGATGACCGTCATCACCTTGCGGCGAGCGGGCAGGTCACCTCGCTTGGCGAAGGTGATGAGGCGTTCGGCCAGCGGCCGCAGGCGCTTCGCCTTGGCCTGGGTCGTCGTGATGCGTCCGTGCTCGAACAGCGCGCTGGCCAGGTTGGCCAGCATGAGCCGCTCGTGCGCCGGACCGCTCCCGAGGCGCGGACCCTTGGTGGGCGTAGGCATGATCAGAACTCCTTGACTCCCCGGGGCGAACCCGGTCGATCGGTCAGTACTGCTCGGTCTCGGCGTAGCTCTCGTCGTCGTCGCCGTACGCTTCGATGATCGCGCTCGGGTCGAACCCGGGCGGGCTGTCCTTCAGCGCCAGGCCCAGGCCGACCAGCTTGGCCTTGACCTCGTCGATCGACTTGGACCCAAAGTTGCGGATGTCCAGCAGATCGGCCTCGCTGCGGCTGACGAGCTCACCCACGGTGTGGATGCCCTCGCGCTTGAGGCAGTTGTACGAGCGGACGGTGAGGTCAAGCTCCTCGATCGGCAGTGCGAGGTCGGCGGCCAGGGCAGCGTCAGCAGGCGACGGGCCCATGTCGATGCCCTCGACCTCGATGTTCAGCTCACGGAACAGTCCGAACAGCTCGACCAGCGTCTTGCCGGCGCTGGCGACCGCGTCCCGCGGGTACATGCTCTGCTTGGTCTCGACGTCGATGACGAGGCGGTCGAAGTCGGTGCGTTGCTCGACCCGGGTGGCCTCCACCTTGTAGCTCACCTTGAGCACGGGGCTGTAGATCGAGTCGACGGGGATTCGGCCGATCTCCTGGCCCGGGGTCTTGTTGAGCTCGGCGCGGACATAGCCACGACCGCGCTCAACCGTGAGCTCCATCTCGAGCTTGCCCTTGCCGTTGAGCGTGGCCAGAACGAGCTCGGGGTTGTGCACCTCGACCCCTGCCGGTGGGGCAATGTCAGCGGCGGTCACGACGCCAGGGCCCTGCTTGCGCAGGTACATGACAACCGGCTCGTCGTGCTCGGAGCTCACGACGAGCTCCTTGATGTTGAGCACCAGGTCGGTGACGTCCTCGGTCACTCCGGGAACGGTGGTGAACTCGTGGAGGACGCCGTCGACGCGGATCGAGGTGACCGCTGCGCCAGGAATCGACGACAACAGGGTGCGCCGCAGTGAGTTGCCGAGGGTGTAGCCGAATCCGGGCTCGAGTGGCTCCAGCACGAAGCGGGAGCGGTACTCGTTGACGACGTCTTCGGCCAACGTGGGCCGCTGGGCGATGAGCAAGAGTTCCTCCTGGGTCGAGGCGTCCACTATTTGACGCCACGGGTGAGCTCGCGAGCGAGCTCGGGGTTTACTTCGAGTACAGCTCGACGATCAGCTGCTCTTGGACCTGGGTGTCGATCTGCTGGCGGACCGGCAGGGTGTGAACCAGGATGCGCATCCGGTTCGGGATGACCTCCAGCCACGCGGGGACGGTGCGCTCGCCGGCCTCGGCGCGCGCCACGACGAAGGGCGTGAGCTCCAGCGAGCTGGCCCGCACCTCCACGATGTCGCTGTCGGAGACGCGGAAGGACGGGACGTCGACCTTGCGCCCGTTCACGGTGATGTGACCGTGGCGGACCAGCTGGCGCGACATGTCTCGCGACTTGGCGAAGCCCGCGCGGTACACGACGTTGTCCAGCCGCGACTCGAGGATGCGCAGGAGGTTGTCGCCGGTCTTGCCCTTACGCGTGGTCGCCTCGACGTAGTAGGCGCGGAACTGCCGCTCGAAGACGCCGTAGATCTGCTTGGCCTTCTGCTTCTCGCGCAGCTGGAGCAGGTACTCGCTGTCCTTGCTGCGCCCGCGGCCGTGCTGGCCCGGGGGGTAGGGGCGGATCTCGAAGGGGCACTTCGGCGAGTCGCACTTGGCGCCCTTGAGGTAGAGCTTCATCTTCGCGCGACGGCACTTGCGGCAGTCGGCTCCGGTGTACCTGGCCATGGGGTGTCCGTTACTCCTGTGTTATCGCGTCAGACTCGACGGCGCTTGGACGGGCGGCAGCCGTTGAACGGCGCGGGGGTCACGTCTTGGATCGACCCGACCTCCAGGCCGGCGGCCTGCAGGGCGCGGATCGCGGTCTCACGTCCGGAGCCGGGGCCCTTGACGAAGACGTCGACCTTGCGCATGCCGTGCTCCTGAGCGCGGCGTGCGGCGGCCTCTGCGGTCATTTGGGCGGCGAAGGGGGTCGACTTGCGTGATCCCTTGAAACCGACCTGACCAGCCGAGGCCCAGGCGATCACCGCACCGGTCGGGTCGGTGATCGAGACGATCGTGTTGTTGAACGTGCTCTTGATGTGGGCGTGCCCGTGAGCGACGTTCTTCTTTTCCTTGCGGCGCACCTTCTTGGTGCTGGTCTTGCTCTTGGGGGGCATGAGTCTGGTGGCTCCTGAGGTCATCGGTCCGCGATCGTGTGCGGGCGGGTGCCCGCGTCGGACCTGCGGCTACTACTTCTTTACGGCCTTTTTCTTGCCGGCCACGGCTTTGCGCGGACCCTTGCGGGACCGTGCGTTGGTGTGCGTGCGCTGACCGCGGACCGGCAGGCCACGGCGGTGCCGCATGCCCTGGTAGGAGCCGATCTCGACCTTGCGTCGAATGTCGCCCGCCACCTCACGGCGCAGGTCACCCTCGACCTGGAACTGGTCCTCGATGTGGTCGCGAAGGGCGACCAGCTGCGCGTCGTTGAGATCCTTGACGCGGATGTTGGGATCGATGCCGGTCGCAGCCAAGGTCTGGGTAGACCGGGTGCGACCGATTCCGTAGATGTAGGTCAGGGCGATCACGACGCGCTTGTCGCGCGGCAGGTCGACGCCTACGAGGCGTGCCACTAAGCAGTGCTCCTTCATGCGTTCGGGGTCGTGAGCCGTACCGGTCCGAGACGCGTTGCCGCGGCACGGTCCCCGGCCTCGTCCGGGGGTGGCGTCCGGCAGTGGTCGCGGTGCTCGCACGTGTCGTGCGCAGCGATCTCTGCCGGGGTCGGGTACAGCCTGGGTATGGAGTTGTCGTGCACGTGGTGCTGCGTCGCCGCGGTGCCCGTACTCGTGCTGGGAGCGGCGGTCAGCCCTGGCGCTGTTTGTGGCGCAGGTTCTCGCAGATCACCATGACTCGCCCGTGACGGCGAATCACCTTGCACTTGTCGCACATCGCTTTGACGCTCGGCTTGACCTTCATCGTCGATCTCCGCGGGCGTCGGTTGCTGGGGTGGAACGGATGGGACTCACTTGTAGCGGTAGACGATGCGACCGCGAGACAGGTCGTACGGACTCAGCTCCACCACGACCCGGTCCTCGGGGAGGATCCGGATGTAGTGCTGGCGCATCTTGCCGCTGATGTGCGCGAGGACCTTGTGACCATTGGCCAGCTCGACCCGAAACATTGCATTGGGCAAAGACTCGACCACGGTGCCCTCGATCTCGATGGCACCCTCTTTCTTGGCCATGGTTCCTTTCGTCATCCGTGCGGCGGTATCCGTGCTGGCTGCTCGGTAGCGGACCGCATCGGTCTGCTGCCAGTCGGTCCGGCGGGCCGCGTCCACGCCCGTCAACGGGCAGAGCCCGCGCAAACGGGAACCTGCTCGTTGGGCATGGGAGAGCGACGGCGCTGAGCCGACGGGTCAGTCTAAGCCCAACCGCCGGAAGAAAGCCAAATGAGCCGGTCAGGGAACCATGGGCTCGATGACCGTCCCTGCAGCGGTGACGTCCTCGGTGGCCCGCGCGTCCCGCTCGAGCCGCCAGGCGCGGACGGCCACGACGGAGGTCCCAGCGACCGCCCCGAGAACCAGCAGCCAGCCCAGCCACCCAGGCACCGGGGTGACCGCCTTGATGATCACCGAGCCGTTCACGATCAGGATCAGACCGCCGACCAGGGTGCCCATCAGGCTGTGGGGAAGTCGGCCCGCGAGGCGGGCCGCGAACGGGGCGACGAGCATTCCTCCGACCACCAGGCCGAGGACCGGCAGCCACGGGATGTCCTCATGCGCCGCGCCGGTCAGGAAGCCGGCGGAGGCTGCCAGGGCGACGACGAACTCGGCCGCGTTCACCGTGCCGACAATCATCCGTGGCTCACGCGTGGTCACCGTGAACATCGACGGCGTGACCACGGGCCCCCAGCCCCCACCCCCGGTCGCGTCCACGAACCCGCCGAGGCCGCCGATCGGAACCAGCCACCGGGCCCTGTCACCGTTGCGAGGGGTCGGGATGACCCTGATCCCGAAGCCGAACCGCAAGAAGATGACGACGCCGAAGAAGAGCAGCAGCGCTGCCATCCACGCCTTGGCCGACGAGAGGCTGAGTCCGGTGAGGACAACGGCCCCCAGGAATGCACCCACCGCTCCCGGGAGGGCCAGGCGCAGCATGACCCGCCGGTCGACGTTGCCCTGACGCCAGTGGGCCAGGCCGCTGACCAAGGTGGTCGGAAGCTTGGCCGCGTGGGTTGCCGCAGACGCCGCCACCGGCGAGACGCCGAACGCCAGCAGAAGCGTCGCAGAGGTCACCCCGAAGCCCATGCCCAGCGTTCCGTCGACGAGCTGGGCGGCGCCACCGGCAACGGCGAACGCGAGGATCAGCCACATCATGATCACCTATTCCTACCGGATAGATCTGGAATACAGAACAGTAGCCGACTGATTCCGGCAATGCAATACCTTTGTCATCTCTCCCGACCGACGTGGCCGTTAGGCTCACGCCCGACCAGCGAGCGCACCCGGAGGAAGCCCATGCCCACGATCACCCCGTTCCTCTGGTTCGACGGAGGGGTCGGGGAGGCCGTCGACTTCTACACGTCAGTGTTCGGTGACTCCGCCGTCCTGCAGATCGCCCGGTACCCGGAAGGCTCACCCGGGTCGGCCGGGGAGGTCATGATGGCGACCTTCCGGCTGGGCGAGCAGGAGTTCATGGCCCTCAACGGAGGACCGGAGTTCACGTTCACACCGGCGATCTCGTTCTTCGTGTCCTGCGAGGGCCAGGACGAGGTCGACTACTTCTGGGACCGGCTGTGTGAGGGCGGGGCCCCGAGCCGGTGCGGGTGGCTGGTCGACCGGTTCGGGCTGTCGTGGCAGGTCGTGCCCAAGGCCCTGGGCGAGCTGATGGGCGACCCGGACCCCGAACGGTCGGCACGCGTGATGCAGGCCATGCTCGCCATGACCAAGATCGACGTCGCCGCCCTCCGGGCGGCGCATGCCGGCGAGGTCACCCCCGGCTGACTCGATCAGCGACCGGACAGTGACCCGATCTGGTCCCGTGGATGAGCCGCATCCCCTCACCCGGTTCGCTGTGATGGTTCACGTCCGACTTCAGCCCCCAGCTCGCGGATCGAGATGACCATCCCGAGCACTTCGGTGTCAGGCGGGTGACGCGACGCCCATGGAGGCGAACCGGGCCGCGCCGCCGTCGTGGGCGGTGAGGACCCAGGGACCCTGGTCGGTCACCGCAACCGTGTGCTCGAAGTGGGCCGACCGACTCCCGTCGGCGGTGACCACGGTCCATTCGTCGTCGAGAACCCGCGTGTGGCGCCCGCCCAGGGTGACCATCGGCTCCACCGCCAAGGCCATGCCAGCGACCAGCCTCGGGCCGTGCCCTGCTTTGCCGTAGTTGGGCACGCTCGGCTCCATGTGCATCTGCGACCCGATCCCGTGGCCGACGTACTCCTCGATGATCCCGAACGGGCCGACGGCGCGCACGGTCTGCTCCACGGCATGACCGATGTCGGACAACCGCCCGCCGGTCCGCGCCCGGGCCAGCCCCGACCACAGGGACGCCTCGGTCACCTCGAGGAGCCGGCGCTGGGCGTCGTCAACCTCACCCACGGCGACAGTGACGGCAGCGTCACCGTGCCAGCCGTCGACGATCGCTCCGCAGTCGATGGACACCAGGTCGCCGTCGACGATGATCCGGTCGCCGGGGATGCCGTGCACGATCTCGTCGTTGACCGAGGTGCAGATGGTGGCCGGGTACCCGTAGTACCCCAGGAAGGACGGCGCGGCGCCTGCTGACTTGATGACCTCGGCCGCCACCGCATCGAGGTCGGCGGTGGTGACCCCCGCCCTCGTGGCAGCGGCCACCGCAGCAAGCGCATCTGCCACGACCAGCCCGGCCGCACGCATCGACGAGAGCTGCTCGGACGACTTGATCTCGATCTGCTCGCGACGGCCGAACATGGGTGCGGTCAGCGACCGATCGCGGCGATGATGCGAGCGGTGACGGCGCCGACGTCGCCCGTCCCGTCGACCTGCGACAGCAGTGCTGCCGCCCGGTAGAGGTCGAGAATGGGTGCTGTGTCGCGGTCGTAGACGTCGAACCGGGCGCCGACGACGTCGGCGCTGTCGTCGCTGCGGCCCTGCAGCCGCGCCCGCTCGACCAGACGGCGCGTGACCTCATTGCGGTCGACCGTCAGCTCGACCACCCGGTCGAGGCTCCAGCCGCGATCGCTCAGCATCTGGTCCAGCACCTGCACCTGAGCCGCGTTGCGGGGGTAGCCGTCGAGCAGGAACCCGACCGAGACGTCCTGACCGGAGAACCGGTCCTCAACCATCGCGTTGGTCACCGAGTCGGGGACGAGCTGCCCGGCATCGAGGTAGCGCTGAGCCTCACGGCCAAGCTCGGTCCCACCTGACACGTTGGCTCGGAACAGGTCGCCGGTGGAGATGTGCGGGACCGACAGGCGAGCGGCGACCACCTCCGCCTGGGTCCCCTTGCCTGCGCCCGGCGGACCGACCAGAACGAGGCGCATCAGCGCAGGAAGCCTTCATAGCTGCGCTGCTGGAGCTGGCTCTCGATCTGTTTCACGGTGTCGAGGCCGACACCGACCATGATCAAGATGCTCGTCCCGCCGAAGATGAAGTTGCCGCCTTGCCCCAGGCTGGAGAAGGCCACCAGGGGAAGGACGGCGATGCCGCCGAGGTAGAGCGAGCCGACCGAGGTCAGTCGGGTCAGCACGTAGTCGAGGTACTGCGCGGTCGGCTTGCCGGCCCGGATGCCTGGGATGAATCCGCCGTACTTCTTCATGTTGTCCGCGATCTCGTCGGGGTTGAACGTGATCGCCGTGTAGAAGTAGGTGAAGAACACCACCAGGCCGAAGAAGATCAGTGAGTAGTAGAAGCCCGACCCACGTACGAGGTGGGCCTGGATCCACTGGGACACCGAACCGGTGCTGTGGGTCAAGGTGACGAACAAGACGGGCAGGTACATCAACGAAGACGCGAAGATGACCGGGATGACGCCCGCCTGGTTCACCTTGATCGGGATGTAGGTCGAGCTGCCGCCGTACATCTTGCGCCCGACCATCCGTTTGGCGTACTGGACCGGGATACGGCGCTGGCCCTGCTCCATGAGGACGACGAAAGCCACGATGGCCAGGCCAACCAGGATGACCACCAAGAACTGCAGCGGACCTGCGGTGTCGAAGATCACGGTCATCTGGCCGGGGAACCCGGCGACGATCGACGTGAAGATGATGAGCGACATCCCGTTGCCGATCCCCCGGTCGGTGATCAGCTCACCGAGCCACATGATGATCGCGGATCCTGCCACCAGCACGATGACCATGGTCAAGATCACAGGGAGGGACTCGTTCGGGATGATGTCCTCGGGGCAGCCCTGGATGAGCTGGTTGGAGCGTGCGAGCGCCACGATCCCCGTGGCCTGGAGGATGCTCAGCCCGATGGTGAGGTAGCGGGTGTACTGGGTGATCTTCGCCGTGCCGGACTGACCCTCCTGCTTGAGCGCCTCCAGGCGGGGAATCACGACGACGAGAAGCTGCAAGATGATGCTGGCCGTGATGTACGGCATGATCCCCAGCGCGAAGATCGACAGCTTCAGCAGCGCACCGCCGCTGAACAAGTTGATCATCGCGTACAGGCTGTTGCCCTGGACCGACTCGATACATGTCTGGACGGCCGGGAAGTCGACGCCGGGCGTCGGAATGTACGACCCGACCCGGTAGATCCCGATCATGGCCAGCGTGAACAGGAGCTTCGTGCGCAGGTCCGGGGTCCGGAACGCCTGCGCGAAGACTGACAGCACCGATGGCCTCCAGCGGACAGATCGAAGTATCAGCGACGATAACGCACCGTCAGAGCTCGGTGGTGGTCCCGCCCGCAGCAGCGATCTTGGCCTTGGCCGAAGCGGAGAACGCATGTGCGCTCACCTGGAGGGCCACGCCGACATCCCCGGTGCCCAGAACCTTCACCGGACGGTCCTTGCGAACCGCACCTTTGGTCACGAGGTCCTCGACGGTCACCTCGCCGCCGGTCGGGTACAACGCCGCCAGCTTGTCGAGGTTGACGACCTGGAACTCGACCCGGAACGGGTTGGTGAAGCCACGCAGCTTCGGAAGGCGCATGTGCAAGGGCATCTGGCCGCCCTCGAAGTTCGCCGGCACCTGGTAGCGGGCCTTCGTACCCTTGGTCCCTCGACCGGCGGTCTTGCCCTTGGAGCCCTCACCTCGGCCCACGCGGGTCTTCGGTGTCTTGGCACCCGGCGCCGGGCGCAGGTGATGAACTTTCAGTGTCATGTCAGTCGACCTCCTCGACGGTGACGAGGTGCGACACCGCTCCGACCATCCCACGGATCTCGGGACGGTCCTCCTTGACGACGACATCACCGATGCGCTTGAGCCCCAAGGACCGCAGGCTGTTGCGCTGACGGTGAGTGCCGCCGATGTCCGACTTGCGCTGGGTGACCTTCAACCGACTCATGGCGCACCGATCCCGGCCGCACGAGCGCGAAGCAGGCCCTCGGGGGCAACGTCCTCCAGCGGAAGTCCGCGGCGGGCCGCGACCTCCTCAGGACGCTCGAGACCCTTGAGCGCCGCCACGGTGGCGTGGACGATGTTGATCGCGTTGGACGACCCCAGCGACTTGCTCAAGACGTCGCGGACGCCGGCGGCCTCGAGGACGGCGCGCACCGGACCTCCGGCGATGACACCAGTACCCGGGGCTGCGGGCTTCAGCAGCACGACGCCGGCAGCAGCCTCGCCCTGGATGGGGTGAGTGATGGTGCCTTGGATCCTGGGGACCTTGAAGAAGTTCTTCTTGGCCTCCTCGACACCCTTGGCGATCGCAGCCGGCACTTCCTTGGCCTTGCCGTAGCCGACCCCCACAGTGCCGTCGCCGTCTCCGACGACCACCAGGGCGGTGAAGCTGAAGCGCCGACCACCCTTGACGACCTTGGCCACCCGGTTGATGGCGACGACTCGCTCGATGTAGGCGTTCTTCTCTGGGGCGTCACCGCGACGGTTGTCACGACGACGGTCGCCACCGGCGCTGCCGCGGCGTTGAGGTCCGCTCATGCTCTGGTTCCTCTTCCTTCGGTCAGCGGATGGTCAGAAGACGAGCCCACTGTCGCGGGCTCCTTCGGCGAGTGCTGCGATACGGCCGTGGTAGCGGTTGCCACCCCGGTCGAACACGACCTTGTCGATACCGGCAGCCTTGGCCCGGTCGGCGATCAGGGACCCGACCTTGCGGGCCTGCGCCGACTTGTCGCCTTCGCCGGCTCGCACGTCGCTCTCCATCGACGACGCAGAGACCAATGTGCGGCCCACACTGTCGTCGACCACCTGGACGAACACGTGCCGCGTGGAACGCGACACCACGAGGCGGGGGCGAGCAGTCGTGCCTTCGACCTTCTTGCGCACTCGTAGGTGACGGCGCGCGCGTGCCACCTGTCGGGGATTCGCCCGACGAGACTTAACACCGACGGCCATGACTACTTACCAGCCTTTCCGACCTTGCGACGGACGTGCTCGCCCGAGTACCGAATGCCCTTGCCCTTGTACGGCTCAGGCTTGCGCAGCTTGCGGATATTGGCCGCAACCTGGCCCACCTGCTGCTTGTCGATCCCGGTGACCGAGAACTTGGTCGGGCTCTCGACGGCGAACTCGATGCCCTCGGGGGCCTCGACGAGGACGGGGTGGCTGAAGCCCAGTGCGAACTCCAGATTGCGACCCTTGGCCTGCACACGGTAGCCGACACCGACGATCTCGAGCTTGCGCTCGAAGCCCTCGGTCACTCCGGCGACCATGTTCGCCACCAGCGTGCGGGTCAGGCCGTGGAGCGCCTTGCTTCGACGCTCGTCGTCAGGACGCGCGACCGACAAGGTGCCGTCGTCGGAGCGAGCGATCGTGATGGGGTCGCTGATGGTGAGGCTCAAGGATCCCTTGGGCCCCTTCACTGCGACGTCTTGACCCTCAATGGTCACGTCGACCCCCGAGGGGACGACGACTGGGAGACGGCCGATGCGAGACATGTTCGGGCTCCTCCCGTCACCAGACGTAGGCGAGGACTTCCCCGCCTACGTTCTGCTTGGCTGCCTGGCGGTCGGTCAACAGGCCGGACGACGTCGAGATGATCGCGACACCGAGCCCGCCGAGCACTCGCGGCAGATTGGTCGACTTGGCATACACCCGAAGTCCGGGCTTGCTGATCCGGCGGATGCCGGCGATGGAACGCTCACGGGTCGGACCGAACTTGAGGTCGATGACGAGCGTGCCGGCTCCGACCTCGGTGGGCTCGACACGCCAGTCACGCACGTAGCCCTCCTGCTTGAGGATCTCGGCGATGCCCAGCTTGATCTTGCTGGAGGGCATGCTCGCGGAGTCGTGATACGCCGAGTTCGCGTTGCGCAGTCGCGTCAACATGTCGGCGATCGGGTCGGTCATGGTCATGATTGGCCTGTGGTCTCTCTCACCGTGGTATCCGCGTGCTGCGGACCTGCGGCGTAGGAATGGTTACCAGCTGCTCTTGGTGATGCCGGGGAGCTCACCGCGGTGCGCCATGTTTCGCAGGCACACGCGGCAGAGCCCGAACTTGCGGTACACCGAGTGGGGTCGGCCGCACACGCTGCAGCGCGTGTAGGCGCGAACCTTGAACTTCGGCTTGCGCTGGGACTTCTCGATCAGCGCCTTCTTGGCCACGGTCAGGACTCCTTGAACGGGAAACCGAGCGAGCGCAGCAGTGCGCGTCCCTCGTCGTCGGTCTTGGCGGACGTCACCACGGTGTTGTCCATGCCCCGGACGCGGTCGACCGCGTCGGGGTCGATCTCGTGGAACATGCTCTGCTCGTTGAGGCCGAAGGTGTAGTTGCCGTTGCCGTCGAACTGCCGGGGCGACAGGCCACGGAAGTCACGGATACGTGGGAGTGCGGTCGTGAGAAGGCGGTCCAGGAACTCCCACATGCGGTCGCCGCGCAAGGTTACGTGAGCGCCGATCGGCATTCCTTCGCGCAGCTTGAACTGTGCGATGGACTTCTTCGCCTTGGTGACCGTGGGCTTCTGACCGGTCACCGTGGCGAGGTCCTTGACCGCGCCCTCGATGAGCTTGGAGTCGCGAGCTGCCTCACCGACGCCCATGTTCACGACGACCTTGACCATGCCGGGAACCTGCATGACGTTGGCGTAGCCGAACTCCTCGCGAAGCGCGGGGACGATCTCCTCGCGGTAGCGAAGCTTCAGCCGAGGGTAGGGGCGAGCCTCCCCCGCGGCCGCTGTCTCGGTCACTGTCTGACTCATCAGAGGTCCTCACCGGTCTTCGCCGCGACACGCGTCTTGCGGCCGTCTTCATCGGTGCGGTACCCGATCCGGGTGCCCACCTTCTTGCCGTCGGCCTCGACCACGGGCATCACGTTGGAGGCGTGGATCGGAGCCTCCTGGGTGGTGATGCCGCCGGTCTTCGCGCCGCGAGAGGTCTGACCGATCTTGGTGTGCTTCTTGACGAGGTTGACGCCCTCGACCAGCACCCGATGGTCGCGCGGGTACGCGGCGATGACCTTGCCCGTGGCGCCCTTGTCCTTGCCGGCGATGACGACAACCGTGTCGCCCTTCTTCACATGCATCTTCGACATGGCTTACAGCACCTCCGGCGCGAGCGAGATGATCCGCATGTACCGCTTGTCTCGCAGCTCACGACCCACCGGGCCGAAGATGCGGGTACCTCGGGGCTCGCCGCCTTCCTTGATGATGACGGCGGCGTTCTCGTCGAACTTGATGTACGACCCGTCGGGGCGACGGCGCTCCTTGACGGTGCGCACGACGACGGCCTTGACGACCTCACCCTTCTTCACGTTGCCGCCAGGGATGGCGTCCTTGACCGTGGCGACGATCACGTCACCAATCCCCGCGTAGCGTCGTCCGGAGCCGCCGAGAACCCGGATGCACAAGATCTCCTTGGCACCGGTGTTGTCGGCGACCTTCAGTCGCGACTCCTGCTGGATCACGTCTACTCCCGCCCTACTTGGCCTTCTCGATGATCTCGACCACGCGCCAGCGCTTCGTCGCCGACAGCGGCCGGGTCTCCATGAGGAGCACGCGGTCACCCACGCCG
>JBAPUB010000230.1:0-11196 GCA_049282455.1 Actinomycetes bacterium
GCGCGCATCCACCTGAACCTGACTCGTTGGGCCGACCGCTGGGCCGGCGCAACGTCGGCAAGGAAGGTCCGGCGTTGCCCCCCCTCAACGGCCTGAGAGCGGCGTCCGAGAGCGACGGCGACCTGCCCGCGAGCCAGGGTGTCGACGGTGGCCTGTGCAGCACCCTGAGCTGCTGTTGAGAACCACCCAGGTTCGTCCGCCTGCGCAACCGGGGGGGAGTCAGCAAGCCCGGCAGCAATTGCTGCGGCGGCCAGAACCGCCACAACGGCGCTGGCCGAGGCTTTCACCCGAGTCGCCGACGCAGTCACACGGTCGATCGTAGGCGCCCGCGGTCAGCACCGGCGCCCGCGACCGAGCAGGTCAGACCCGCCCGGCTCCCATGTAGACCGACTGCCAGTAGCTGCTGAACAGCGAGTCGGCCACGACACCGTCGGTCGGGTTGGCCGCATGGACGAAGATGCCGCCGCCCACGTACATGCCGACGTGCTCGATCCCGCTGTAGAAGAACACCAGGTCACCGGGCTGGATGTCGGACAGTGAGACGCGGGAGGTGACGGCGTACTGGACGCTGGCCGAGTGCGGCAGGTAGACGCCGGCCTGACCCCACGCGGCCATCACCAGGCCCGAGCAGTCGAATGCGCTGGGGCCGGCAGCGGCGAACACGTACGGCTTGCCGAGCTGGGCTTGCGCGTACGCCACGGCGATCCCGGCCCGGCCGTTGACGGCTCCGGCCGAGCCGCCGCTGGACGACGCGACCGGCGCTGGAGCGGGAACGGTGGCCAAGGCGTTGCGCGACGAGCGCTGAGCCGCCGCGGCGCGCTGGGCTGCCAGCGCTGCGAGGCGCTGACGCTGCTCGGCCTTGAGACTGGACAGCACCTGCTGGGCCTGCTGCAGCTTGTCGTTGGCGGTGGCCATCTCCTTGGCCGCCTGCGCCTTGAGCTCGCGCAGCTTCACGAGCTTCTGGTCGACGACGGCCTGGGTCTGGGCCAGTGACTGACGGGCCACCTGTGCGGCCCGGAACGCACTGTTCTGGGTCCGCGCGACCTGGTCGAGGGCACCGGCCTGGGACAGGAAGTCGGTGGGGTTGTCGGCGAGCATGACCTGGAGCGTGGGGTCCATGCCACCGGTGGTGTACAACGCGGCGGCGTACTGCGCCATGGCGGCGTCGAGCGAGGCCACCTGGGCGGACTGGCGCTTGAGCTGGTGCTGGACGCGCGCAAGCTCGGTCGTGGTCTCGTCGACGCGAACCTGTGCCGCGTTGGAACGCTCGGCAGCTGCGGCGGCTTCCTCTTGCAGGGAAGCGACGCGCTGCTGGGCCTGGGCGATCGTCAGGTTCGGGGCGGCCTGGCCCACGGAGGGCACGACGGCCACCACCGCAATCGCGGTCGCCAGAACGGCCAGGGCGTGGGTGCCGCGCTTGCGCAGCACGGATACAGCTTGGCGGGTCGCCACGAAGGCGGCTCTCCTTCTCCCTCTACCGCGTACCGGGTCAGCTGACGGGCTCGGGCGGGGAAGCGCCCTACGAGGGGTACCGAGGTTCCGGTGCCCTTCGATTCGCCCCAGGGACGGTGGGTCCCCGGCTTCGGCGTCGCCCGCGAAGGCTCAGCCGAATTCGGCGGGGGCCACCGTGGCCTCTCGGAACGACAGACCAACGGACGGTGACCCAGGCACACCTTAGTAACGGATGGGCAACGACTCAAACAGCCCGCCGGTTGGCCGAGGGTGTGTCGTCGGTCACACCGACCCGGCCAGGGACCCGACCGGCCGACGGGAGGTCACCGGCTGCGACGGGACCGACACTCATCGGGGGAACCAGCTGCGCCGAGGCGAGCACCTCGAGCGCTCGACGCTCGTCGGCGTCCAGCAGCGCCCCCTCGGGGGGCAGCCCGCCGCCGTGGACCCGCCAGTCGCCCTGGGCCGTGCCCCGGGCTGGGTTCACCAGCTGCGACGGGGTCGACGGAGCTACTGGAACCGACGGAACCGACGGAACCGACGGAACAGCCAAGAAGGACGCCACGAAGCAGTCGGCGCAGCCGCTGCCCTGGACCGGGCACGTGCCGCAGTCGATGATCATCTGAACCAGTCCTTCCTGACCGTGCGATCGCTTTCAGGAAGGACGCTAGACACGGGGTCTGACAAGTCCGTCAGACAGCCGTCAGACAGCCGTCAGACAGCAGAGCCCTGCGCGCGGGTCGGGTCGACCGCGGGCCCACCGGCAGCCGGGCGGGGCACCAGCTCGACCGTCCCACTGGCGCCGCACCAGCGGCAGCGCACGTCGTCGACCGTCTCGGACAGCGCTTCGGACTCCTCGACGGCGGGCTCACCGGCGAGGTCCAGGTGCCAGAACTCGCGCACCCGCGAGCTTCGGACGACGTCGAACCGGGTCAGGTTTCCGCAGGCGCTGCAGCGCCACCGGGTGTCAGGGGTCGGCAGTCGATCGGTCACCCCCTCAGCGTAGCCAGACCGCTCGGCGCGCCCACCACAGCCTTGTCGGACCTCGCGCCTAGCGTCCATGCCGTGACCGTGACCACTCCTTCGACCACCCCTCTGGCGGTCCAGGCGAGCTTCGACGACCTCGGCACGCCGCTGAGCCAAGCCACGTTCGTGGTCGTCGACCTCGAGACCACGGGCGGGTCACACCAGTCGTGCGGCATCACCGAGATCGGTGCGGTCAAGGTGCGCGGTGGCGAGGTTCTCGGCGAGTTCCAGACGCTGGTGAACCCGGGCGAGGCGATTCCTCCCTTCATCGCGGTCCTCACGGGCATCACCGACGGCATGGTCGCCCGCGCTCCGCGGATCGACGCCGTCCTGCCGTCGTTCCTGGAGTTCGCGTCTGGGGCCGTGCTGGTGGCGCACAACGCACCGTTCGACGTCGGGTTCCTGCGGACGGCCGCCGAACGCACCGGGCTGGGCTGGCCACGCTTCGACGTTCTCGACACCGCTCGCCTGGCCCGCCGGACCCTCACGCGCGACGAGGCTCCCAACTGCAAGCTCGCCACGTTGGCCCGGCTGTTCCGGGCGAGCACCGACCCCACCCACCGCGCCCTCGACGACGCTCGGGCGACGGTCGACGTCCTGCACGGCTTGTTCGAGCGCCTCGGCTGCCACGGCGTGACCACCCTGGAGGAGGTCGGCACGTTCTCCACGCGGGTGCACCCGGCCCAGCGACGCAAGCGGTACCTCGCCGACGACGTTCCGTCCACCGCAGGGGTCTACCTGTTCCGCGACGGCCGGGGCCGGGTGCTCTACGTCGGCAAGTCGGTCGACCTGCGGTCGCGGGTCCGCCAGTACTTCACGGCGGCCGAGCAGCGTCGTCGCATGGCCGAGATGGTGGCGGCCGCCGAGGAGGTCGTGTCGATCCCGTGTCCGACCCCGTTGGAGGCCGAGGTGCGAGAGCTACGGCTCATCGCCGAGCACAAGCCTCCCTACAACCGACGCTCGAAGTTTCCCGAGAAGGCCTCGTTCGTCAAGCTCACCGTTGAGCCGTTCCCCAGGCTGTCGACCGTGCGACAGGTGATGGACGACGGCGCCACCTACCTCGGCCCCTTCGGCAGCCGACGGGCTGCCGAGCAGGCGACGGCCGCGCTGCACGAGGCACTCCCCCTGCGTCAGTGCACCGGCCGGCTGTCCCCCCGAGCCCTGTCATCGGCCTGCGTGCTCGCGGGTCTGGGGCGCTGCGGTGCCCCCTGCGAGGGGTCCGAGAGCATCGAGGCCTACGCCCTGCACGTCGCTGCCGCGCAGGTGGCGATGAGCATCGACCCCTCCGTGGTGGTCACCGCGACCCAGCGGCGCATCGCACCGCTCGTCGACGCGGAGCGCTTCGAGGACGCCGCGACGCATCGGGACCGCCTGCTGGCGTTCCTTCGGTCCGCCGCGCGCGGGCAACGACTCTCGGGTCTCACCGGGTGCCCGTTGCTGGTGGCCGCGCGCCAGACCCACGTGCACGGATGGCAGGTCGTCGTCGTCCGGCACGGGCGGCTGAGCGCGACCGCGCAGGTCGCCCGAGGGGTCGACCCGTGGCCCACCGTCGACGCACTCGTCGTGGGTGGAGAGGCTGCCGTCCCGGGACCCGGCCCCACCCCCGCGGCCACAGCGGAGGAGACCGAGTGCGTCCTGCGCTGGCTCGACACCGACGGCGTGCGCCTCGTCCTGCTCGATGGCACCTGGGCCTCACCGGTCGCCGGCGCGGCAGGGGCTCTCGCGCGGATGTCCTCCAACCGGCTGCTCCCGGTCGTTCCCTTCCCGCAGTGAGCACGCGGATGCCAGGCTGGCCCCGAACCGCACGCCGAGACCCACCCAGAGGAGCTTCGATGGTCACCGCGATCGTGTTCGTGCAGACCGAGGTCGATGCGATTCCCGCGGCGGCGCAGGCGCTTGCGGACATCGACGGCGTCAGTGAGGTCTACAGCGTCACGGGAGCCATCGACCTGATCGTCATGGTTCGGGTACCGAGCATCGACGACATCGCCAGCGTCGTCACCGAACACGTCAACGTCGTCCCCGGGGTGCTCTCGACCGAGACGCACGTGGCGTTCCGGGCGTACAGCCGCCACGACCTCGAGGCGGCGTTCTCACTCGGGCTGGCCTGACCGCCTGACGGGTCCAGGGTCGGCGAGCGCTCGGGTCGTGGCGACCCATCGCGCAAGGGTCTCTGCTGCAGCCCCCGTGTCGATCGACGCGGTGGCTGCCTCGTGACCGGCAGCCAGCCGAGCCGTCAGGTCCCCGGACGGCGCCAGGGCCGCCAGGGCTGCGGCGGCGTTGAGCAGCACGGCGTCACGGATCGGGCCTTGCTCCCGGCCCTCGACCAGAGCACGCACGGTCGCCGCGTTGAATGCACGGTCTCCGCCGCGAAGTGTCTGCGGAGCCGCACGTTCGACACCCAGCTCACGTGGGTCGAACGTGACGCACTCCACCGAACCGTCACGCACGTCGTACACGGTCGAGGTGGTGGTCACGGTGATCTCGTCAAGCCCGTCGTCGCCACGGACGACGAGCGCCGAGACACCGCGGTCGGCAAAGACCGACGCCATGACCGGGGCCATCCGCGGGTCGGCGCAGCCGACCGCCTGCGCCTGCGGCTGGGCCGGATTGGTCAGGGGCCCGAGGAAGTTGAAGGCCGTTGGCACACCAAGCTCGCGCCGTGGGCCGGCAGCGTGACGCATCGCCGGATGGAAGGCCTGCGCGAAGCAGAACGTGATCCCAGCATCGACGGCGACCTGCGCGACCTGCTGGGGCGTCAGGGTCAGCACCAGACCGAGCTCCTCCAGGACGTCGGCGGCTCCGCAGGCCGACGAGGCGGCCCGGTTGCCGTGCTTGACGACCCTGGCTCCGCTCCCGGCCACGACCAGAGCAGCCATCGTCGAGATGTTGACCGTGTGAGCGCGGTCGCCCCCTGTCCCGACCACGTCGACGACCGGACCAGGCACCTCGATCCGGTGCGCGTGCCTGAGCATCGCCGTGACCAGGCCGGACATCTCCTCCGGCGTCTCGCCCTTGGCCCGCAAGGCGATGACGAAGCCCGCGACCTGGGCCGACGTCGCATCGCCGGTCATCACCTGGTCCATCGCCCATGCGGTCTGGTCGGAGTCCAGCGACGAACCAGCCAGAAGTGCCGTCAGAATGTCGGGCCACGTCCGTGCCGTTCCAGACCCGGCTCCCTGACCCCCTTGGCTCATGGGAGGACGCCCTCGCGCCCGAACGTCTCGTCAGGCACTGGTCGCGACGTCGCTGCCGACCACCGGCACGAACCTGCGCAGGACCCGCTCGGTGGCCGCCGCCATGGCCACCGGGTCGATCGGGTGGCTCGCCACTCCGTCGGCACGTGACCACGCGGCGAGCCAGTCGTCCTGCGGGCGCCCGACGATCACCAAGACCGGAGCGGAGTTGGGCACCTCGTCCTTCAAGGTGCGGCACAGCCCGATTCCGCCGACGGGGGTCGACTCGCCGTCGAGGATGACCAGGTCGACGTCGTTGGCGTGGGCGTGCTTGAGCACCGCGTGCTCGGTGGCAGCCTCGACGTAGCGCAGCCGGGGCAGGTCCGAGGCGACCCGCCGACCCAGAGCCATCAGCACCGCCTGGCGGGTCGTCACGTCGTCGCTGTAGACCAGCACAGTCAGCTCAGTTAGCTCAGTCAGCTCGGCGGATGCATCGGGGGCGGGGCTGCTCGCGGGACTGGACGCGGTCGACATGGGCCGATGCTACCGGTGGACCACCGTGAGCCGACCGATGGGAGCACCCCACGGATCGGGCACGCGCAGCAGCCGGCAGGTCACGGTCTGGTCACGGTCGTCGTCGGTGACCGGGCAGTCGGGGGGTCGGAGGGGCGAGGGCTCCAGGTCCTCGGCATAATGCCGCCCGTGGCGACAGCAACCGCGGCATCGACCGCCCACGTTCCGGCCCCGAGCCGTCCCAACATGGTCAGTGTCGGGACGATCGTCTGGCTGTCCTCTGAGCTGATGTTCTTCGCGGCGCTGTTCGCGATGTACTTCACCGTCCGCCAGGTCACCGGCGTCGACGCCTGGCCGCCCAGCGACGTCAAGCTCAACGTCGTCTTCGCCACGGTCAACACCTTGGTGCTGGTGTCCTCGTCGATCACCTGCCAGCTCGGCGTCTTCGCTGCTGAGAAGGGCGACGTCCGCGGGCTGCGCAAGTGGTTCATGATCACCTACCTGATGGGCGCGTTCTTCGTGTCCGGCCAGGTCTTCGAGTACACCAACCTGGTCCACGAGGGCCTGACGCTGTCGTCTTCGCCCTACGGGTCGGTCTTCTACCTGACGACCGGATTCCACGCCGCGCACGTCACCGGCGGCCTCGTCGCGTTCCTGCTGGTTCTGGCCACCACGTACTTCGCCAAGCGCTTCGACCACGACCAGGCCACCCGCGCCATCGTCGTGTCGTACTACTGGCACTTCGTCGACGTCGTGTGGATCGCCCTGTTCTTCACCATCTACTTCCTGCAGTAGCACCCGACCGCTTCCCGACCGCAGCCAACCGACCAGGGACCCTCTCGTGACCGCACTGCTCGCCAGACGCCGAAGCCCGTTCGCCACGGCCGTCGTCCTGCTGCTCGGCCTGCTCGCCGTCGGTGGCCTGTACGCCGTGGTCTCTGGCTCCGGCCGGGCTCAGGCCGCACCGCAGGGCGCGACGAGCACGGTGCTCGACCAGGGCAAGAAGCTGTACCTCGAGGGCTGCTCCTCCTGCCACGGACTCGGGCTCGAGGGCGCCAAGCAGCCCGACGGCACCCAGGCTGGCCCCACGCTGATCGGGGTCGGTGCCGCAGCGGTCGACTTCCAGGTGGGCACGGGCCGGATGCCGTTGGCCGCTCCGGGCGCGCAGGCTCCCCCGAAGCCGGTCATCTACACCGACGCCGAGATCGCCGCGCTCGCCGCCTACGTCGCCTCGTTCGCCCCGGGCCCGGCCATCCCCACACCCGAGGAGCTCGACTGGTCCGGTGCCGACCTGGCCCTCGGAGGGAACCTCTTTCGCGCCAACTGCTCGTCGTGCCACAACTTCTCCGGTGAGGGTGGGGCCCTGACCGACGGCAAGTACGCCCCGCCGATCACCGAGTCGACCGACCGGCACATCTGGGAGGCCATGCTCACCGGGCCGCAGAGCATGCCGGTCTTCCCGAACACCACGCTGCGCGTGCAGGACAAGCAGGCAATCCTGGCGTACATCAACAGTCTCCAGGACCAGCCCAACGTCGGTGGCCTGGACCTCGGCCGTCTCGGACCGGTGACCGAAGGGCTCCTGTTCTGGGTCGTCGGCATCGGGGCCCTCGTCGCCGCGGCCGTCTGGATCGGCGTCAAGGCGCGGTGACCTGACCATGCTCCCCGCGCTCCCCCGACGCCCGCTCGCCCTGACCCACTCGTCGTACGTCTCGACCGACGTCTCGCAGGACAAGGACACCCACCGGTGAGCACTCCTCCGTCGTCTGACCACGACAACAACCCCGCACTGGCCGACGCCACACCGATGCCCGAGCACCGTGAGCGTCGAAGCGACGTCGACGCCCACGCGGCGAAGCGCGCCGAGCGGCAGGTCGGCCTGCTGTTCCTGCTCTCGGCCGTGTGCAGCCTGTTCTTCTGCGTGGCCTACTTCGTCGTTGGCACGGACAAGCTCGTGTGGGTTCCCGGCCTCGGGGAGACGTCCGCCGCCAACCTCGCCCTGGGCCTGTCGATGGGCATCGCCTTGTTCGCCCTGGGTGCCGCGGCGATCCACTGGGCGAAGAAGCTCATGCCTGACGTCGAGGTCGTCGCGCTGCGACATGACGAAGGGTCGTCGGACGAGGCCCGCGAGGCCGCACTGGTCGAGTACCAGCGAGGCGTTGAGGAGAGCGGCATCAAGAGGCGGCCGTTCATCGGCGGCAGCCTGGTGGCGGCACTGGCGATGGTCGGCCTTCCGGCCATCGTGCTGCTGCGTGACCTCGGCCCGGCCCCGGACCACAAGCTCGACGTGACCATGTGGACCAAGGGCACCCGGATCCTCATCGCCGAGACCAAGCAACCGGTCCGGCCGGCGGACATGACCATCGGGACCCTGATCTCCGCCGTGCCTGAGGGAATCGACCTGGTCATGGAGGAGGAGAAGTCGCTCGACGAGCTGGCGAAGGCGCCAGTGATCTTGGTCCGGATGGATCCCGCGGACATCAAGTCGCAGCAGGGAACCGGCTGGGACGTCGAGGGCATCCTGTGCTTCTCCAAGATCTGCACCCACGTAGGCTGCCCGATCAACCTGTACGAGCAGCAGACCCACCACCTGCTGTGCCCGTGCCACCAGTCCACGTTCGACCTCGCCGACAGCGCCAACGTGGTGTTCGGTCCGGCAGCCCGTGCACTTCCTCAACTCGCGATAACCGTGGATACCGACGGATACTTGGTCGCGCAGAACGGTTTCACCCAACCAGTGGGCCCGAGCTTCTGGGAGCGCGGATGACAACGAGCGGCGTCGAGGCAGTCGGCGGCAAGGGCTACACCTGGGTCGACGAGCGCGTCCCTGCCTCGAACTTCCTGAAGAAGAACCTGAACAAGGTCTTCCCCGACCACTGGTCCTTCATGCTCGGTGAGATCGCCTTGTACAGCTTCATCATCTTGCTGCTGACCGGCACCTTCCTGACCTTCTGGTTCAAGCCGTCGATGGTCGAGGTGATCTACAACGGCAGCTACCTGCCCCTCAACGGCGTACCGATGTCGGAGTCCTACGCCACCACGCTCAACATCAGCTTCGACGTCCAGGGTGGCCTGCTCATGCGGCAGATCCACCACTGGGCAGCGCTGTTCTTCGTCGGAGCCATCTCGGTCCACCTCCTGCGCGTGTTCTTCACGGGTGCTTTCCGCAAGCCACGCGAGATCAACTGGGTCATCGGCGTCGGACTGCTGACCATGGCACTGCTCGAGGGATTCGCCGGCTACTCACTGCCCGACGACCTCCTCTCAGGGACCGGGCTGCGGATCGCCGACGGGATCATGCTTTCGATCCCGCTCGTGGGAACCTGGTTGTCCTTCCTCGTGTTCGGCGGACAGTTCCCCGGCAACGACTTCATCCCCCGCCTGTTCACGGTGCACGTACTCCTGGTGCCGGGCCTGATCCTCGCGCTGATCACCGTCCACCTGATGCTCGTGTGGTACCAGAAGCACACCCAGTTCCCCGGACCTGGTCGCACCGAGCGCAACGTCGTCGGGTTCCCGCTCTTCCCGGTGTACACGGCCAAGGCCGGCGGGTTCTTCTTCGTCGTCTTCGGCGTCACCGCCTTGATGAGCGCGCTCTTCCAGATCAACCCGATCTGGGTGTACGGCCCCTACGTGCCCGACCAGGTGACGGCTGGGTCTCAACCTGACTGGTACATCGGCTGGCTCGAGGGCGGCCTCCGTCTGATGCCAAACATCGAGATCCCGTTCTTCGGCAACACGATCAGCCTGAACATCTTGTTCCCCGCACTGATCCTTCCGGGAATCATCTTCACGCTGATGGCCCTGTACCCGTGGATCGAGCAGTGGGCGACCGGTGACCGCAGGTACCACCACCTGCTGGACCGACCCCGTAACGCCCCGACGCGCACCGCCCTGGGCGCGATGTCACTGACCTTCTACGTGATGCTGTGGATCGAAGGCGGCAACGACATCATCGCCAGCGTCTTCAGCTTCAACGTGTACGCCGTGACCTGGTTCTTCCGAATCGCCGTCTTCGTGATCCCACCCTTGGTGTACCTGTTCACCAAGCGCGCGTGCATCAGTCTGCAACGACGCGACCGGGACAAGCTGCTTCACGGCTACGAGACAGGCGTGATCAAGAGGCTGCCGAGCGGTGAGTACTACGAGGTCCACAAGCCGATCCCCCGCGACGAGGAGTCGGTCCTGATCAGTCGCAAGGAGCTGCGACCGCTCCCGGCCCCGGACAAGACTGATGCCAAGGGCATCCGCACTCCCCACTACCGGACCAAGTCGCTTCGGGCGAAGCTGTCCCGTTTCTACTACGCCGACGACATCCACGCCCCCACCGCGGCCGAGATCGAAGCTGCCCAGCACCACGAGGTCGACGCCATGGCCGAGCTCGACCATGAGATCGACGACTCCCGGGCCAAAGCCCTGGCTCCGGGTGGTTCGTCCTCGACCCCGACTTCCGAGGCGCCCGCAGACGCTGACCCCGACCACTGACGGCATCGTCGGCCGGGCTAGCGCCCCACCGTCTTGCGGTAGCGGATCTCAGGAGCCCGGTCGACCTCGCACCGGTCGCCCACCGTCTCGTCGCTGGCCCAGCCCAGGGCCTCGTAGAAGCGGCGACCGGCCTGGTTGGTCTGCAGGACCCACAGGGCCAGGTCGACGAAGCCAGCGGCCTCCAGACGGGCTTCAACGGCGGTCATGAGGGTGCGTCCCAGCCCCCGACCCCAAGCGGTTGGGTCGACGTAGAAGGCGTACACCTCCCCCGCCTGAGACAGCTCCGGCCAGCGGTAGCGCCCGAAGACCCCGTACCCGAGGACGACCTGGTCGGACTCGACCACCAGGCAGCCGGACGGTTCCTGCAGGACAGCAATCTGTCGCGCCCAGTCGACCGTCAGCTCCTCGACGTCGAGCGCGTCCAACGCCGAGTCCGGGAGCAGACCTCGGTAGGCGGCGCGCCAGCCGGCCACCTTGATCTCGGCGATGGCCCGCGCGTCGTCGACCACTGCGTCACGCACGCGGCCCGAGGACCGGACCGGCT
>JBAPUB010000231.1:0-7751 GCA_049282455.1 Actinomycetes bacterium
GTCGATGGCCTCGACGCGGTCATTCTCGAGCGCGACGTCGACGCAACCGCCCGAGGTCTCGGTCGTGACGGACCGGCATGGCGCCGACTGGTCGGCTCGTTGGCCGCGCGGGGGCCCGACGTCGTCAACAGCTTGCTGAGTCCCTTCGACCTGCCCCCCAAGCACCCCATCGGCCTGACCGCCTTCGGAGCCCGTGGCATCTGGCCGGCGAACCTCGTCAACTCCGTCGTCTTCCGAGAGCCCAGAGCCCGAGCACTGTTCGCCGGGGTCGCCGGACACGCCGTCCTCCCACTCAGCGATCCAGCAACAGCCGGGTACGGCCTCATGCTGGCGTCGCTGGCGCACTCGGTCGGCTGGCCCGTCACAGTCGGAGGATCCCAGTCGCTGGCCGACGCTCTTGCGCGTCGCCTCCGGTCACTCGGTGGTGAGATCGTGACCGGGACTCCGATCACATCGCTGAGAGATCTTCCCGTGCACCGCGTCGCCGTCCTCGATGTGACTCCGCGCCAGCTCCTACGCATGGACGACGGCCGACTGCCCGAGCGATACCGACGGTCGCTCGAGAGGTACCGCTACGGACCAGGGGTGTTCAAGGTCGACTGGGCGCTGGACGGACCAGTCCCCTGGGCCGACCCTCGACTGGCCGATGCCGGCACGGTCCACCTCGGAGGACAGGCCGACGAGATCGCTGCCAGCGAGAAGCTGGTGGCCAAGGGTGGCCATCCCGAGCGACCGTACGTGTTGTTCGTGCAGGCCACCGTCGCTGACCCAAGCCGTGCTCCGGAAGGCAAGCACACCGGCTGGGCCTACTGCCACGTTCCGAATGGCTCGACGGTCGACATGACCGATGCGATCGAGGCACAGCTCGAGCGGTTTGCTCCTGGGTTTCGCGACGTCGTGCTCGCTCGCCACATCATGGGACCGGCAGCGCTGGAGGCACACAACCCCAACGAGGTCGGTGGTGACATCGGCGGTGGATCCGCCGACCTCCGTCAGTTCGTCGCCCGCCCCGTACTCAGCCGCGACCCGTGGAGCACGCCCGTTGACGGGCTCTACCTGTGCTCCGCATCGACTCCACCGGGTGGAGGTGTCCACGGGATGGGCGGCTGGCACGCGGCTCGCTCAGCACTTCGCAGAGTGTGAGCGAACCGCGGGCGCACTCAAGGAACGCCTTCCTGCCTACACGGTCGTGTGTCGACGGCGCTGCAGCATGAGCGCCAGAGCGGCGAGCACGAGGAGCAGCAGGCCAGCCACCAGCATCGCGACCGGGCCACCAAACGCGTCCCCGACGATCGCGAACGTGAAGAAGATCGCCGCCAGCATCGCGGCCGTCACCCAGGGCCACCGCGGCTGTACCAGGTAGACCGCGAAACTGCCTACCGCGAGAACAGCGAGGAGGACCTTGCTCGTGGTCGTCCCACCCAACGAGGCGAACAGCGCAGTGCCCAACCCGAGAACAGTCCCGAGCATGGGAACCGTGAGCACCTTCGTCCAGGTGGCCATGGCTGCCCAAGCAGCGCCAACGGCGAAGAACGTCACCATCCCGGCCTGTGCCATCCAGTCGGAGTCCGGCAAATTGAACACGAACATGAGACCGAGCGGAACGGCAAGCACGGTTCCGTACAGCCCGATCTCAGCGAGTGCGCTGGGAGCGAGGAACCGGGCACCGACGAGGATGGCGCCGGACACCACGGCGATGGTGAGGAACATCCACCCGAGGCGGGTGTCGTCAACCCCTCCCCTGTCCGGAAGGTACAGCCGCAGGACCAGCCCAGCGGCCGCTACGGCCGTGAGCGTGAACATGGTGCTCGCCAGGCGCCGAATGACGGCGTGGTCCTCGGCCAGCGGTCGACGGCGGTCAACAGCGACAACCACTAATCCAACGGCGCCGAAGACCAGCGCGAGCACGGCCAGCAGCACGACCTGCCCGGAGTGCCCGAGCTCGTCCCAACGCTGCCCGACCACCAAAGCTCCGCCGGCCGCGACCAGGGCGGCACCGAGGTACGCCCCAACCTCGATCAAGCGGCTGGCCAGGCTGGACGGACGAGGCGTCAGGACGGCCTCGGCAGCTGCCGGAGTGACCACTTCGGCGGCGAACGCGTCATGCACCCGATGTGCCTGGACGTCGGTCAGATCACCGGAACCGACGAGGCGCTCGAGGGCTGAGTCAAGGGTGTGCAGTTCTTGTTCCAAGTGGGTCTCTGTAGGAGCAGACATGGTTGCCACCTCCTACGAACAGCCTCACCGATCCCCCACGAAATCAACAGTGCCAAGGGGCCTGACTGCAGCGGTTCGACGCCCTACGGCGTCGCACCGTCCGCCCGCGGATCACTGCCGGCCGCCAGCCCCGTCGGCGTGGCACGCACGACCATGGCATGGCCGACTGCGTCGTGTCGTGCCTCCAGGTGATGGACGACGTGGCCGGCTTGGCCCAGGGCTCTGAGAGCCTTGGGAGACAGGTCTGCCTCGACGAGCAGGTCATCGTTGAGGCCTTCGTCGTCAAGGGGGCTGAGCACCCAGCGCGGCGCTGCCACGGCATCGGAGGGTCGCATTCCCTGCTGCATGCGAAGCAGCACCTGGGCGTGGATCTGCGGCTGCGCGCTGCCCCCACGGGTTCCATGCGCACCCACGACGACACCATCTCGGGAGACGAGCACCGGCATCAGCGTGTGGGCGGGGCGCGCTCCACCGCGAAGGACATTGGGCGACGACGGGTCAAGGCTGAAACCGGCCCCTCGGTCGTGCAGCAGGATTCCGGTCTGCGGCTCGAGGATTCCCGAACCGAACGCCATGTAGACACTCTCGATCAGGGAGACAAACCGTCCCTCGGCGTCCGCCGTGACGACAGCCACCGTGTCCCCAGTCGGTTGCGGCGATGGCTTCCCCGGCCGGCTGGCCCCGGTTCCGGCGTCCCGCACGAGCCGGTCCAGATGGGCATCTGAGAGCAGCTCGTCGACCGGCACCTCCCCCCACAGGGGATCTGACAGGTGGCGGTCACGGTCGGCCGCCGTCGCCGCGAACAGTCGCGTCAAGACGTCTGCATCCTTGCCCAACGGATCCAGGTCGCCAGACCTCCGGAGCGCACCGAGAATCTGGAGCAGAACGAAACCCTGCGAGTTGGGCGGAGCCACGTGGATTCGTTCAGCCCCCCACCCGGTGGACATCGACGGCTGGACGTCACAGATGTGCTGGGCGAGGTCGTCGACGCTGAGGGAGCACCCGCGGCTTCGCAGCCCGCTGACCATCGCCCCACCGATCTCCCCCTCGTACAGCGCAGCCGGCCCGCTGGCAGCCAGGACAGCGAGCGTCCGAGCCAAAGCGGGTTGGACGAGGTTCTGCCCCACCACCAGCACGCGACCATCCGGAGCGAAGACGGACGCAAGGCCGGGGTCGTCGAGCAGCCTCCTGGCCTCCGCCCGCAGGGCCCGGCTCAGGCCCGGGCTCACCGGCACCCCCTGGGACGCTGCGCCGATCGCCGGCTCCAGCAGATCCGCCCACGGAAGGCGTCCACCGCGCCGATGCAGCTCCTGCCACGCCGACACAGCACCAGGAACGGTGATCGAGTGGACGCCGTACCAGGGCATGTGCTGCCCGGAGGTCCGTCGGACCAGCTCGACGTCGATGGCGTGTGGCGCCCGACCGCTGCCGTTCACGGCCACCGGCGCTGAGCCGGGCTCTGCAAGCAGCGCGATGACGTCGCCACCGATCGCGCACTGGTTCGGGTAGACCACGGCCAGGACGGCTGCCGCGGCGATCGCGCCGTCGACCGCTGTCCCGCCCCGTTCCATCAGGCTTGAGGCAGCGGCGCTGGCTAGGTAGTGAGGCGTCGCAACGGCGTGCCCCGACGCGAGGGACGGCTCAGCGGTCATGGCTCGTGAGCCTAGGCGGTTCCGTCGTCAGCGCGTGTGACGAAGCCACCACAGTCCGACGAACGGCAGGACGAGGGGAAGGAAGCCGTAGCCGCTGCCGAACCCCGTCCACACGGTTGCGTCCGGGAAGGCGTCTGGGAAGAGCTCGCTGCTGGCCCCGACGGTGAGTACGCCGACGAGCTCGATGCTGATGGCGACAGTGGCCACGCGCCGCGAGGCTGCATCCCCGCGAGCCAGCGAGATGGTGGCGACGATGTACACGACCGCAGCGAAGGCCGACAGGCTGTAGGCAAGCGGTGCATCTGCGAAGCTCGTGGCGATCTGAACCAAGGAGCGAGCCGTCGCGGCCAGGGCCAACAACCCGTACAGAGCGATCAGGAACCGCCCGAACCCTTGGTTGGTCGGCCGCGCGGTGGTCTCCTCGGACGCCGCGCCGGAGATGTCAGCCAAGGGGACCCGCCCAGACTTGTTGGACCCGGATCACCATGATCGGGGTGACGAGGAACGCCAGCGCCAGGACGGCCGTCCCCGACCGGGACTTCTCCCCTACGCCCCACAACGCCGCCACGGGCGGAATGGCGACACAGGCGAGCAGGTAGCCGACGAACTCGGCGCGCGCGAAGTCGCGGTCGCTGCCGACCATCTGGACGACCCCCCCGACCAGGAACCCGATGAGCAGCACCTCCAGGACGGTGCCGCCGACGTAGAGCGCTTTCCCGGGCTGGCGGTTGGCCACCAGCAGCACGAGGGTCCAGACCGCGAGAACGAGGGAGACGGCGATGATCGCCATCGCGTACGGACCGGTCACGAGGAAGAGTGTCGCACCTGACGCGCGCCATCGTTCAGGCCAGCCCCAGGATGCGGCGCGCGTTGCCGGAGTAGACCCCCTCGAGGAGTCGTTCCGACAGCGCACAGCCGTAGATCGACCACCGGCCCTGAGGGGGCACGCTGTCACCTGAGTACGAGAAGTGGTCGTCGGAGGTCTCGAGGAACCGGTAGTAGCGGCGGTACTCGTCGAGATCGGGCGGGAACGCGTCGGTGCCAAAGAGCACCCGGTCGGGAAAGTCGGCGACGAACGTGGCGAACGTCCGCGGCTGACGGCCGATCTCCCCCAGGCGTCCCCCGAGGTCCACGTTCCAGTTCGCCCGACGGCCCAGCATCCCTCCCACCGCCGCCAGGTCTTCGGCCCAGCACCCGACGTGCGCACCGACGAAGGTAGTGCCTGGACAGGCAGCCACGAGGTTCTCCAGCGCGAACATGAGCTTGTCAAAGGTGGGCATCCCAGGGCCGCCGAACCACCAGCCCGGCTGCTCACCCAGCTCGTCGACCCGCTCGTTGGTCGCATCGAGGGGGTCGAAGAAGGCCACCGGGTCGGCAGTGTGGATGAGCACCGGCAGTCCCAGCTCACCGGCTGCGCGCAGCACCTCGATGACCCGGGAGTCGTCAGGAGAGACCAGCTCCCCACTCGAGCCACGGACCGCGAGGCCTAGGTCCTTCCACACCTTGACGCCGCGAGCCCCGGCAGCGGCCGACACTTCCAGCTGGTGCTGGAGCGCACCGACGGACGACCGGCGATCGTCGTCGTCGGTCAGTCGAGCCCAGTCGACGTGGCAGAAGGTGGCGAAACGATCTGGGTGCGCTCGGTCGTAGCGCTCGAGGTTGGCCTCGAGATCGGCCCCCCAGCGGCCATCGAGGTTGACCAGGGTAGCCACGCCAGCCTCGTCGAGAAGCGCCAACAAGTCGTCGACGTCTGGTGCCAGCCAGTCGCCGTCAGCGGACAACCACCGGCCGACGTGGTTGTGGGCATCGACCACCGGGAAGGCGGGACGCAGTACCGCGGTCTCCGGGACACACAACCGAGGACGCGGCCGCCAGTCGCGAAGCAGCAGTCGGTCGACGAGTCGGTCGGACGCCTGCGCGGTGGCACCCGGGCGAAGCTCGCTCATAGGCACGCAGTCCGTTCATACGTCAGCGGATCTCACACTCCGGCGGATGTGCAGGAGCCTACGGCTCAGCTCCATCACTGTCCTGACACCACCTGTGTGGCCAAGAGCCTGGACGGGTCTTGGGCACCGCCCTACCCTCGAAACCGTCGATGGGTGCGGCTACCGATCCGCGACAGGACGCTCGACACGGAGGGCGGCGATGCTCGAGATCCGGCTTCTGGGAGAGCAACGCGTCGTCGACGATGAGAGCATCGTCTCCGCCGCACAGTCGCCACGCGTCATCGGCCTGCTGGCTCAGCTGGCGCTCCACGCCGGCGAAGATGTCACGCGGTCCCGAATCGCCGGTCTCTTCTGGCCCGACTCGACCAGTGAGCAGGCCTTGACGAACCTTCGCCGCGAGCTCCACCAGCTCCGCAAGGCGTTGCCCGGGATCGACGGCTGCCTCGTCACCGACGCCCGAACGCTTCGCTGGGTCGGTGACGCGAGCTGCTCCTTCGACGTCGTGACGTTCCTTCGGCAGGAATCGATGGCACGCGGGGCACTGCGAGACGCGGACACGGCGACCTTCGTCCATGCAGCGACGCAGGCTGTCAGCAGCTACGGGGGCGCCTTCCTTCCAGCCTCGTACGACGACTGGGTGCTGGAAGAACGCGACAGGCTGCAGCGACTGTGCGTCGGACTGCTCACCGGGTTGGTCGATGCGGAGCGGGAATCGGACCTCGGTTCGGCGACGGAGCATGCCAGACGCCGGGTCGAGCTCGAGCAGCTCGAAGAGGTGGGCTATCGCGATCTCATGGAGCTGCAGGCACAGGCCGGTGACCGAGCCGCCGCCCTGCGGACCTACCACCGTTGCGCATCGATCCTCGAACGAGAGCTCGGCGTCGCGCCGGACCCCATGACCACAGCGCTGTACGACAAACTCGTCGCGGGAACCGTCGGTCGGGGTGAGACCGCGGCGAGGGCAGCCTCCGACTCGCAGCGAAGTCTCAGACTGCCGCTCATCGGGCGCGACCAGCCGTTGGGTGAGCTCAACGCGCGGTGGGCGGTCGCAGCCCAAGGACGAGCCGGTCTTCACCTGCTGACCGGCGACTCAGGCGTCGGGAAGTCGCGCCTGGTCGACGAGCTGGCGGTGATCGCCGATCGAGGTGGGGCCAGTGTCGCCCGAGCGCGATGTTTCGCCGGGCGGGCGCGCCTGGCCATGGCCCCGGTCGCCGAATGGCTGGCCAGCCCCGAGCTTCGCGCCCAGCGGGACCACCTCGACCCCGTCTGGGCCGCGGAGGTGGACCGACTGGTTCCCGTGGCCGGAGCATCGCGGACCCGACCCGAACCCATGGTCGACGCCTGGCAGCGGCACCGCTTCTTCGAAGGTCTGGCTCGAGCGGTGCTGGCCTCGGAACGACCGACCTTGCTCATCCTCGACGACCTGCAGTGGTGCGACGAGGACACCCTCGTCTGGATCCAGCTGCTGCTCAGACTCGGTCACCAACACCCCCTCCTGGTCCTTGCTGCCACAAGGACCGACGACGTCGACGCCAACGAACAGCTGTCGGAGGTGCTCGCAGCACTCAGACACGAAGACCTGATGACATCCAGTGAGCTCGCCCCACTCGACGTCGAGTCCACGATCCGACTGGCCGAGCTTCTCGGTGCCGATGGACCCGAGGCGGAGTCGGTGCATGCGGCGACGGGCGGCTACCCGCTCTTCGTCATCGAGTCGGCCCGGGCTGGCCGAGCATCCCCGGGAGACACCCTCGTCGACCATCTCCCGCGCGCCCAGGAGGTTCTGGCCGGACGGTTGGCCCAGCTCAGCACCGACGCCCATGATGTCGCCACGCTTGCCTCGGTGGTCGGCCGCGACTTCTCACTGGAGCTGCTCGCGGAAGCCAGCGACCTGGACGCGGACACGGTGCTGAACGCCGTCGACGAGCTTTGGCGG
>JBAPUB010000232.1:0-1756 GCA_049282455.1 Actinomycetes bacterium
CGGTGCCTGCCTGGCGAGCTTGAGCTCGGTTGGCAACGTAGTTGTACCGTCCGGCACCCCGGCAGACGTCGCGACTGCCGTCCGCACCGCGCTGGGTCTCGTGGGTGCCCGCTCCGGTTGGGCTGCCATGTGCGACCGGTTGGCCTGTCGCGCCTACGGATTTGCCAACAGCGGCTACTTCTCGGCCTGGACGCACTGGGAAGCCATGGTCGGCAGTGGTCATGCCCATGCGCGGGATCGCTGCCCGCCGGTGGGCGCGTTCTTGTTCTGGGCCACGAGCGGCCCGTTCGGTCACGTCGCTCTCGTCGTGCAGGCCGACGAGGCTTGCTCACCCGACCAGATCAAGCTCGTGAGCAACGACGTGCTCGACAGTCGCACCGGCTACGACGGCGGTGTGTACCTCGTCACTCTCTCCCAGATCGAAGCGGGCTTCGTCGCGCGCACCGGCTACCTCGGCTGGTCGGATCCCGTTTGCGCCGGCGTTCCAGGCCCGGCTGCGAACGCGGCCATGCGCTGAGCCACGTGGAGGTGTGCCATGTCTGCTCACGCGGCCGAGCGGGTCGATCGACTCGCGCAACTGCATGCGCAGCTGACGGCGGCTGTGCATGATCTCGCTCACAGCGATGCCTGGCGCCAGATGCTGGATGTCGCTGCGCGGTTGCCGACCTACAGCCCGTCCAACGTCCTGCTGATCGCCGTGCAGCGACCGGAAGCGACGAGGGTGGCTGGGTTTGGCACCTGGAAGTCGCTCGGTCGACACGTCCTCAAGGGTGAGAAGGGCATCGCGATCCTGGCGCCGTGCTTGTACCGAGGCGACGGCACCGGAGAGAAGGAGGGGACACGCTCGCCCACAGGCGAGGTGTCAGTGACCGGGCAGGCGACGGCACAACGCCAACTGCGCGGATTCCGAGTCGTCTACGTGTTCGACGTCTCCCAGACCGACGGCGAACCCTTGCCCGACGTCGCACCTGAGCTGCTCGCGGGGTCCGCCCCGGACAGCCTGTGGGATCGTCTCGTTGGCCTCGTCGAGGCGGATGGCTTCGTCGTGGAACGAGGTGACTGTCGGGGAGCGAACGGATACACGCGCTTCGACGACCGAGTTGTGCGAGTACGCAACGACATCGAGCCGGCTCAGGCTGTCAAGACTCTGGCCCACGAACTCGGTCACGTTCGCGCCGACCACGAAGGGCGCTTCGCTGACACCTACCACCGGTCGGTGGACTGTCGCGGCATCGCGGAGATCGAGGCTGAGTCCATCGCCTATCTCGTGACCACGGCTGCAGGTCTCGACTCTGGTGGCTACTCGGTCCCGTACGTCGCCGGCTGGTCCGGCGGTGACCCAGCCCTGCTTCGCGCTACGGCTTCAAGAGTCCTGACCACGGCTTCCAAGATCGACGAGGAGCTCCGCGGGGTCGCCCAGGCACCAATCTCGAGGGGTCCGCTCACTCCCAGCTCGCAGCCGATCCCATCCCGCCTTGGTCCCGCATGGGACCTCGAATGGGGAGCCTGACGACGGGCGCCCTTCTGACGACGCCCGGGAACGGCTATGAGCGGCTGAGAGAACAAGGCACTACCGGTCGATTCGATCAGAACGCCGAGTGGCGCTCCGGTGAGGCACCTGCCTGCCGCAAGCGGATTGGTGCTCAGTTGGAACCTCGAAGTTCAACACCCCCGCACCGCTTCGGCCCCAGGGGATTGGCTCGTTCCACTCAGCGTCAATCGCGGAGGTATGACGCACACCGCTATCGGGTTCCGC
>JBAPUB010000233.1:0-9169 GCA_049282455.1 Actinomycetes bacterium
CGCCCATGTGCCCTCGGCAAAAGGTGCCCTCGGCAGGAATCGAACCTGCGACACACGGTTTAGGAAACCGATGCTCTATCCCCTGAGCTACGAGGGCGGGGTGTCCCATCATCGCAGGTCAGATGCCCTCAGCCTGTCCTGGGTGCCTTTGACGTTGGCCTCGGCGGGGGCTCTCCCTTCTTGGGGGTGGTCGCGGGGAGAAGGCATCCTGCGGAACGTCACCGCCTCAAGAGCCCAGCCACGACAATCCTCACGACCAGAACAGAACGGCACACTGACGCGAAGTTGAAGAGGCGGTGGCTCACCTACGATGAGCGCTCGATCAGCGAGCCGCTGTGACTCTCGTCGGACGCTGAGCCGATCACTCACCACCGGTGACCTGGCGCCCTCCCAAGGGCCGCAAGAGACAAGTCAGGGACGGGTACCCATGTCGTGGGGTCGACTCCGCTCGACTGGCGTCGTCCACAGCCGTGGACGGCGATGCGGTCGGCCCGGGCCGTACGCTCGGCGGGTGATCCGTCCATGACCGCCACGCCGCCCGCCGACGCTCGCCGAGCTCTGCCCGACGACGTGGCCGGAGTGCTCGACACTTTGGTGAGCGCGTTCGCCCAGGACCCGTTGTGGGGAGCCCTGTTCGATGACCCGGACACCCGGCCGGGGATCATCGCCGAGCGCTGGGGCCCGCGGGTGCGCAATGCGGTCGCAGCCGGCACCGCGTGGGTCGCGGCCGGCACCGAGGCAGTCGCCGTGTGGCTCGCTCCGGGGACGCCTGCCACGACCCCGGAGCAGGAGGTCGCACTCGCGGCACGGCTGCAGTCCCTGCTCGGCCCGCGCGCCGAGCTGCTGTCGCAGGTGGGGGAGCGGTTCGAGGCGGCCTGGCCGGCGGAGCCCTGCTGGTACCTCGACCTGCTCGGCGTCCACGACCGCGCTCGGGGCCGCGGCCTGGGCATGGCGCTGCTGCGGACCTCGCTGGACATGGTGGACGCCGCCGGCGGGGCTGCATACCTGGAGTCCAGCAACCCAGCCAACGACGCGCGGTACGCCGCGCTCGGCTTCTCCCCGAGAGGCACCTTCGCCGGCGTCGACGGGGGGACGGTGACCACGATGTGGCGGCCCAGCCGGGCCGAGCAGGCCACCGGGGTCCGCGTCAGTCCGCATGACAGGCAGAAGTGGGCGTGAGCACCCGGGCTGGGAATGTCGGCGTCACAGGGGATCTGAGTATCCGCGCTGGCCGCAGACGCTTACGCATCGAACGAGGAAAGTGATGCTCTGCCCCTGAGCTACGAGGGCAGGTTGCTCGTCGTCGCGCAGTGCTGGGACCTCCTCCTCTAACGCATGCGTACTCGCAGCTAGAGGGTGTGGATGGAGAACGTCGCGCAGCTGGACTCCGTGAACCGGGTCGGGGCTCGGGAGGCGGTCGTTGCTGGCGACCGAGCTGGAGGGAGTCGATCCATGAGTACCCAACCGAGACCCGGGAGCGCGTGGCGACGGGTACTGGTCTTCGGCGGGCTGGTGGCGGCGCTAGCGATGGCGACGGCACCGGGGGCCGCGACAGCCGCGTCACCGCAGTTGGTCGACCGAGCCGTTGCGGCCGGCATCATCTACCCGAACAGCCCGTTGGCCTCGACCCCGACGTGGGATGCCACGGTCGTCGACTACGACAACGACGGCGACCAGGACTTCCACATCGTCCTTCACATGAGGTACGAGGGGATGTTGTTCCGGAACAACGGCAACGGCACGTTCACGCGCGTCGCCTACGTGCCAGGTGACGTCCTGCACACGCTCACGCCCAGGGTGAACCAGAAGGCCCAGTACATCGACCGGCATGCGTGCGCCTGGGGCGACCCCAACCGCGACGGGAAGATGGACATTGCCTGCCTGGCCGGCCGCTACCGTTCCAACCACGTGAAGTACCCGAACATCGACAACGAGCTGTTCCTGCAAGGTGTTGGTACAGCAGCCGGGACCTTTGCGGACGTCTCGATCCAGGCCGGAGTCAATGAGCCCTGTGGCCGTGGTCGCTTCACGACGTTCATCGATGTGAACGGGGACGGCTGGGACGACCTGTTCGTCGGCAACCAGAAGGAGAGAAGCGACCCGACTGACCCGTGTAAGACGTTCGGAACGGAGAGGCCAGTCCAGGAGCGCTACCCGGTCAACTGGAAGTCCAAGCTCTATCTGAACGGCGGACTCAACGCGGACGGCACCTGGGCGGGCTACCAGTTCAGTCAGAGCTGGAACACCATCGGCACCTCCACGACCGTCGGCTTCCCGGACAACGCCGGCGACCGCTGCGCGGTCAGCTGGGACTACAACCGCGATGGCCGCGTCGACCTGCTGGCGTGCGGGTTCCCCAACCGGCAGCCGTTCCTCTTCCGGAACAACGGCGCCAGCTTCACTGACGTCGCGCGGACCAGCGGGGTCAGCCTGGCAGCGCTCAACGGCGTCGCCGTGGCGGACCTGAACGGGGATGGGATCTCGGACTACGTGTTCTCGAACAACACCGGCTTCTTCTACCGCCTGGGTACGGCCACCGGCATCAGCAGCACGACGGTTCGGCTGGGCTCGGTGCTGCCGAGCGGTGCCATGGGTTGGAGCATCGCCGTTGGTGACATCAACGGTGACGGCAGGATGGACGTCTACGGACAGGTCGGTTCCTCGAACGAGTCCGGCAACCCGGATGACTACGTGTATCTGAACACTGGGGGCATGACCTTCCAGACGTACGTTGCGCCGTCTGCGGTCGGACGCGCGGACGATGTGGTCGCTGTGAGGGTCGGGAGCCGCGACGGGTTCGTCGTCCTCAACGGCAAGCTCGAGAACCCGGTTCCCGGGCCGGTCCAGTACATCGTCTGGGCAGGCTGACGGCAGGCTCGTCTACGCCACGTCGTCGAACCCGAACCGTTCGAACGACGTGGCGCACGGGTGGCCCGGAGCCAGCCACATCGTTCGCGTCTCGGAGTGGCAGACCATCGCGAACAAGATCGTCGAGCCCTCGTCGCCCTGGGCAGGGTCGGGGTGGACGCAGATGTCCTGTACTCCTTCGCCGCCGTGGTCTGCAAGCAGGCCCGCCATCCCTTCTGCAGTGGCAGTGGTCGCAGCTGCCAGCTCGCGGGCGCGGTCGAGCCTCGCGAGACTGCCTGCCGACGGGGTGCACGTCGCCGCCACGACCGCGGGGTCAAGGGCGTGGTTGGTGTGCTCAGCGACGTCGACAAGTGCCGCAGTGGTCGCGGTCGACTCGATCGCGCACGCTTCGCCGCCGGGGAAGGCGCACAGGTACGAGTAGCCCCCGGCGCGGCTGCTGCGGCTGGCCCGGGTGAACGCGTCGTCGCCGTCCAAAGCCTCGAGTACCCCACGCGCGACGAGCGCTCGTGGGATTCCGACCCGCTCGTCGGTCGCCGACAGTGACATCGTCCCGAACGCCGCTCCGTGCTCGTTGAGTCCCACGAGAGGCAATGTTCCGGCCACCATCGGCGCCAGCAACGCAGGTCCGTCATCAGAGATGTCGAGCACGACGCCCACCGCGCCGTCATCACCGGCATACCACTGCTCGTTGTGGCCGAGCAGTGTGCTTCCGGCGGACCGCAGGACGACGTCGGTGCACCGTTCGAGCGGAGTATGCATCGGTGTGCCGAGCTCGACGATGCCGTAGACCTCCTCGAAGGCGTTGGCGAAGAAGATGTCGAGGAACGGCTGGTCGGCCCCGTCGGCCATGCCTCTGATTTGTGCGACCAGGTGGGGCATGGCCCCAGTGGCGACATCCAGGTACGGAGCCAAGATCGCGTCGAGGGCGGCCGGGTCCAGTCCGTGGGTGGCGAGGTACCGGCGGTTGAACGCCACGGACCGCGACGTGGCCTCGGCGAACGCCTCGCCCATCGCGGCACCGCGCTCATAGGGGGTACCGGCCGCGCGGATGCACCTCATGACGGTCGAGTCCTTGGCCGAAGTACGACGATGAAGTCTGATGGCAGCCCTGTTGGCATGGGATCACGCTACGCCGCGGGGGTCTTCAGAGCGCGAGCTGCCTGAGCCCCGATCACCGGTGGCGGGCAGGCAATCGTCGTACGCTCTAGCTCTACCGACGAGAGGGCGTCCGTGAACTGCCGAGCCTGCGGGACCGAGAACGAGGCTGGTCGCAAGTTCTGCTTGGAGTGCGGTGTGGCGCTGGCTCGGCCCTGCTCCTCATGTGGGACGCCGAACCCCCCTGAGGGCAAGTTCTGCGGTGAGTGCGGCAGCGCATTGGAAGCAGGACAACCCGTTCAAAGTGCCGACACGCCCTCGGGCTCTGCGCCTGCTCCGACCACGGAACGCCGGCTCGTCTCGGTCCTCTTCCTGGACCTGGTCGGGTTCACGACCCTCTCCGAGCAACGGGACGCCGAAGACATGCGCACGCTCCTCGACGCGTACTTCGAGACGGCACAGACTGCGATCGCCCGGCACGGTGGCGTCGTCGAGAAGTTCATCGGTGACGCCGTGATGGCCGTCTGGGGGACCCCGGTCACCCGCGAGGACGACGCAGAGCGAGCGGTGCGCGCCGGACTCGAGCTGGTCGACGCCGTCGCGGCACTCGGAGCATCCATGGGTGTTCCTCTCCGGGCGCGCTGCGGAGTCCTCACCGGAGAGGCCGCGACGACCCAGGGCGTGGACCACCAGGGCATGGTCACCGGCGACATGGTCAACACCGCGTCGCGGCTGCAGTCGGCAGCCGAACCGGGCTGGGTCCTGGTGGGCGAGGGAACGTACCGGGCGGCGTCGGGAGCGGTCGCATTCGAGCCGGCCGGCGATCTCTCGCTGAAGGGGAAGGGCGAACAGGTCCGGGCATGGCGTGCGCTTCGGGTCGTGGCCGAGCGGCAGGGCCAGAACCGGATGGCGATCGAGCCACCGTTCGTCGGTCGTTCCGAGGAGCTGAGGATGCTGAAGGAGCTCCTGCACGCCACGGGCCGCGAGGGCAAGGCCCGGGTCGTGTCGGTGACCGGGATCGGGGGAATCGGGAAGTCGCGTTTGTCGTGGGAGCTGTTGAAGTACGTCGACGGCCTCACCGAGACGATCTGGTGGCACCGCGGGCGCTGTCCGTCCTACGGCGAGGGCATCACGTTCTGGGCCCTCGGCGAGATGGTGCGCATGCGAGCCGGGATCGCCGAGACCGATGCTCCTGGCGTCTCGCGGTCCAAGCTCGCGGCGTCAGTAGCCCAGCACGTGCCAGACGACGAGGAACGACGCTGGCTCGAGCCCCGGCTGGCCTTCCTGCTCGGTCTCGACGAGCGCCCGACCGGCGGTCGCGACGAGCTGTTCGCGGCCTGGCGCACGTTCTTCGAGCGGATCAGCGACGCCGGAACGGTCGCGTTGGTGTTCGAGGACCTGCAGTGGGCCGACCCCGGTCTGCTGGACTTCATCGAGTCACTGCTGGAGTGGTCGCGCACCCGACCGATCTTCGTCCTGACTCTGGCTCGCCCGGAGCTCGCCGACCGCCGTCCGACGTGGGGTGCAGGCACGAGGAACTTCGTGGCCCTCCACCTGGAACCGCTGCCCGACGAGACCATGGGCGAGCTGGTGCGAGGGATGGTGCCCGGTGCCGACGACGGTTCCGTCAACCGCATCGCGCGGCGCGCTGAGGGGATGCCGCTCTACGCCGTCGAGATGATCCGCATGCTCGCCGACCGCGGTGTCCTCCGGGTCGGAGACGGCGCCTACGAGCTGGTGGGCGACCTCGGGGAGCTCGATGTACCCGAGACCCTTCACGCGCTGATTGCCTCGCGACTGGACGGACTGGGACCAGACGACCGGGCGCTGCTCCAGGACGCCGCCGTCCTGGGCCAGAGCTTCACGTTGGAGTCGTTGTCCGCAGTCACTGGTGACAGTGCCGCGAACCTCGAGCCCCGGCTGCACGATCTGACGCGGCGGGAGTTCCTGGTTCGGGAGGCCGACCCCCGGTCGCCTGAGCGCGGCCAGTACGCCTTCATCCAGGGGATCATCCGGGAGATCGCCTACGGGATGCTCTCCAAGGCCGACCGCCGGACGCGTCACCTCGCAGTAGCCCACCACTTCGAGGCCTTGGGTGACGACGAGCTGGCTGGGGCTGTCGCCTCCCACTACGTCGAGGCCCTGCAAGCGACGCCGCCCGGACCCGACCGCGATGCGCTGAGCGCCCGCGCCAGGGACTGGCTGGCCCAGGCGGCGGACCGGGCGACCGAGCTGGGCTCACCCGAGCAGGCACTGGTCCTGGGCGAGCAGGCCTTGGCGATCACCCCCGCGGGCGAGGAGCGGGTCGCGATCCTGCAGGGTGCGGCGAGGGCCGCCAAGGACGCGCTCAAGCACGACCAGCACATCGCCTACCTGCGGGAGGCCGTCGCTCTGCTCGGTGAGCTGGGCGACGTCGCCTCCGAAGTGACCGCCCTGGGTGTCCTTGGCAGCGCGCTGGGGGACATCGACCGGGTCGACGAGCTGCGGGAGGTTGTGGAGCAGCTGCGCTCGCGGATCGGCTCCACCGACGACGTCCTGGCCCATGCCGAGTATGACCAGGCGATCGGCTATCTCTGCTACTTCGACGAGGACCTCGACGGAAGCCTTGCCGCGCTCGACCGCTCCACTGCTGGCTACGAGAAGGCGCGGGCACGAGAGCGTTGCAGCAAGGCCTTGGTGAACCGCACCAACGTGCTCATGAGCCTGGGGCGGCACCAGGAGGCGATCACCTTGCGCCGAGGGATGATCGCGATCGCCTTGGAGGAGAACGACCTGCGAACCGTGGCCGTGGTGATGGTGGGGCTCTCCCTCGACGCCGACGAGTGGACCGAGGCGTTCGAGCAGTCCCTGGAGGCAGCAGCCATTGCCAGACGAGGTGGGTGCGGTGGGCCGGAGATGACTGCGCTGGCCAACGCCGCGGAGTTCGCCGTCGAGACCGGCTCGTGGGCCAAGGCCGACGAGCTGCTCGCTGACCTGCAGTCGCGACCGGGTCTGCCCCAGTCCTTGTCCGACGCCGTCTGCCTGGACGCCGCACTCCTTGCGGCGTACCGAGGTCAACCCGAGGCTGCGCGAGCGGCGATGGACCAGGTGAGCGCGAGCACCTCGAACTCGGTCAACCCCACAGCCGTCGCCTGGTACCGACGGGTCAAGTCGGTCCTGCTGCTCATGACCGGCGACTTGGAGCCTGCGTTCGAAGAGGCGATCGGGGCCGTTGACGCCGAGGCGGTGGAGGGCCCGAACAGCGCCGTGGCTGCGGCGTTTGCCGCCCACGCAGCCTTCTGGGCGCGCGATGCCGCCAAGGCGCGGCAGGCGCTCGATCGCATGCCGGTCGAGGAGAAGCGATGGAACGTGGCCGTCCGCCGGTCACTCGAAGCTGGACTCAGTGCGCTCGAAGGACATCCCCGCGACGCCGCCGACGTCTACGACAGCGTGCTGGCCGGTCGTCTGGCCCACAACGATCCGTTCACCCATGCACTCATCACCTTGGATGCGGTCGCCGTCCTGCCCGACGCCCTCGTTCCGGAGGGAGCAGTTGCCGCTGCGGGTGCCTACCTCGAGCAGCTCGGAGCGGCCGCCCTCCTGGCTCGGTTGTCCCATGCGCACGTCCGAACCTGAGGCACCCGCCTCATCAACGCGAGCCGCTCGCCCAGGTCGGTTCAGACGTGGGTCGAGGAGTCCACGGGGGGCTTACCGGCAGTGTCGGACGCTTCGTCCTCGACGTCGGGCCGTGGTGCCGTTGCCGCGAGGAACTGGAACACCGCCAAGAGCACTAGTGCGGCGACCAGCAACCAGAACAGAACGGCCGGTGTCGGCCGGGTCCACACGACGACGACGATCGCGTACAGGACGGCAATTCCAACCGCCCAGCCTCTGCGGTGGGCGGCGAACCAGGACCCGAACGCTCCGGTGTCGAGCCCGGTCTTCTCGCCCCCTGAGGTCACGGCCCCGCCGACGACCGAGCGGGTCTTGACCGCCCAGCCGTAGGGCCCGCTGAATGCAGCGACTGCGGCGAGCAGGATCCCGACGAAGAACACGACCCGGTTGGCGTTCTTGAGGAACCGCATGACCGTGTCGAAGACCGACGACGCGGCGTCCTGCGGGAGCAACGACACCGACAGATAGGCCGAGCGCTCGAGGTTCAGGGCCACGCCGGACATGAACGCGCCTGCGGCGAGCAGGAAGCCGACCCAGATCAACGCGCGACGCCGGTCGCGGGCGAGGTAGACCGCGAGGGCGAAGAAGAGCAGTCCGAGAATCGGCAGCACGTAGGAGAGCGTGTGGAAGGTCGATGCCACCTGGCGTGCCTTGACGATGGCGTCGACGTTGGCGATGGGCAGCACGATGGACGTGGAGACATCGGGGATCTTCGACGCGATCGAGACCCCCTGGTCGATCAGCTGTTGGCGCACCTGGCTGACGATGGGCCCGATGTCGAGCACAAGCTGTCCGTTCTGCACGCTGACGGCCGCAGACGTGTCGCCAGTGAGGAACTTCACGAGCGCTTCGTGGGCGGCGGTGTTGACGCTGATCCAGGCCTGCTGGAACTGAGGCGTCTCGAGCGCCTTGACCACCAGGCCGTTGGTCTGGCTCTCGACCGTGCTGGCGATCGGGCCAGCGGCGAACGCCAGCTGGGGCGGCAGCTCCTGCTGCAGCACCTGCTGAACGTCGATCCTGGCGAACATCGCCTTGGTCACGGCATCGGCGACGGCGTTGATGACGGCAGGGTCGTCGGCGAGCGGGGTGATCGTCTCGACGTAGACGTCGGTGTTGAAGACCTCGTTGCGGGTCCAGATCGCTGCGATGGAGACCGGCGTGAGCAAGAACCCGAGGGCCATGAGGACGACGACCGCGGTCGACCGGACCCAGCCGAGATGGTGCGTGGGCTCCGTCGGCCGGGCTTCGAGCTCTTTGTGCAGCCGGTCGATCTCGGCCTGGAGGTCGGCAATCTGGGCATCTGAACTGACGGACTCTGCGCTCATACCGGCGACCCTAGACCACGGCGGCGGGCTACCGTCATGGGTATGAGTGAAGACCCGGGCTTCGGTGAGTTGCTGCCGACGACGTCATCGGACGAGGACGAGATCGGCTGGGGCGCCGACCCCACCGACAGCCCGGACGACGACCTGGAACGGCTGCGTCGCGAGGTCCCCCCTCATCACGGCGACTGAGCGGCAGCCGAGCCAGGTCGACCGACGGTCCACCTCAG
>JBAPUB010000234.1:0-6345 GCA_049282455.1 Actinomycetes bacterium
CTGTCCGACCAGCTCGACCCGACTGACCTCCGTCCCGTACCTGAACTGGACTCCGTGCTTGGCCGCCGCAGCCGCCATCGCCTCGGGGACCGCGTGCATGCCGCCCTTGGGGGCGTAGACGCCGGCCACCGAGTCCATGTACGCGATCACGCAGTACAGCGCCATGGCGTCATGGGGGGACAGCCCCGCGTACATTGCCTGGAACGACAGGACTCGTTCCAGCCGTGGATCCTTGAGGTACTGCCGCACCTTCGGGGTCATCCGGCGAAATGCGCCGATTGCAGCAAGCCTCGCCAGGTTGGGGGTGAGCAGGTCGAGCGGCGAGTCGATGTTCCGGTCGATGAAGTCGTTCATCTCGTACCGGTACAACGACGAGACGAACTCCACGTACCGGCGGTATCCCTGGGCCTCCGCGGGGCCACAGACCCGCGCGACCTCGGCAGCCATGTCATCGACGTCGGCTCGAACATCCAGTGACGAGCCGTCGGGGAACCAGGCCCGGTACAGAGGGTCGATCCGCTCGAGGTCGAGCCAGTCGTCGAGGTCCTCACCGACGCAGTCGAAGGCGTCGGCGATGAGGTCGGGCATGGTCAGCACGGTCGGCCCGTTGTCGAAGGTGAAACCGCTGTCGGTGATCACACCGGCACGTCCACCCGGGAGTGCCTCGCGTTCGACCACGGTGACGCTGCGTCCGGCGCCGCTGAGCCTCATTGCGGCCGACAGGCCTGCCAGCCCGGCACCGACCACGACGACGCGGTCGGTCCGTCCGGTGACCAGGCGCATGAGTCGAGGCTAGACGCGTCGAGCGGTGGCGGCGACCGCCAGCTGAGCCAGGACGTCGCGAGCCGGGTCCGCCACAGGGGTGAGGGCCGCCAGGGCCTGGTCGGTGAGAGCGTTGATCAGGGTCTCGACGTGGTCGAGCGCACCCGTCTCGACGATGACCTCGCGCAACGCGTCGACGCCGGGCCGACTCAGATGCGGGTCACCGAGATGGCGTCTCACGACCGCCTCTTGGGCTGGTGACGCCTGCTTCAGGGCCACTGCCACGAGCACCGTGCGCTTGCCCTCACGCAGGTCGTCGCCAGCCGGCTTCCCGGTCTCGCTCGGGTCGCCGAACACGCCGAGGACGTCGTCCCTGAGCTGGAAGGCCTCGCCCAGGGGTAGGCCGTAGGCGGAGTAGGTCTCGATGAGCTCGGGCGGGGCCCCGGCCAGGATCCCGCCGAGGTGTAGCGGGCGCTCAATCGTGTACTTGGCCGCCTTGTACCTGGCCACGCGCATGGCCCGTTCGACCGATCCGCCCCCGCGGGCCTGCTCGAGCAGGTCGAGATACTGACCGGCCATGAGCTCGGTGCGCATCTCGTCGAACACCGGTTTCGCCCGCAGGAGCGAGTCAGGAGGCAGCCCGCTGCGGAAGAAGAGCTCGTCTGACCAGGACAACGAGAGGTCACCGAGCAGGATTGCCGCACCGGTGCCGAACGACTCCGGCGAGCCGAACCACTGCGAGCTTCGATGCAGTCCGGCGAACCGGTGGTGCACGCTCGGCTGGCCCCGGCGGGTGTCCGAGCCGTCCATGACGTCGTCGTGGATCAGCGCGCACGCCTGGATCAGCTCCAGTGCCGCGGCGGCGGCCAGGATCTCCTCGGTGTCAGCAGCCCCGGCCCCCCGCCAGCCCCAGTAGCAGAAAGCCGGACGAAGACGCTTGCCACCGGCCAGCAGCCCGGAGAGAGCGTCGAGCAGCGGAGCGAGGTCGTCGCTCACGTTCTCGAGGATCGGCGCCTGCGTCGTGAGGAACGCGTCGAGCTGCTTGTGGACCCGATCTCGTAGTCCTTCTGCGTCGAGCACGGAAGCAACCACCTCTTGAGAGTAGCCGCGGGGCGTCGCCCCCGCAGGTCCAGCGCACCGGTCATCGACCTAGGGTTGGACCATGGCTCACGGCGTCGCGACAACCATGCCTGGCGGGGCTGCCACGGTCGCCGAGCTGCTGGCGTCAGGCCGGCACTCGTGGTCCTTTGAGTTCTTCCCACCCAAGACCGACGAAGGGGAACTCCAGCTCTGGAAGGCGCTGCGCGAGCTCGAGGGGCTGTCGCCGACGTTCGTCTCGGTCACCTACGGAGCGGGCGGCACGACCCGCGACCGCACCGTTCGGCTCACCGAGCAGGTCGCTGCGTCGACCACACTCACCCCGGTCGGCCACCTCACCTGCGTCGGTGCATCGGCCGCAGAGCTGCGGCAGGTCGTCGGGCACTACGCCGCCGCTGGAGTCCGCAACGTGCTCGCGCTGCGCGGCGACCCACCGGGCGGGTTGGGCACGCCGTGGCAGCCACACCCGGGTGGTCTCGAGCACGCGGACCAGCTGGTGTCGTTGGTGAAGTCGCTCGGCGACTTCTGTGTCGGGGTCGCAGCCTTCCCGGAGGGGCACCCCGAGTCGCCCGACCTCGACACCGACGCCCGACGCCTGGCCCGCAAGGTGGCTGCCGGAGCTGACTTCGCGGTCACCCAGTTCTTCTTCGAGCCCGACCCGTACTTCCGGCTCGTGGACCGGGCTGCGCGCTTCGGCTGCACCGTGCCGATCGTCCCGGGACTCATGCCGGTGACCAACGTGTCCCAGATCAAGCGGTTCACCGAGCTGTCGGGAACGGCGTTGCCGGAATGGCTGCTCGACCGACTTCACGACGTCGAGCACGACGCGGCCGCTGTGCGTGCTCTGGGCGTCGACCTCGCGACGGCGCTGGCGCAGAAGCTCCTGGACGGCGGGGCGCCGGGGCTGCACTTCTACACGCTGAACCGGTCGACGGCAACGCGCGACATCTACGCCAACCTGGACCTCGAACACCGGCCCTGACTCACCCGTCGATGCCGGGGACGGTCAGGCGGAGCCGATCTGCTGGGCCACGATGGCCGCGCCGAGACCCACGAGAGGCAGCCCTCCGCCAGGGTGTGCCGATCCGCCGACGAGGAACAAGCCGGGCACGGGGGAGCGGTTCGCAGGACGAAGGAAGGCGGCCCGCACCCCGTTGCTCGACGTGCCGTAGATGGAACCTCCGGGGGCCCGCACGTCGTGCTCGAGGTCGGCCGGGGTCCTGATCTCTCGCCACAGGACTCGGTCTCGCACGTCGGCGCCCCGACTCGCCAGGATGTTGAGGATGTGGTCGGCGTATCGATCGACCACGTGAGGTGCTGTCCAGTCGACCCCGCGTCCGGGGTCGTGTCGTGGGGCGTTCACCAGCACGAACCAGGACTCATGTTCGTCGTCGGGTCGCATGGCCTGATCGTCAGGAACGCAGGCGTAGACGGTGGGGTCGTCAACGACTCGTCCCCCGAAGACCGAGTCGAACTCCGTGTCGTAGTCGTCGGTGAACCACACGTTGTGGTGCTGGATCCCCGGCGTACGCCCCCGCAGGGCCAAGAGAACGACGAAACCAGCCAGCGAGGGGGTGGCACGCTGCAGCTTCCGCAGTGGACGCCGTCCGCGGGCGTCGTCCAGAAGGTTGCCGTAGACGTCGGATGCGTCGGCGTCTGCGACGACGACCTGGGCGGCTGTCGTTGAGCCGTCACGGAACCGCACTCCAGACACAGCGTCAGCGTCTGTGACGATTGCCGTGACGGCGGCGTCGAAGGCGAACGTGACACCGCGGTCAAGGCAGCGTCGGTACAGCGCATCGGCGAGCACCCGGACACCACCGCCGACGTGCCAGGCGCCGAACGTCTGCTCCACGTACGGGATGACGGCCAGCGCAGCAGGCGAGCGTCGGGGATCGGATCCTGCGTAGGTGGCGTAACGGTCGAGGAGCGTGGCCAGTCTCGGATCGGTGAGGTACTGGCGCCCGAGTCCGCGCAGCGAGGACCAGGGTGCGATGGTTCGCAGGTCGCCGAGCCGACGGCTGTAGCGCACGAGGTCTGCCGGCGTCAGGGGGCTTTCGAGGAAGGGCACGCGGGTCGCGGCCCACATCGCGGCAGCGCGACGGCTGAACGCGTTCCACTGGGCACCCGCGTCGCCGCCGAGCGCCTCGTCGAGAGCCTGGGCGACCCGCGTGTGGTTGGCGCCGGGCAGGACCGCGCTCGTGCCGTCGGCCCAGCGGTAGCCGAAGGCGGGATCGAGGCCGATCAGGTCGAGGTTGTCCTCCAGCGAGGCGTTGGCACGCCGAACGGCAGTCTTGAGGAAGAGGTCTCGGTAGACCGCGGGCAAGGTCACCAGTGACGGACCTGTGTCGAACACGAAGCCGTCGCGCTCGTACCGACCGACCTTGCCGCCGTACGTGGACGCCTGCTCGACGACGTGCACGTGGTGTCCCTGGGCCGAGAGCCGCGCGGCCGCTGCCATACCACCCATACCTGCGCCGACCACGACTACGCGTGCCACGTCTGCGAGCGTACGGGGCCGTTAGGGTCGACCCGTGACGACCCCTGAACTCATCGACCCCCTCGACCCGCTCGGTCTGCGGGGTGACGCTCCGTTGCTCGACGGGTACCTGAGCTACCTCGAGAGCGAGGTCACGCCGCTGCACACTCCCGGTCACAAGACGAGGACCAAGCGCATGGGAGCGGTGCTCCAAGGAGACGTGACCTTGTACGGGGGGGTCGACACGATCCGCGGGCGCCACGGTCGGCTCGAGGCGGCCGAGTCCAAGGCTGCGCAGCTGTGGGGTGGTGACTGGTGCCGGTTCTCGGTGGCCGGCTCCACGCACGCCAACCAGGCCCTGTCCTTGGGGGTGGGAGCCCCGGGGGACACCGTCATCGTCAGTCGCATGCTGCACCGGTCGCTTCTGCTGGGCATGGTTCTGGCCGGGCTCAAGCCGGTCTGGGTCACCCCCGACATCGACCCGCACGTCGGTCTTCCGGTCGGAGTCCGCGCCGAGCGCGTCGCCGCGGCCCTCGAGCGTCATCCCGAGGCGAAGGCCGTGTTCCTGGTGGACCCCTCATACGTGGGCACGGTCAGCCACATCGAGGACCACGCAGACGTGGTGCATGCGTACGGGATTCCTCTCGTCGTCGACCAGGCCTGGGGTGGGCACTTCGGCTTCCACCCCGACGTCCCACCCCATGCCCTCCAGCTAGGTGCCGATGCCCTCGTGACCAGCGTCCACAAGGCGTTGACCGGCTACACGCAGTCGGCGCTGGTCGTGGCCCGCAGCGAGCGCTTCGACATCGACCGGCTCGAGCGGGCGTTCGACGCGACGCACACGACCAGCCCGGCTGGTCAGATCGTCGGAAGCATTGACGCGACCCGCGCGCTGCTCGCCCGCGACGGACGCGCACTTCTGGAGGAGACGGTGCGCATCTGTGACCGTGGCCGGGACCGACTCCGCAGCGTCGACGGGCTGCAGGTGGTCGACGCTTCCGTGCTTCCACCGGGGACCAGGTTCGACCCCACCAAGATCGTGCTCGGCGTCTCGGGGACCGGTGCCGACGGTGTGCAGCTGGACGACGACCTCAGCGACGCCGGCTTCCCGATCGAGTACTCCGACCGGGACACGGTCGTGGCCACTCTGTCGATCTTCGACGACGAGATCGACGTCGACGGGTTCGTTGCAGCCTTCGAGGCCGCCCTGGAGAGTCGACGCGGACCGGCGCGCACCGTTCGGCCCCACGTGGCATGGACCGTCGAGCCGGAGACGGTGGTGCGGCCCCGAGACGCGTTCTTCGCCCAGCACGAGACGGTGTCGGCAGACGACGCCGTCGGGCGGGTCTCCGCCGAGATCGTGGCTCCCTACCCTCCGGGAGTCCCGGTGCTGGCCCCCGGCGAACGGGTGACGGCCGAGACGCTCAAGGCCCTTCGTGATGTGAAGGCCGACGGCGCCCTCGTGCGCTACGCGGCCGACCCGTCGCTTGGCACCTTGCAGGTCGTCGTCGAGTGAGTGGCGACCCGTCGTCGCTGAGACGCGATGCTCCGCTGCTGGACGGGTGGCTGCGCTACCGCTCCGAGCGTCCTTCGGCGTGGACCACCCCGGGACACAAGGGGCGGACCGACCTGGTGGGCGACGTCGTGGCGGGAGACCTGCCGCTGTACGGCGGAGTCGACACGATCCGGTCGCGGCACGGGCGACTCGACGAGGCGGAGCGTCGCCTGGCGGCCCTGTGGGGCGCCGACTGGGCCCGGATCTCCGTCGGTGGGTCGACCCACGGGAACCAGGCTCTGTGCCTGGCAGTGGCCCGGCCGGGGGACAAGGTCGTCGTCAACCGCAACCTCCACCGGTCGATGCTGATCGGGCTGGTCCTGGCCGGTCTGGTTCCGGTGTGGGTCACTCCCGACGTCGAACCGACGGTCGGGCTGCCGGTCGGTGTCCCGGTCGACCGCGTGCGCCGTGCCCTCGACCAGCACCCTGACTGCACGGCGGTCTTCCTCGT
>JBAPUB010000235.1:0-1792 GCA_049282455.1 Actinomycetes bacterium
GTGCCAGAGCCAGAGCCGGAGCCGCTCGTGGTGGCCGAGCCGGTGCCCGAGCCGGAGCCAGAGCCGCAGCCGCTCGTGGTGGCCGAGCCGGTGCCCGAGCCGGTGCCAGAGCCGGAGCCGGAACCCACCGACCTGAGGCGCGAGCTCCTGTCGGTCCCCGAATCGGCGCCCGTCTGGGCTGCGCCGGGCGAGCTCGTGGCAGCGCTGCTCCCGCTGCGCGACCAGCTCTACGGCCTGGCCGAGACGGCTGACGTCGTCGTGGCCGACGCCCTCACCCGGCTCCGGGTCGATGGGGCCGCTCTGATGGTCCCCGACGGTGACGCCTGGCGGGTCGCGGCCGGTCATGGCCTGCGACCCCTGGAGGTCCGCTACCAGCTGACCGCGGACTCGTGGCTGGTCCAACGGGTCGCCGAGGACAGCCGCGGAGTCATCGTCGAGGGCAGCGACATCGCGCGACACGCGCTGCGAGGGGCCCCGCTGGCGAGCCGACGGCATCTGCTCGCCGTGCCGGTCCCCATGGTCGGCGCGATCCTTGTCCTCGCCCGCGACGACGACCCGTCGTTCGACGAGACCGACCTGGCCCAGCTCGCGGCTCTGGCTCGCGAAGCAGGTCCGCTCCTCCAGGAGGCCATCAACCTGCGGGCCCTGGCCCGAGTCCTCGAGCCGATGCAGGACAACGAGTAGCAGCTACTCGACGAACACCCGCTCGTCGACGAGCTGCTCGTTGACCGGCTGTCCCTCGGTCTCGAAGCGGCCCTGCTCGAAGCGCTTGCGGAACTCCAGCTCGATGCGGTCCAGGCCGGTGCGGTTCTTCTCGATCGTCACGACGGCGAAGTTGCGGAAGCGCTCCGCGTTGCCCACGTCGAAGACCAAGTGGTGGCGAGCGACGACGTCGTACTTGTCGTTGAGCACCAGAACGACATCGGCCTCGTAGGCCAGGGCTGCAGCGCCGCGCAGGTGGTACACACGCATGCGGCGCCCGGACGTGATCCCGTCCTTGTCCGCGGCGACGACGGCGAGAACCGGAACCTCCATGTCGAGGGCGAGGTCCTTGAGTCCTTCGGTGACCTGGGTAATGCGGTCGTCCTCAGACGCGACGGACAGGAGAACCGGGATCTTCTGCAGGTAGTCGATGACGACGAGATCTGCGACCCCCACGGTGGCCTGCGCCTGCTCGATCACCGTGCGGATCGAACGGACATCGGTCAGACTCCCACTCGACCGGTGGACGAACAGTCTCGGTGCGTAGGCCTCGACGGCCTGGAGGGCCTCGACCCCACCGGGGAGGTTGGCCATTCGCTCGGCGAGGGAGACGGCGCGCCCTTCGGCGTTCTCCATGGCGTCGCGAACCCGGCGAATCGGGATCCCTTCGACTCCGTCTCGGGCACCGGACTCGATGCCGATGAAGCGCTCGAGCACGGTCGCTGCGTCATGCTCGAACGAGAAGTAGATGCCCACCCCTCCGGCCGCCACCACGTTGCGGAGCATCTGCAGGGCCATGGTCGTCTTGCCGAGCCCCTGGGGCCCGCCGAGAAGGCTGAGCTCGCCGGCCCTAAGACCGCCACCAAGGTAACCGTCGAGAGGCTGGAATCCGATGGGCGTGACACGTGCCGCGGCAGAGACGCCGCGGCCCAGCTGGCGCTCGGCGTCGGCCAGTACCTCGCCGAGGGACTGAAGCTGGTCGGACATGCGTGTCATTCCAACACAACAGACACGCTCATGGGCGGCGGAACGCCCAATCAGCACCGTTCGGCTGATCCGTGGGACCCTGGACCACGATGAGTCGCGACGG
>JBAPUB010000236.1:0-1946 GCA_049282455.1 Actinomycetes bacterium
GAGCCGAGAATGAATATCAGTGTGCTGCCGGTAGTGGCGAGGAGCCCCACCACCAACAGAACCAGGGATGCGGCACAACTCGAGACGAGCATCAGGCGCCGTTTGTCGAAGTGGTGCGTCATCCCATTCCACACCGGGACCATTGCCGCACCGACAATGGTGTAGGCGGCCAGGGCGAAGGTCGCAGTTGAAGCAGAACCCACCACGTCCAGGGCGAAGAATGGCAGCGAGGCAGTGAGGACTCCCGTCGCGACCGCACTCAGGACCTTGTAGGACATGAGCACGGCGACGCTTCGCTCAGTGAGGATGGTGAAGTACCTGACCAGTGGCACCGGAGCGATCTCGACTGTGTCGCGTTGGGTGTAGTGGGCGGTCGCGTGGGCCGCCCACAGGGTTGTTGCAGCGATCGTGACACCGAATACAATGGCCATCGTGCGGAGCGCTGTTTGGACATCCGTTTGCGATGACACAGCCAGCGCGATGCCTCCTCCAAGGACCGCGCCGAGTGCCGAGAAGATCGCCTTGTAGCCCACCAACCGGGTGCGCTCGTCATAGTCCGATGTGATGACCGGGACGAGCGCCTGATAGGGCACGCCCACCAACGAGTACGCCGTGGCGAACAGCAGGAAAAGCGTGGCGGCAATAATGGCTGTGGTGGAGTCGGTCTGCCCGACGGGTATCCACCACAGGAGCACGAAACTCAGCCCGAAAGGCACCGCGCCATACAGCAGGTAGGCCCGCTTCCGACCATGACGTGAATGCGTCCGGTCGACCATCACGCCGATCAGGGGATCGTTCACACCGTCCCATAGTTTGCCGATGAGGATCACGACACCTGCAACCGCCGGCGGCAGGCCGAGCAAGTGGGTCAGGTAGAAGAGGAAGAAGAACCCGACCGCGAAGTACGCGATCGAGAGACCGAGGTCCCCGATTGCGTAACCGAGGCCTCTTCGGCGCGGCACGGACATGTCACTGATGGTCGGGGCCGGCCTCGTACGGTCTGCTGCTCTGTCCACGGATTCCACGGGGAACCCCCGTCCTGAACCGCATGAGCCGATCTACCGATTGCCCACTACAACTAAGGGTAGGCCCGCCAGAGCACCTGCTGCAACAGGCGAACGACCCAGAACCTACGAAGCGAAATCGGTCACATGGTCGGTGTCTGGGACTTCGGCGCGGCCAAGCTCCACCGCGGACTCAACCGCGCCCGCCAGCGGACCCAGAGCCAGGAAGTCATTCCCAGACTTTCCTATTGGGGCCGAACCAGCGCCAAAACCCACCGTGATTCGCAGTCACACGGTGACTGTCTCATTGGTGTGATCGTGAAGTTGGCGATCGGAGCACCGACCTGAGACGCAGCGACAAGTCCACTGGCTAAAGCAAGTGCGACGACATCGTTGCGAATCTCCTTCGCGTGATCTCTCGCCAATCCGAAGTCTGACGCGGCTTCGAATCTCACCACGTCCATTGGCGACCGGGTTGGCAGCGATCGACCTGGTTCAGCCTCGAACGAACGATGTGCGCCCCATCCCTCTGCGACGGTGGTGGCGTTCACTGCACCACTCAGCGCCAACCCGCCGGGTCCTAGCTAGTCATATTGGCGAGACGCTCGACAACGTCCGCTGCCTTCTCCTGGGCGGGCGCGGACCTCAGCCGGCCCGAGACCTTCGTCATACGGGCCCTAAGCGCGTTGTCTGCCAGGAGCGCGTCCACCGCAGCCACGATTTCGTCCTGCGTTGCCCCGTACGTTTCGAGGCGCCTGCCGAAACCGAGCTCTTGTACCCGCTGCGCATTGTCGTACTGGTCCCAGAAGAGCGGGAGAACGATCATCGGCAGCCCGAAGTTGAATCCTTCGGTCACGGTGTTGTTTCCCCCATGGGTAATCAGCAGATCGCACTGCGGGAGTATCGACGGCTGTGGCAGGAATTCCTCGCCCCACATCCGCG
>JBAPUB010000237.1:0-5473 GCA_049282455.1 Actinomycetes bacterium
CACCCCGCGTGCGAGCAGCCACACCTTGAACGCCTTCCCCATACTCATGCCGAACGCCTGTGCCGTCCGCGCAGGGGGAGGTGGGTTGAACCCGATCTGCGGCAATGCGTTCACCGGAACGGCCACCACCGCGGCGCCTGTCCGGTGCCTGCCCTGCTCGGTCACCACCGTGACCCCGTCGTCGTCCTGCACGACCTCGGCGACGCGAGTCTCCAGGCGCAGATCGATGCCCGGTGTGGCTGCCATCGCCTCGGCCAGGGCCGACCATCCCGCAGCAGGCGCGTAGCGCAGGTAGCCCATGTCGCCGACCGGGCCTTCGTAGGCGATCGCGAAGAGCACCCCCTCAATGCAGCCGCGCGCCGGGCTGCCGCCTCCGGTGATCGACCACCAGCCGTAGAGCAGGTCGGCGATCGCCGGCGCAGCATCGATCGAGGCGAGGTAGTCGTCGAGGGACAGCGCCCACCGGACGTCGTCGACGCCGGCAGCCATCGCTGCAGCGTCGTCCTGCACGCGCTGCCACTGGGCCACGCAGCGGGCATCGTCGGGCGGGAATGGAGCGTCCATTCGCAGCTGCCCGTCGGTCAGCCACCGCGTGTGCGTCACCGGCTCGAACGTCCGGACGCCGATGCCGTACCGCTCGATCTCAGCAGCAGCCAACGGCTGGCGCGGGGTGAACCACGCACCCCCCATTTCGACGGGCACGTCGGTGCCGGGGAAGGTCGAGGTCCAACCTCGCCCGCCGACCCGGTCGCGTGACTCGAGCACGAGAACTCGGCGACCCTGCTCGGCGAGGTCGCGCGCGGCGCGCAGCCCAGCCAGGCCGGCCCCGACCACGATGACGTCGGCGTCGTTTGTCATCCCGCTTGTCTACCGTAGTCAGAGCGGTTGCGAAGCCCCGAACACCCGAACTCTGGGCGCCGCGTGTGATCGCCGTGACAGGGTTGTGCCGTGAGGAAGCGCAGCGCTTTGTGGCCGATGGCCTTGGCAGCGGTCGCCGTCGAGCTCGCGCTCTACCGGCGCTGGCACCAGCGCTGGGGCGCGACCTCCGACGAGGTGGCAGCGCCCATGCCAGGCGACGAACGCGTGCCGTCGTCGCAGTTCACCGCCACCCGCGCGCTGACCATCGACGCACCGCCCTCGACCGTGTGGACCTGGCTCGTGCAGGTCGGCATCGGCCGCGCAGGCTTCTACTCCTACGACCGGCTGGACAACCCGGGACGACACAGCTCCGACGAGGTGATCGTCGAGTGGCAGCACCCGCAAGTCGGTGACGTCGCCGCGCCGATGGTCGACCCTCTCCGCGAGGGCATGTACTTCCGGCTGAAGACCCTCGACGAGCCGCGCGAGCTGCTGTGGACCAAGGCCGACTCCACCTGGAGCTGGCGGCTCACCCCCGTGGACGACGGCCGGCGCACCCGCCTGGTCACCCGGCTCCGGCAGCACTACGACTGGCGAAGCCTCGGCGTCCTGGCCACCGTGACGCTGCTGGAGGTCGGCGACTTCCCGATGATGCGCCGCATGCTCCTGGGCATCCGCGACCGGTCCGAGTCCGCCGCTCGGTGACACCGGGTGCGGCATTCAGCCGCAGGTGAGACGGGGGGCGCTAGTCCTCGGTGAGCGTCCGCGGTGCCGTGTGGGTCCGCCGGTCCCACCAGCACAGGTACGCCCACGCCCCGGAGACGATGGTTCCCTGCGCGGTCGGGGCCAGCCCGATCTCCCGGGACGTCGACCGGGTCTCCTTGCGGTAGCGCGTCATCATCGCGCCCACTGACGTGTCTCCCGAGGGGTCCACCCGTGGCGCCTTCGGTTGCCGGGCCAGCCACTCGCAGGCTCGGTCGCCCTCGGCCTGGACGAGGTCGGGATGGGTGCGCACCCAGATCCGGTCGAGCGCTGGTCCGTTGGGGTTCTCGCTGCTGCCCCAGTCGCCCACGTACGTGGAGACGTAGTCGCGGAACGCGGCCTCGTTGCGCAGATGCATCAGTCGTAGCGCGACCGACGGACCGGCAACGACGCCGATACCGACGAGCACGACCACCACAGCGGCAGCAATGCCGACAACCCTCCCGCGGTGGCTCATCCCGTCAGGGTAGGTGAAACCCGTTGGGTTCCCGCGGGGTTCGTCGCATACCGTCGACACCCGTGACGACGTTGGTGGCCCGTGGACTCGCAGCAGGGCACGGCGCCACACTGCTCTTCTCCGGCCTCGACCTCGTCGTTGCACCCGGTGACGTGGTCGGGCTCGTCGGCGTCAACGGTGCCGGCAAATCGACGCTGCTGCGAACCCTCGCCGGGCTGGTCGCCCCCGACGACGGCACGGTGCAGCTCAACCCGCCCACCGCCACCGTCGGCTACCTGCCGCAGGAGCCGGACCGGCGTCCCGGTGAGACCGTCGCTGCCTTCCTCGGACGCCGCACCGGCGTCACCGACGCCCACACCGCCATGGACGCCGCCGCCCACTCCCTCGCCGCAGGCGAGCCCGGTGCGGACGACGCGTACGCGGCAGCGCTGGACCGCTGGCTGTCGCTGGGCGGGGCCGACCTCGACGAACGCGCCGCGCAGGTCGTGGCCGACCTCGGGCTCGACGTCGACCTCGACCAGCCCACGCTCGCCCTGTCCGGCGGCCAGGCCGCCCGGGTCTCCCTGGCCAGCCTGCTGCTCAGCCGCTACGACGTCCTGCTCCTCGACGAGCCCACCAACGACCTCGACCTGGACGGCCTGGCGCGCCTGGAGTCGTTCGTCCGCGGACTGCGCGTCCCCGTCGTCCTGGTCAGCCACGACCGCGAGTTCCTCGCCCGGTCGGTGACCCGCGTCGTCGAGCTCGACCTGGCCCAGCAGGCGGTGAACGTCTACGGCGGCGGCTACGACGCGTACCTCGCCGAACGAGAGCGCGCCCGGCGTCAGGCCCGCGAGGCCTACGACGAGTACGCCGAGACCGTCGGCGACCTGAAGGAACGTGCCCGCACCCAACGGGCCTGGAGCGACAAGGGCATCGCGCGCGAGAAGCGCAACCCGCGCGACAACGACCGGGCCGCCCGAGGCTTCCGCATCGACCAGACCGAGAAGCAGGCGTCGAAGGCACGCCAGACCGAACGGCTGCTCGAGCGCCTCGACGTCGTCGACGAGCCACGCAAGGAGTGGCAGCTGCAGATGTCCATCGCGGGGGCGACCCGGTCCGGTGAGGTCGTCGCCGTGCTGCGCGGCGCCACCGTCGAGCGCGGGTCGTTCCGGCTGGGACCGGTCGACCTGCAGATCGACCGAGGCGACCGCGTCGCCATCGTCGGGGCCAACGGGTCGGGCAAGTCGACCCTGCTCGCCGTCCTGCTCGGGCGGCTGCCGGTGACCGAAGGCTCCGCGTCGCTGGGCTCGGGGGTGGAGGTCGGCGAAGTCGACCAGGCCAGGGGCCTGTTCCTCGGCGACGCGACGCTGGCCCGGGCGTTCAGCGAGCAGGTGCCTGAGTGGCCGGACGCCGAGGTACGAACGCTGCTTGCGAAGTTCGGGCTCGGCGCCGACCACGTGCGCCGTCCCGCCTCGACCCTGTCGCCGGGCGAGCGCACGCGCGCCGCCCTCGCGCTCCTGCAGGCCCGCGGCGTCAACCTGCTCGTGCTCGACGAGCCGACGAACCACCTCGACCTTCCCGCGATCGAGCAGCTCGAGTCCGCCCTGGACTCCTACGACGGCACGATGCTGCTGGTCTCCCACGACCGCCGCCTGCTCGACGCCGTCCACGTCACCCGCCGCATCGAGCTGGACGCCGGCCGGGTCGCCTGCGGCCTCTTGATCTGACTCGGTTAGGCCATCCGGGTGAACGCCGCCGTGCTGGCTACCGAGGGTGACCGCGGGCCGCGACGATCACAGGTGCCTGCCCTCAGCCGGAAGCCCATGGTGTCCATGTCTCGCACGATCACCTCTGTCATCGCCGTGGTGCTGTGCGCCGGCGCCTCGGTCGTTCCGCTGTCCTCAGGCGCGGCCGCCTCGGCCCCGCCCGTGGTGGCCATCACGATCGGTTCGCCGTCTGCTACCGGCCTCACCTCTCTGAAGTTCACCGCCACCGACCCCGACACCGCGACGGCCAACCTGACACTCACTTGCTACGTCGACGGCGAGTTCGTCCCCTGCCGTCCTGGTGTGGCTCTCCCGTACGCAGCGGCCGCGGGGACGCACAGGTTCTCGGTGCGTGCGGTCGACCCTCAGGGAGGCTTCGACGCGTCCGGCAAGGGGTGGACCGTCGCCCGTCAGGGCAAGAAGCCACACGCCTACATCAAGGTGGCGACCCTCCCCGAGTGGGGACGTGTGACCGACGGGAGCAGCACCCGCGCGGTGACCTTCGGCGTCGCGGACCGCGCTGAGCTGCTTCGCACCTCGTGCACGCTCAACGGCAAGCGCGTGCCCTGCCGCCCGACCGTGAACAACGGAACCGCGTACAAGTTCGCAGGTGTGCTCCCCGCTGGTGATGCCACGCTCATCTTCCGAGCCGTCGACGTGAATGCGCACTTCCTGACGGCGCGCCGGCACTTCTGGACGACGTTCCCCCGACTGGCGGTGACGACGTCACCGGTGTCCAGCCAAGGCGGGGTGCCGGTCGCCACGACCGTCGCGTCCAGCCCCAGTGCTACGGTCCAGTGCCGCCTGCTCGACGGCGCGACCGTCCTGAGCTTCTGGCTGCCGTGCCCCTCGTCCTTCAAGGTGACGCTGCCGACCGGAGCGTCGATGGCCAAGTACAAGCTGAAGGTCAAGGCCACGACGGCCGGCGGAACGAACACGGTCGCGCGTGCCCTCTACATCGACCGCGTGGCACCCAGGGCCGTGTCGGGGCTGCGGGGCCGGCTCCTCCAGTTCTCCGGTGACGTCCCACTGTCGTGGAAGATCACCAACGACGAGCCGCTGCCCGTGCGCTACCAGGTCCAGACCCGCCACTCGCGACCTGCCTCGACGCTCGGCCGGTGGCGCGATCGCGCCGTGACCCGGGCCCACCACCAGACGCTCAGCCTGGGGCGTGGTGAGTCGGTGTGCGTCCGGGTCCGCGCGACCGACCGGGCCGGCAACCGGTCGAAGTGGAGCGGCACCGGCTGCCGGTCCCGCGCACTGGACGACCGCGACTTCCGGGCGATCGGCGACTGGCACCGGGTCCGGATCGACGGCTTCTACGCAGGCACCGGGATCTGGGCCAGCACACCGGGTGCGAAGCTCCGGTTGAGGCACGCCGCTGTACGCACCATCGTCGTGTGGGGCCGCAAGGGTCCCTCCGGCGGAGAGCTCGCGGTGATCGTCAACGGCAAGCACATCGACACCGTGTCCTTGCACAGCCGCAAGCCCGGTCGAGCGATCGTGTACAGCCACACCTTCCCCACGACCCGGCACGGAGACGTCGAGCTTCGCGTGGTGAAGAAGACGCCGACCAAGACCTGGCGATCGGTCAGCTTGGACGCCGTCGTCTTGTCGCCGTTCCCGGTCCTGCACTAGCAGGACCGCCACG
>JBAPUB010000238.1:0-6806 GCA_049282455.1 Actinomycetes bacterium
CGGAGCCGAGCTCGCCATGCTCCAGAACCACGCCGGCAGGAGTCCCCTCGAGTCGATGGACGCCGTGGCGACGGCCGACCAGGTCATGGCCGCCATCGCTGTCGTACGACGGGTCTACGTCAGCGACGACGTGCACCGGTACGCCATCGCCTTGGTCACCGCCACCCGCACGTCCAACGACCTGCGCCTCGGAGCGTCGCCTCGGGCGACCCTCCAGCTCATCCGGGCGTCGAAGGCGGCAGCGGCCCTCGACGGGCGCGACTACGTCGTTCCCGACGATGTTCGCGCCTTGGCCGTGCCTGTCCTGGCCCATCGTCTTCTCCCGACCGCCGAGGCACAGATCGCCCGCCGTACCCCTGAGGTAGTCGTCGAGCGGATCGTCGAGTCGACCCCGGTACCGGGCAGCTGACGAGGCTGCCATGCGTGCGGCGCTGTCGGCACTGACTCCTCGCGGTCGCACCTTCCTGACCGTTGGCGTCACGGCATCGATCATGGCCCTGGTGTTCGGGCAGAGCGACGTCCTGCGGGTGGGGATCCTCGTCACCGCGCTGCCGCTGCTGTCTGCGCTCAGCGTCTCTCGCACCCGGTTCCGGCTGGCGTGCAACCGCAGGGTCGAGCCCTCCCGGGTACCGGTCGGTGAGGCCAGCTCGATCGTGCTGCGGCTGGAGAACATCGCCGCGCTGCCGACCGGCCTTCTCCTGGTCGAGGACCGCGTTCCGTTGGAGCTCGGCGCCCGTCCACGGTTCGTCATCGACCGTCTGGCGCCGCGCAGCCACCGCGATGTCTCCTACGAGGTGCGGTCTGACGCGCGAGGGCGGTTCCTGGTCGGACCGTTGGTGCTTCGGGTCGCCGACCCGTTCGGACTGTGCGCCCTCGACCGATCGTTCGCCCAACGCGACGCCCTCGTCGTGACTCCCGCCGTCGAGTACCTCCCGTCGGTCTCCATTGCAGGCGACTGGAGCGGCCACGGGGACAGCCGGGCGCGTTCGGTAGCAGCTGCCGGAGAGGACGACGTCGCCGTCCGCGACTACCGCCGCGGCGACGAGCTGCGTAGGGTCCACTGGCCGTCGACCGCGCGTCAGGGCCAGCTGATGGTGCGCCGAGAGGAGCAGCCCTGGGAGTCGCGAAGCGCGGTGCTGCTCGACACCCGCTCGCGTGCCCATCGTGGTCGCGGCATCGACTCGAGCTTCGAACGTGCGGTCAGCGCGGCGGCGTCCGTGGGGGTCCACCTGAGCAGACGCGGGTTCGCCGTCCGTCTCGTCGGGGCGTCCGGTCCCGAAGTCACCAGCGCGGCCCACCAGCCGGCCACGCACGGGGGCGACAACGAAGGATTCCTGCTCGATGCGCTCGCGGTCGTGACCAGTCGCAGCACCGACACGATGGAAGGACTCGCTACGGCCGCACGCCATCACGGCGACTCGCTGATGGTGGCCGTCTTGGGACATGTCGACGCCGACGACGCCGAGCGGCTGGTCCGCGCGCGCCACGGCATGGGCACGAGTGTCGCGGTCCTGATGACGACGGGCGACTGGGTGCCGGACCAGGACCCGAAGGCTGACCGGCTGCGCGTTCAGGCGGACCAAGCGGCCACGCTGCTGCGCACCTCGGGCTGGCGGATCGTGCAGCTGGGCCGCCGGCAGCTCCTCGCCGACGCCTGGCAGCAGGCCGCCTACCACGGACAAGGTCACCTGCGAACGTCCGGACTGGCCTCGTGATGAAGGCGACCCGTCGCACTGTCGGCGTCCAGTGGCGTTTGACCTGGGCAGCCGCGCTGGCCACGTTCCTGGCCGCCCTGGTGATCTCACCGACGATCGAAGCGGGGACGTGGCTGGGCCAGTCGGTCGTGATCATCGTGTTCGTGGCGGTCGTGGGCGGCGTGACCCGGCACGCCGGGCTGCCGCGCACTGCCGTCACTGCTGCCACCGTTCTCGCGGCACTCCTCACCTTGACGGTGCTGTTCGTCCGCGACGCGGCGGTGTGGGGACTCCTTCCGGGACCCGCGGCGTGGGACGCCGTGGGAGGTCTGGTCCGCGAGGGCAGCCATGTCGTGTGGGTCGAGGCGCCACCAGTACCGGCGACGACGGGAGCCAGCCTGCTCGTCGTTGCCGGCGTCACCGTGGTAGCAGTGCTCGTCGATGCGTTGGCTGCCAGCTGGCGTCGGGCCGCCCTGGCTGGCATTCCTCTGCTCGCGCTGTACCTGGTTCCTGCCGCGGTGCTTCCGGACGGGGTGCCGTGGCCGCTCTTCGCCCTGTGCGCCATCGGCTGGCTGGGCCTGCTGCTCGTCGAGAGCCGCGACCGCCTCGGCCGCTGGGGACGCAGTCTGCGCCTGCGGACCGGAGACCCGAGCCAGCCGGCGCCGTTCCAGATCGGTGGCACCGGACGACGCCTGGGCGCCGGTGCGCTCGTGGTCGCCGTCGCCGTCCCTCTGCTTCTGCCCGCACTGTCGGAGAGCATCCTCGGTGGCGGAGGAGGCGACGGCGGGGGCGGCAGCGGTGGCCCGACCTCCTTGCGCCGGGTCGTGGCCATCAACCCCATCGTCGACCTCAAGCGTGACATCAGTCGCGGCGCCGACGTCGAGCTGTTCACGTACACCACGACGGACGTGACCCCCTCGTACCTGCGGCTGGCCACGCTGGACCGGTTCGACGGCACCTCGTGGGACCTGGCCGACACGGGCGCTTCCGCAGACCAACAGGCCCAGGACGGATTGCCTGCCCCCCCGGGACTGTCGCCGGAGGTCCCACGAAGCACCGTGACAACGACGGTCACCATCGACGCGCTGAACGACCCCCGGCTGCCGCTTCCGTACCCGGTCACGAAAGTCGTCATCGCTGGCGACTGGCGGTGGGACGCCAACACCTTTGACGTGTTCTCTCCAGACGACAACGGCAACGCCCTCGGCATCAGCTACCAGGCGACCAGTCTCGATGTTGAGCCCACGGCGACCGAGCTTCGGTCTGCGGGGCCACCGTCGGTCCAGCTCGACCCGATGCTCACCGTTCCCGATGACGTGACGGCCCTGCTGGCGCCGACCGTAGCCACCGTCACTGCCGGGGCGACCACTGACTACGACAAGGCGCTGGCCCTGCAGACGTGGTTCCGCGAGAACTTCACGTACTCCCTCGCCACCCGGTCGGGCAACTCGACCTCGGACCTGGCGGCGTTTCTCCAGGACCGCAGCGGCTACTGCGAGCAGTTCGCGGCAACCATGGCCCTGATGGCACGCGTGGCGGGGATCCCGTCGCGGGTCCAGGTGGGATTCACCCCGGGATCCCAGGACTCCGGTGGAGCCACGGGAACCTGGGTGGTGTCCTCCCACGACGCCCACGCCTGGCCCGAGCTGTGGTTCGACGGAGTCGGGTGGGTCCGGTTCGAACCGACGCCCGGAGGCGGTGACGGAGGAGGGTCGCCGGCTTGGGCGCCCGTGCCGGCAGCCGGAGGCGACCAGCCGGGGTCGGCCGGCGGCCCAGGAACCCAGCCCAACCCGGCAATCTCCGGTCCGCACCAAGCCCCGGTGCCCGGTGGCGACGAGCGCGCCCAGCGCAGGGGCGGTGACTTCGGGGTCGGGCTCACGCCTGCCCAACGGGTCACGTCGGCCGCTCGGTCGTTCTGGTGGGTCGCCCTGCTCGTCGTGGCGGTGGTGACGCTCCTGCTGTTGTGCGCACCGGCGGTCGAAAGAAGGCTCATCCGGCGCCGTCGTCGCCGTGCCCTCGACGTGCGCTCGGCCCTGGAGGGCGCCTGGGCGGAGATCCGCGACACGATGGCCGACCTGGAGCTCACGTCGTCGTCCGCCGAGACCGCACGCGACGTCCACGCACGGCTGGACCGGCGCGGCGACCTCACGGCAGAGGACAAGCAGGCCTTGTCCCGGCTGGCTACGGCGTTGGAGCACAGTCGCTACGCGCGACGCACGGCGTTGGACGACGGACGAGGGCCCGGGGCGCACAACGTGTGGCGCGACGCTGACACCGTGACGAAACGGCTGCTGCGTTCAGTCTCGCCGCGTGCCCGACGACGCGCCATCTGGTGGCCGGAGTCGTCGCGCGAACGGCTCCAGCTGGGCTGGGGCCGCAGCGGCCTTTGGGTGGAGCAGCTCGCCGACGACCTCAAGCGCACGGTGGGCCGCACCGTGGCGAGAGTGAGGTGGGGACACTGAGGTGGTGACAGCGAGGTGGTGACAGCGAGGTGTGACGGGCGGTCAGGTCGTGAGGTCGGGCTGGTCGCAGCTCAGTTCTGGCCTTCGTTGCGGCGTCGGTCCCAGCGCTCCTCGAGGCGGTTCATGAAGCCAGCACTCTTCGGCTTGCGCGACTTCGCTGTCGGGGAGCCGTCCGTCGCGGTGGCAGGAGCGGCTGCGGCCCGTGAGCGGTAGCCGGACATGACCAGCCAGGCCGAACTCAGCATGACCAGGAATCCGACGACGCCCAAGGCGCCGAACGGCTTGGCCACCCCGGCGAGCAGCAGCCCGATCCCGACGACCACACCCACCACACCGAGCACGACCTTGCGGCGGTCGTAGCCGCGCACGCGAGCACCGCGCAGGGTCGAGGCAAGCTTCGGGTCGTCGGCGTAGAGGGCGCGCTCCATCTGCTCGAGCAGACGTTGTTCATGCTCGGAGAGTGGCACGACTCCTCCTCGCGAACCTCGGACGACGGTCAACGGTGGCACAACTTCTCAAGGACAGCATAGGCAGGGATCGGCCTGCGTGAAACCCGACCACAGGGAAGACGGTCGGGGACCCTCAACCGTTCCCGGCCCGTGACAGCCGAAACGGCGACCTTTCCTGACTCAGTTGTCGGCACGGCGGCGGGGGTTCTGGACCTCCGACGGCTGCTCGGGCACCAGGCTGGCCGGCTTCACCGACCCCACGCCGAACCGTGCCGAGGCCCGGTCGATCGCCTGCTCGGCCTCCCGCCACCCCCGCTGTCGCTCGTCGAGGGCCAGCTGGTGGGGCTGGCCGTCGCCAGGAACGATCCCCTCGACCCGGACTCCGACCAGGCGGATCCGCGCCCGGTCCAGGTGCAAGGCCTCGTACAGCGCGCGGGACACCGCATACAGCGTGCGGGCGACGTCGACAGGCTCGGGCAGCGTGCGGGACCGGGTGATCGTCGTGAAGTCGGCGAACCGGACCTTCAGGCTGACCGTCCGGCCAGCCTGGCCGGTGGCCCGCAGGCGGGCGGCCACGGCGTCGCTGAGCCGAAGCAGCTCACGGTGCACGACGGCGGGGTCGTCGACGTCGGCAGCGAACGTGTGCTCGGCTCCCAGGCTCTTGTCCGGCTCGTAGGGCTGGACCCGACGGTCGTCACGACCCCACGCCAAGGCGGACAGGTGCCGCCCGGCCGCAGGACCCAGCGCCCGCTCCAACGTGGAGGTCGGGGTGTTGGCGAGGTCTCCGACGGTGCGAAGACCCAGCCGGTGCAAGGTCTCCTCGGTCTTCTCACCGACCCCCCACAACGCCCCCACCGGCAGCGGATGCAGGAACGTCACGACCTGGGTCGCGGGCACGACGATGACGCCGTCGGGCTTGGCCTGCGCCGAGGCCAGCTTGGCCACGAACTTGGTGGTGGCCACTCCCACCGAGCAGGTGATGCCCTGCTCGTCGGCCACCTGGGTACGGATCTGCTCGGCGATCGCCGTGGCCGACCCCAGCCGGCGCACGGCTCCTGCGACGTCGAGGAAGGCCTCGTCGAGGCTGAGCGGCTCGACGTAGGGGGTGACCGCAGAGAACACCGCCATGACCCCGGCCGACGCGTGCGCGTACCTCTCGTGGTGCGGGGCCAAGACGACGGCCTGCGGGCACAGCCGTCGGGCCCGGCCGGTGGGCATGGCCGAGTGGACGCCGAAGGCGCGCGCCTCGTAGGTGGCCGACAAGACGACACCTCGAGGGCCGCCACCGCCCACGATGACCGGACGCCCGACGAGCTCAGGGTGCGCCAACAGCTCGACGGAGGCGTAGAACGCATCCATGTCGACGTGCAAGATCGTGCACTCGCTGTCGTCGAAACGGTCGTCGAAACTGTCGTCGGCACGGTCGTCGACGGACCCGTGGTCGGACCCGGGACCGACCGGTCCGCGGTGCAGCTGTTTGCGACTCATCGGGGCTAGTGTCCCGCGCTCCCGGGGCTGGCGTGCCACAGCTTGCGCGGTGGCGCCCCCTGGTTGACGTCGTCACCGGCCGGACGCACGTCGGCGAACGGTGACTGCCGGAACCCGCTGGGATGGACCAGGACCCGACGGCGTCCCATCCCACCGGCCCGGCCACCGGGCGCGGGAGAGGTCGTGACCGGGCGGGGCGAACGACTGGCGGCAGCCTCGGCCACAGTGTCCTCGTCGGTCGACGGGCCGAACCCTTCCGGCAGCACGTCCACCAGCTGGCCGACGGCAGCCTCTCCCCCGGTCTGCCAGGCCTCGTGCACCGCGGTGAGCTCCCAGCAGCCCGTGGCCCGAAGGGACACCCCGCGCGGACCGGTGCGCCGCACCACCCCGCGGACCATGAGCAACCAGGAGTGGAACAACGTGGCCGCGTAGGGCCCCTGGGCGTCCTCGAAGAAGGTGGCGTCGACCGGCCCGGTGGCGTCGTCCACGGTGACGAAGACGACCCGGCGCCCGGATCGGATCGGTGGGGTCTGGGTGGCGACCTTCACTCCCGCGACGAAGATCTGCTCACCCGACCGGCGGGCCAGCAGGTCGCGGGCCCGGACCACCCGCAACGACGCCAGCATCGGGGCAAACGACTCCAGGACGTGCCGACTGGCATCGAGCCCGAGCACCTCCAGCTCGGCCCGCACCCGTTCGGCGTCGGACATCTC
>JBAPUB010000239.1:0-2616 GCA_049282455.1 Actinomycetes bacterium
AAGGTGCACGCCGTGAACGGGTAGCGGTACCGACGGTCGGCCGGGTCGAGCGTCTCGGCCCAGCAGTCGGGGCAGGACGCCGTGTCGGGTGGAACGAGGGCGACAGTCGATGGCCCGGCTCCGCCGCTGACGCTCTCGACGATGACGAAGGAGCGGTCTCCGAGTGGTGCGATAACCGTGCCGTCCACGGACTCCACCAGGGCCATCGGTGGGGCTTCGGTGGCCAGGCGCAAGACGAAGTCGTCGAGCAGCGTCGGTTCACCCTCGACTTCGACGAAGACGCCGTGGTCATCGTTGCCGACATGACCGCTGAGGCCGAGATCGTGTCCCAGCCGATGGACGAAGGGCCGGAACCCGACGCCTTGCACCACGCCGGCGACGCGGAGTCTTCGGCGCTCGTGACCACCCGCTACCACGCGTCCGGTCATCGCAGCTGCCACACGACCACGCGGTTGTTGCCCGAGTCCGCCACGGCCAGGACGTCCCCGGCCAACGAGAGCCCGTACGGCCAGCAGAAGCTGTCGTCGGCTACCGCATCCCATCGGTTCTCACCGTTGGAGTCCGCGTCTGGCTGTCCCAGCACGGCGTCGGCAGGGTGGCCGGAACCCTGGACCGGTCGGTCGTGCCAGACGAGGACCCGGTTGTTGGACGTGTCGGCGACGAACAGCCGGGTGTGGTCGCTGACGCACGAGTACGGGAAGCGGAGCCTGGCCGCTCCTTGCGGCTGGTTCTTGAACTCGGCGGCAACATCGAAGTCCTGCTGGCCGAGCACGAGATCGGCCGGGACGTCGGACTTCGGAGGTGGGGTCCAGCCGAGCACCCGGTGGTCACCGGCATCAGCCACGTAGAGGGCCTGTGCGTCACCAGTGACCGCGTGAGGCCAACGGAAGGCCCGGGCGCCCAGATCGTCGCCGCGGTTGTCGGCACGCCGGTCAGCAGTCTCCTGGCCGAGCAGCACGTCGGCCGCAGACCCCGGCTCGGGCAGCGTCTCGCTTCCCGTGTGCCACCCGAGCACTCGGCGGTTGCCCGTGTCACAGACCCAGAACACCTCGCCCACAGCCCCGAAGCCGAACGGCCAGAACAGCGTGGACAACGACGGCTCGCCGCCGGCGTTGGGTTCCACCACGGTGAGGTCGCGCTGGCCGAGGACCCAGACCGGCTTGACGTCGCTGGTCTGAGGAAGGTCGTCATAGGCCACGAGCCGGTGGTGCCAGGCATCAGCGACGACGAGCTGGCCCCCGACCACCCCGACCCCGGTCGGCAGGTTGAGGCCACGTTCGGGCCCACGACCCCCGGCTGCCGGCCCTTCGGTGGAGAAGTCCGGCTGGCCGAGCACCACATCGGCTGGCCCTCCGTCGGCGGCGGGCCAGTCGTGCCAGATCAGCACACGGTGGTTGCCGGTGTCGGCGACGACGATGCGGCGTCCGTCGGTCCACACCCCCCGGGGTGCATACATCTGCGAGGGAGTCGGCAGTGCCGCCGGCAGTGCCAGGCCGCCCGGTGAGGCCGCGCCGAGGCGACGAACCGGCTGCCAGGTCTGCGTGGCCGATACGGTCACGGACCGACCGTGAGGGACGTCAGGGGTATGAACGCCGCAGTGGAGGCAGTCGTGAGGGCAGCGACTTCCTCGACAGCCCGAAGACCCGGCACCCGGGTCATCAGCACCTCGCGTACCCCTTGTTTCAGCTCTTCGGACACTCCCCCGCAGCCACCGCCGCCGAAACGAAGGGTGACGACGTCGTCATCGACGCTCACGACCTCGACGTCGGCGCTGCTGGCCACGAGGTACGGACGGATCTGCTCGACCGCGCGCAGGACGTCGACAGCCCGACCGGCGTGGACGATGTCGTGTGCCACGAGCAGCGCCATGACGTCCGGCTCGTCCATGGAGCGGTACAGCACGTCGCACGCCGCCGGATCGCTGCGCAGCATGCCGACCAACGTGACGAGGCCGGCGCGGTTGAACGCCGTGACGGCGGCGAGGGTCTCCTCGAGCAGTGATCGGACGTGGTCGTCGCTGTGACCGACCCGGTCGCGCAGCTCGTCGACGCGTCGAGCCAGGTCGGTGAAGCTCAGCTGGTCGATGTCTGCGGTCATGGTCACCCTTCGAACACCAGCGCGCGCTGGAGCAGCTGCGCCGTCTGTTTGGTCAGCACGTCGGTGAAAGAGACCCGGGCCAGGCGACCCAGTACCTGCTCAACCGCGCCGCCCGGGTCGTGCGGCACCTCACGACGGACCAGCGCCTGAAGCACGAAGCAGGATCCGGCCGGGTTGTCGAGCAGCTGCTCGGCGAAGTAGGCGTCGACGAACTGGGACGCCCAGACACCTTCACCGTTCGGGTCGGTCTGGAGCTGGGCCAGTGCCTGTTCGTTTCCGCCGCACCGGTGAACCGCGCGCTCAGCGAGCCGCTCGGCGGCCTCAGCGAGCTGGAGCTCGAACTGCTGCTGGAGGAAGGACTCCATTCAGGCCCACCGGACGGCTGGTGCTGCGCGCTCGGCGCGATCCACCTCGGCCAGCAGCTCGTCGACGTGGGCGACCCCGTCGTCGTCGTTCGCGGTGACGAAAAGCCGGCGGGCTCGGTCCAACCGGTCATGGGCGTCGACGAAAGCCCCCAGG
>JBAPUB010000240.1:0-2519 GCA_049282455.1 Actinomycetes bacterium
GTCAAGGACCTTCGAACCGAGCACGAGGTCGGCAACCCCGCCGCCGTGCTGGACGGCGACATCGACGACTTCATCGAGTCGGGGATCCGGTGGCGCATCCAGGGGACCAAAGGCTGACCTCCCCGTATCGAAGGGGTCACCGAGAGTGACGACAACGGTTGGCATCGGAGTGGGATCAGCCGTTTGGGTGCCACCGTCTGTGACGGTTCCCCGCTAGGATGACGGTGAGAGCCGGGGAGCTGCGATCCGTGACCCGAAGAGCGGTCACCTGAGGGCGAAGAGCCCGACGGTCACGGGGAGCGAACGGTGAGACCGATCCCGCTCGCGGAGGAAGGACTACGTCATGGGGGTCACCCGACACGTTCGAGCCGCGCGCTGGGCCGGTGCAGTCCTGGTCGGACTCGCGCCGCTGCCAATGCTCAGCCTGGCGGCCTCGGCCGAAGAGACGACGTTCACTGCCGCTGCCGCGACGAGCCCGGGCGGCAACAAGGGCACGATCAAGGTGCACGAAGAGGGCACGCCCTCGGGCACCGTCAACAACGACCCCAAGGTGTGTGTGTTCAACATCGAGGGCTTCTTCTTCCAGACCGGTCAGACCGGCTACGTGATCATCGAGCCCCAGGGCGGCAACGGCGGTCCGAGCACGGTCGGGCCAGTTGCCTGGGGTCCGGCCGACGGCAGTGGGTTCGCCGCGACTGAGTACTTCAACGGACCGACCGGAATCATCGTCGAGAACGGCCACTACAAGGCCACGCTCTACGGGAAGATGCTGCCGACCGGCCAGCTCGAGGACGTCAAGGCCAAGTCGAAGGTCTTCAAGGTGGTCTGCGAGACGTCCACCACGACCCCGCCGAACGAGACAACGACGCCGCCGACCACGACGACATCGGGTTCCTCGTCAGGTCCGGTCACGACTCCGGCCACCACCAAGCCGCCGAAGCCGACCAAGACGACCAAGACTCCGTCGGTTCTCCCGACCGAGTCGACCAAGGGAGCCCCGGCCACGACGAGCAGCAAGGCACCGACCGTGCTGCCGACTCGTTCGAGCCAGCCCGCGGTGCTGCCGCAGACCGGGTCGAGCTTCCCGACTGGAGGCGCACTGGCGGCTTCACTGCTCCTCGTCGCCCTGGGCGCCCTGCTCCTGCTCGGCCCAGGCCGTGCGATCCCGTTCAAGCAGGACCGCCGCCACTGAGCTGACCATCGAGTTGATGCTGGGCTGACCTCAGCCCCGCAGGCAGGGCGGACCGGGCCCCTCCTGACGCCAGGAGGGGCCCGGTCCGTTTTCCGGACGCGTTGGTCGGGTTGACCGCCCGCCGCGCCACGGCACTGGCCGAGGTTGCCCCTCCGCCCCCGTAGACTCACGGGACCGGCCGTCCACGGCCCCGCGCGGGCCGCTTCCCCTGTCCCCGACCCGGCCGGGGTGAGACGACTGCCGTGATCAGGTTCGACAACGTCACCAAGCTGTATGCCAGCCAGTCACGCCCAGCGCTCGACGGCGTCTCGGTCGAGATCGAGAAGGGCGAGTTCGTCTTCCTCGTGGGGGCGTCGGGGTCGGGCAAGTCCACCTTCCTGCGCCTGGTGCTCCGCGAGGAGCGCTCCACCGAGGGCTTCGTGTTCGTGGCCGGCAAGGACGTCGCCCGGCTGTCCAACTGGAAGGTGCCCCAGCTGCGCCGCCAGATCGGCACGGTGTTCCAGGACTTCCGGCTGCTGCCGAACAAGACCGTGCACGGCAACGTGGCCTTCGCCCTCGAGGTCACCGGCCGGCCCCAGCACGCCATCGCCAAGGTGGTTCCCGAGGTGCTCGACCTGGTCGGCCTGTCCGGCAAGGAGGGGCGCTACCCCGGCGAGCTGTCCGGTGGCGAGCAGCAGCGGGTGGCCATCGCCAGGGCCTTCGTGAACCGGCCCTCGATCCTGATCGCCGACGAGCCCACCGGGAACCTCGACCCGAACACGTCCGTCGGCATCATGAAGCTGCTCGACCGCATCAACCGCACCGGCACCACCGTGGTGATGGCCACACACGACGCCGAGATCGTCGACCAGATGCGCAAGCGCGTCGTCGAGCTCGAGAAAGGCCTGTTGATCCGTGACCAGGCTCGCGGCGTCTACGGGTTCGCACGCTGACGGTCTGACCGGCCCGTCCCCAACCGAGAAGAGCCATGCGCCCACAACTGATCCTGAGCGAAGCCGCCACCGGCCTGCGCCGCAACATCACCATGACTGTCGCGGCGGTGCTCGTCATCGCCATCGCCTTGGCCTTGTTCGGCGTAGCCCTGCTCATCCGGCAGCAGATCAACGTGATGAAGGGCTTCTGGTACGACAAGGTCGAGGTCTCGATCTTCCTGTGCGGCGACACCTCTGACGCGCCCAGCTGTGCCGACGGAGCCGTGACCGACGCGCAACGTCAGCAGATCCAGGCAGACCTGCAGGCCACCCCGCAGGTCGAGACGGTGTACTACGAGTCCAAGCAGCAGGCCTACGACCTGTTCAAGCAGCAGTTCAGCGACTCCGCCATCGTC
>JBAPUB010000241.1:0-9600 GCA_049282455.1 Actinomycetes bacterium
GTCGATGAGCTGCTCCGCTAACTCTACGTCGACCGCCGGCACTCCCAGGAGGAGATCGCCCGGGCGATCGGCGTTAGTCGCATGACCGTCCAGTCATGGTTGCGCGACTTCGGGATCAGCCGCGACGACCGCCCGGCGGTCGCGCTGTGACCCGCCAACCACACGCCCACCCGATGGGCGAGCCAGGCCCAGGGTGGTTCGTGCCAACCACCAGCGGCTACGTCCTCACGCACCGGGACGTGCTGGCAGTCATCGAGCGCCAGCGACGCAGCGACCGCATCCGCTGGTACGCGGGGCTGGTCGCTGAGACGGCCGTGCTGCTGTTCGTGTTCGCGGTCGTGATCTTCTTCGCGGGGCTGGCGTCGTGACCTGCGTCTGCCCGGCCCACCCCGGCTGCCACCGGACGCGCCGCTACAACCGCCACTACTGCTCGACGTGCATCGACGTCTGTGGCCCCTTCGGCCGGACCTCGCGCTCTGCTCCGCTCTCGGTGGTGAGGGCCGCGGGGCAGAACGCGCGGCCCGTTCCGCTGAGGACGCCTCGCGGGAGCCAACGGGCTCCGCACCTTCCCCCGCCCGCTGTGCCTCACCGCGCAAGGGCGGGGGACAACCCCCTCGGCTTCTAGCCCGCCCGTCCGCGCGGCTCGCGGACAACCGATGGCTCTCGGAGGAGATCGTGGAACCAGCCACTCTGCACACGTCGACGCGGATCCCCGTCACTGACGAGCCGATCGTGTCGTGGCGGGCCATCCCGGAGGCGACGACCGCCCACGCATTCCGCGACTCGGGGCCAGGCTGGATGACCTCGGTCTGCGGATCTGAGCGGTTCACGTTCCGCTGCGAGCTGGCGCCTGGCGACTTCCCGCGCTGCCTTGACTGTGGACTGGCGCTCTACGGGACGCCAGGCGAAGTCATGGAGGCCTGGGGCAAGTGACCGCCGAGGCGTGGGCTCCTCTTGGGGAGGAGTTCGAGGTCCGGACGGACGCGATCGAACTCACGATCCGGGATGAGGCGGGCGGTGGAATGACCGTCACGGCCAAGTCTCGCGATGGGGTCCGCCTCCTGCGCCCGATGATATTGATGGGCGCCGAGCAGGGGACGTTCACCGTGGCGCTCGACGTCGTGCCGGTCGAGGCGATCGCCTGATGGCCCGCCTGACCGACGCCCAGCTCGCCGATCGCCGCAACCACCTGGGCGCGTCCGACATCGCGGTCCTCGCCGGCGTGAGCCCGTACGCCACGCCGTTCGAGCTCTACCTCGAGAAGATCGGCGAACTGGACCCCGACGCCAAGCGGACCGACGCAGACCGGGAGCGCATGGAGCGCGGCCACCGACTCGAGGACGTCGCCCTGGACTGGGACGCGGACATCCGGGGTCTGTCGATCGAGCGGATCCGACGCGACATCGTCCACCCCAGGCTGCCGTTCATCGTCGTCCACCCCGACGCCCGCGTGAAGCCATGGCGCCAGACCCGGCGCCTGCTCGAGGCAAAGACCTCGGCCCGGAAGTGGGACGTGGTGCCCCAGCACATCGAGGCCCAGGTGCAGGCGCAGATGGCCGCGACCGGCGCCGACGTCGCCGACATCGTCGTCCTCGGGTTCGACGGACCGCCTACCGTGTTCGAGGTTCCGCGCAACGAGGAGCTGATCGCCGGTCTCGAAGACCTCGCGTCCTCGTTCTGGGACCGGGTCCAGCGGCGCGACCCGCCGCCGATGGACGGCAGCCGGGCGACATCCCGATGGCTCGATCGCCTGTTCCGCGAGGGCCCCGAGGAAGTTGCCGACGCCAGCCAGGCGGACGCGATCGCACGGCTGCTCGCGATCCGTGCCCAGGCGAAGGCGCTCGAGGTCGAGGACGGCGAGCTCGTCAACGCGCTCAAGTTCTCGATGGCCGGCGGATCGCGGCTGTACGCCCCACAGGTTGGGCGCATCACCTGGACGGCGCCAGCCGAGCGCCGGACCACCGCCTGGAAGGACGTCGTCGCGGAAATCCGCGCCTGGTTGGTCGACGACCTGCCCGCTTGGTACCTGGTCGCGGCACTCGATGCGGCCGAGGCCGCCCACACCACCGTCGCCGAAGGGTTGCGCACGTTCCGCGTCACCCCGGCCAAGCCAGAGGCCGACTGATGCCGACCGGCGTGTACACCCGACCCACGGCCCGAGTGCGCTTCGACGAGAAGATTGACCGGACAGGCGACCACTGGCTCTGGACGGGAGCCGCTACCAAGCACGGCTATGGCGTGTTCTGGCTGGACGGTCGACTGGTCCACGCCCATCGGGCCGCGCTGCTCCTCGAAGGCTTTGACCTCACCGATGACCAGGACGTCGACCACGCCTGTCGGGTCCGCCTCTGTGTGCGCCCGACGCACCTTGAGGCCGTGTCCCACGCCGAGAACGTGAGGCGGGCGCTACCGCACCGATCCGACCAGCGGACCGACGTCTGCCGCGCCGGGCATCCGAGGACGCCCGAGAACACCTACATCCGACCAGACGGCTTCCGGGCATGTCGCCCGTGCCAGAGCGGGTACAGCAGGAGGCACCGAGCAGCATGACTGACACCGCTGTCGCGATCCGAGCGACCGAGCCCACCCTCACGCCCTTCGAGGTCATCGAGCGGGTGATCGCTACGGGCGACCTCTCCAAGATGTCGCCCCAGGAACGGATCGCGTTCTATTGGAGGACCTGCGAGAGCATCGGCCTGAACCCGCTGACCCGCCCGTTCGAGTTCATCAACCTGTCGGGCAAGCTGACGATGTACGCGAAGAAGGACGCGACCGACCAGCTGCGCCGGATCCATGGCGTCTCGATCGACGCCCTCGACCAGGTCGTGATCGACGACATCCTCACGGTCACCGCCACCGGCCACACGCCCGACGGGCGGACCGACTCCGATGTCGGATCGGTGTCGGTCAAGGGCCTGTCGGGCGATGCCCGCGCGAACGCCACGAAGAAGGCGATCACCCAGGCCAAGCGCCGGCTGACGCTCTCCCTGGTCGGGCTCGGGTTCCTCGACGAGTCGGAGGTCGAAGGCGCCGGCGACGGGACCTCGGTCGATCCGACGACGGGGGAGATCGTGGCGCCGACCAAGCCCGCGAGCCTGCTCGAGTCCGTTCGGGCACAGCAGGCCGCGATGGCGCCCACGGATGCCCCAGACGCCCCGGCTGAGGCCGCTTCGGTGCCCGAGTCCACTCCGCTCGCTGACGTGGCAGCTACCCCCGATGACGCCGTCGAGGGGGACGTTGTCGAGGCCCCCGCTTCGCTGACGCAGGCCGAGCTGATCGCCGCCCTCAACGCGGACGGGATCGCCCTGGAATACGCCGTGGAAGTCGCGCGGGGCATGTTCACCCTGCGGACGAACGAGACGCTCACCGCTGCTCAGCGGGCACAACTGCTCGCGGCGCTGCGAGCCGAGATGCCGGCCGTGGCCGGGCTGTGAGCGACGTCGAGCGGATCGAACTGGCATTCCACGCCACGGACGCGGAGGACGCGACCGCCCAGGCGAAGGCGTGGGTGAAGGCCGAGCCGAACCTGCGCCTGCGGACGATCGCGTCGGCGCGCCAGAAGCCGACCGGTGGCTGGGTCGTGGACGTCGCGGTCAACGTGCTGTCGCGGGCGCCGCTCGACGACGGCATCCTGTTCGTTGGCACCGTTGGCGAGTTCCTCGACGCGATGGAAGCGTCGTGAGCGCCAACAGCCGCGACCGCAAGGCTGCCCGGGTCAGGGCGAAGGTGGCCGCGTTCGGGGTCTACTCGCCAGCGACCAGGTCGTGGCACAAGACACCCGCGGCTCGCTGCACGGCCCGCGACAAGAACGGCCACCGCTGCCACTACGCGCCTGACCACCACGCCAATCACAGCGCGTTCGGGAGCGAGTGGCCGCGATGACGCCCGACGCCCTGTTCCGCTGGATGACCCGCCGTCGGCCCGAGCCTGCCCCTGAGCCCGTGTGTGGCCTGTGTGGCGGGAAGAGCGGCCATCCGCCCATCCCCGACGACGGCGCGCTCGTGTGCTACCCGTGCCTGTTGCGCGAGGGGCGGCTGGCGTCTGACCCGCTCCACGCGCCGATCGGCATCGTCGCCGACACGTGGCAAGCCCACGAGGACGTCGTCGCGCTGCGCAACTGCCACAAGCACGGCCAGTGCTGGCAGTGGATCGGCTGGACGCACGACGCGGACACGTTGCTCGATCCCGGTGGCGCGGTCATGGCGTACGGCGAGGCCCTGATCGTGGCGCGAGCGGCTGAGGCCGCGGGTGGGCTGCTGTGAGTAGGCAGGTTGTCGGCTACGTCGGCGAGGGGCGGACCAGGCAGCCCATCTACCGCGACGAAGGCCCCGCCAGCGCATCGGCCGTCGACGCCATGGCGGCGTTGACGCGCCTCTCCACGCCCGGCCTGGGACCGACCGGTGGCGCTGGCCCCATCGAGCGACGCCAGATCAACGAAGCCGAGCGCGATGCCCGACGCCCCGAGGCGACGCCGATGCACGTCCATCGCCCGAACGCCGCGCAGCGCGACTGGAACGGGCAAGGGCTGGACGTTCGCGTCGGGCCACAGAACGCGCCACAGATGCCCCAGGAGGCCGCCATGCCCACGACTGACACCGACACGCCCAACCCATTCGGGTCGCTCGCTGACGCGGCCGCGCGGGCGTCTGAGGCATACGACCGGAAGCGGGCGGCGGACCTCGCGTGGGAGATCGCCCGGGACGCGGTGACGGTCGCCTACGCGCAGGTGGAGCTCGCGACGACCACGCCGCTTGACGAGCCGACGCCCATCCCGCCCGATGACGGGCACGTCTGGCAGACGCTGGCGGTGCCGGTCACGCTCCCCACCGAGACGATCGCGACTACCGGCCACGAGCCCGTCACCAAGCCATCGCAGGCCGAGCGAGACGCGCAGAGCCGACGCAACGGCCAGGCATCGATGCGCAAGGTCGTGGACGCCAAGGTCACACCTGGCGAGGCTGGGGGGGGTCCGGGGTCCCTCGACCCACTGACTCCGTTCCAGCGTCGGGCGGTCGATGCGACGCTCAAGCATCGTGGCGATCGCAAGGCCGCCGCCGTGGAGCTCGGGACCAAGTTCTACCAGTCGATCGACGGCGCGCTGGAACATGCGGGCCGCAAGGGCGTGCTGCCAGCCGAGCTGATCCCGCTCCTGCCGGCGCGCTTCGCCAAGTTCCAGGGCGTCTGACGTGAAGCCCCAGTCAGCGGCCGTCCTGCGGCTCCTCGAGGACCACCCCGAAGGCGTGACCCAGCACGACGCGATCCGGGACGTGGGGTGCTACCGGCTGGCCGCCCGCATCGCCGATCTGCGGGCCGACGGTGTCCGCATCGAGGCCGAGTCGGTCACGTTCGACGGGCACACGTTCGCTCGGTATCGCCTGGCGCTCGACGCCCAGCGGAGCTTCGGGCTGTGACGCTCGGCGTCCTCCGGGAGCGGCCCACGGCGACCCGCCGGCCAGGTGACGTGTCCCTGGTCGACGCTCGTGCGTCCGCCGCTGCCGACGGCCGCCGAGCGTCGGTCTGCGCCTGCGGTGGGCTGATCGTCGCCGAACCCACGGGAGACGGGATCTTCGCCGCCGTCTACCTCCACAACGCGAGCCTGACGCACGGCATATGGCGTCGAAGGATGGTGGTCTGATGCCCTGGGGACGACTCGACGATGGCCTCTACGATCACCCGAAGCTGGACGCTCTCGGACGGTCGAAGCTCGCAGCCGTTGGCCTTCATGCCCTCGCCATCAGTTGGTGCAATCGCTGGCTCACGGACGGACTGGTCCCCGTCGAGCGAGTCCGCCGACTCGGCGGCACCGTGGCCCTCGCCGAGCTCCTGGTTGTGGCCGGCCTCTGGGAGAAGGCCGAGACCGGATACCTGATCCACGACTTCCTCGAATACAACCAGGCGAAGCAGGCCGTTCTCGCCGACCGAGAGATCGGACGTCGCCGAGCCGCCATGAACGCCAACCCAGCCCTGTCCAAGGTGATCCGGGAGCGCGACGGGGACCAGTGTCGTTACTGCGGGAAGCGCGTCAACTGGAGGGACCGACGTGGCCAGGATGGGGGCACGTACGACCACATCCTGCCAGTTGCGCAGGATGGCGACGAGTCACCGGACAACCTCGTCGTGTGTTGTCGAGCGTGCAACCAGCGAAAGGGACCCCGGACACCCGACCAGGCGGGTATGCGTCTCCGTCCTGTTTCCGTCCAAGTCCCGGCTAGATACCGGACAGATGCCGTCAGTGAATCACTGGACCCCGTCCCGTCCCGGCCCGTCCCGGCCCGACCTAGTCCCGACCTAGAAGACCCCCAACCCCCGCAGAGCGGGGGCTCCGGTGGGACGAAGCGAACGAACGGGACGAGCCCCAGGGCGAACGGGACCAACCCTCGAGCGATCGCCGCGGAGGAGGCCGAGGCCAACGTCAAGGCTCAGGCCGGCCGACGCTACCGGGTGTCACAACGCCAGCTCGCCTACCTCCGCGGCGCGATCACGGCCGAAGATCAGGCGCAGATGGATCAGGCCGATGCGCCGCTGTCGCTGATCCCGGACTTCGAGGGGCACCAAGCAGCGCTCCAGGCGGACACCCGGCCGACAGCGGACATCCTGTGAGCCGGATCCTGGCCTGCCTGGCGTGCGGCATCGAGTCCCGCGACGTGTCGATGCGCCTGGTCGAGGTGCCCGCCCCGGACCGTCGCACCGTCCAGGCGCACACCCCGCTCGGTGAGACGAACCGCGGACCAGCCGGGTTCGAGTACCGCGACGTCCCGGAGCGCTACGTCAACGAGCCGCGCTGTCACGACGCCGACGCCTGCCAGGAGCGCGTCTGGGCCATGGCGCCGCTCCGGGTGCCCGAGCCGGTCGTGGTGGCGCCTGAGCCGGCCGATGAGCCCGAGAGCGCGGTGCCGTCGTGGCTCTGACGTTCACCTTGATCGGTCACCCACCGTCCCCGAACGCATCGGTCCGCCGGCTAAAGACGTGGCGCGAGTCGGCCTGCGCCGCGGCCGTCCAGGCACTCCGCGATGCCGGCAACGCCGACGACTACCCGCTCGACGCCGCCATCGTCCGCCTGGTCTGCGTGGTCCCCGATCGACGTCGGCGCGACCCGGACAACTTCACGGCCGCCTGCAAGGGCGCGATCGACGGGGCCGTCGACGCAGGTGTTCTGCGTGACGACTCGTTCGGAGTGATCCGTCGCCTGGAGGTCGTCTCCGAAGCCGGCCCAGCCAAGGCGATCCGCATGGAGGTAACGACCGCATGATGTCCATCGCCCTTTCCCTCGCCTTGGCCATCGGCCAGGTCGGCACACCCGCTGGCGCCATCCGAGGCCAGGCGACGTGGTATCGGGACACCCCCGGCCATGCCGCCGCTGGACCCGCCCTACGTGACGCGCTCGGCCCCGACTGGCGCGGCCAGGTCGTCACGGTCAGCGCAAACGGCCGCAGCGTCGTCGTCACGCTCACCGACTGGTGCGCGTGCAACCGCACCCAGCGCGTCATCGACCTCGACATCCACGACTTCGGACGGCTCGCCCGCCCGAGCGTCGGCGTTCTGCCCGTGACCGTGACCTGGGGCGAGGAGGCGATCCAGCTCCCCGAGACGGACACCGTGAGTCCCGATCTGGCGTACTGGCTCGCGCTGGTTCGATGACCGCCTTCGCCATCGCCGTCCTGCTGCTGTGCGCCATCGTCGCCTACCGCTGGTGGGTGCGGCCGCTATGAGGGGAGACCCCGGCCCGTACCTGAACGACGAGGGGGGCCGCTGGGTGCCCCGGACGGTTCCGTACCTCGATGCTCGCCGGATCGCCAAGACCGAGGTCTACGGCGATGAGCGGCTGGTCTACATCGGCAAGGAGGACGCGGACCTGCTCGGGTTCACTCGCGAGTGCTTCTGCGATGAGGTCTGCGAGGCCAGCCGAACCGACGACGAGCCGAACGGCACGCACCCGTGTCGCGTCCCGGCGTGGCACTTCGAGGTTCGCGACCGCTGGGGCGAGCCGGTGGAACGGCTGTGATCCAGGCCGCCGTGATCGCGCTCGCCATCGCCTGCCCGTGGGCGCTCTGGTTCCTGGCGCTGCTGTTGGCCGAAGTGACGAGACGGCTATGACTGACCCCCTCGTCTACAGCCCGGAAGAGGTCGCCGCGCTGCTCCGGGTCCACCCCGAGACGGTTCGCCGGTGGCTGGTCAGCGGGCGCCTACCGGGTCGAAAGGTCGGTGGGCTGTGGCTCGTGTCGCCCAGGCGGTTGCGCGAGTGGGTAGATTCAACCGGTGAAGAGGACGGCAGGGATGGGCTCCACGTACCAGCGCAAGGACGGCCGCTGGGTGGCCGCGATCTCGATGGGCTCGAGGGGGCAGCGGTCAGTGCTGACCCGGTACGCGAGGACCGAGGACGAGGCCGAGGCGCACCTGGACGAGCTGCGAAAGCTCACCAAGCCCGAGCCATCGACCGGCCGGATGACCGTTGGGCGGTACCTGGAGGAGTGGCTACGGACGGCCGGCAAGCGAAGCCTCAAGGCGTCCACCCTACGAACGTACGAGGTCGCTCTTCGTAGGCACATCGCGCCAGCGATCGGCAACGTGACCCTTGCCCATCTGACGCCCGAGCAGGTCGACGCGATGCTCGCCGACATGGACCTCTCGCCCAAGGGCCAGCGCAACGTCCTCGGGTTCCTGTCCCGCGTCCTGGCGGTCGCCCAGGCCCGCGGCTACGTCCTCCGGAACGCCGCCCGGCTGGTGGAGCCGCCGCGTGTCCACCACGACGAGCCGGCCGCCCTGACCGCCGCCGAGGCCAAGCGGATCCTCGGCGCCGCTCGAGGCGATCGGCTCGAGGCCCTGTGGGTCCTGGCGCTGGCGACGGGTCTCCGCCAGGCCGAGCTGCTCGGTCTGCGCTGGTCCGACGTCAACCTCGACGGCGGATCGCTCCGGGTCGAGCTCGTCCTGGTACGGACGCCCGGGCGTCGTGGTGCCAAGGCAGGCACCAAGGGCGCGGGTTGGTACGACATGGATACGCCGAAGACGCCGAAGAGCCGGCGCACGGTGGCGCTCCCGCCGTTCGCGGTGCAGGCCCTCCGCGACCATCGCACCCGCCAGGTCGCGGAACGCCTAGCTGCCGGGCGCGAGACGAAGGAAGGTCTCGTGTTCGTGTCGGAGCACGACGGCCGTCCGCTCAATGGCGGCTGGATCTCGCACCGCTGGCCGGTGATCGCCCGCAAGGCCGAGGTCGACGTCACGTTCCACGGACTCCGGCACGGTCAGACATCGCTGCTGGTGGCCGCCGGGACGCATCCCCGCGTCATCGCGGGACGCCTGGGCCACTCGACCATCGCCCAGACGATGGACCGCTACGCCCACGTCGTGGAAGCGTCCGATCGGGCGGCCGCCCAGGCGCTCCAAGAGGCGATCGGTTGACAGTCACCCATGGTAAACTTGTGGCATGGGCGTATACCAGCGCAAGAGTGACGGACGATGGGTGGCCGCGGTGAGTCACGGACCTCGCGGTGCTCGAAAGGTTCAGACGAGGTACGCCACGACCCGTGAAGGGGCGGAGGCGCTTCTCGCGGAGTTCGCTGCACCGCCGCCACGAGACCATTGGGCGAAGGTGGATCGCTCGGG
>JBAPUB010000242.1:0-3321 GCA_049282455.1 Actinomycetes bacterium
GTCGTTGGCTTCGGCGGCTCATAACCCAGAGGTCGCAGGTTCCAATCCTGCCCCCGTTACCAACGTTTTCGCAGGTCGAGGCCATGATCATTGATCATGGCCCTGATTCTGTGTTGGCCAATGTCGGCAAGCCTGCCGAGGTTGGGCACGGTCAAGGCACTGTCGACGCAGGTTTGCTCGACGCGGGTGGGCGCGCGGACACACTTGTGGACGACATCTCTGCACCGGCGGTGCGCCACGCCGTTCGACCTCTGGGTCGGAACCCCAGGCCGCACAGGACCTGGGTCCCAGTCATGAGGGATGGACCCAGCCAGGGGGTCCCAGCCACCAGTTGGAGTCCACCACCGGGAACGTCGACTCGGCCGGTTTCGTCACGCAGGGTGCGACGACCGCCGCATCGCGCGGAACGGAATGATGATGATCAGGGCGAGCACCAAGTAGCCCACAACGGCCACGAACGGCAAGAAGAGCCCGAGAACGATCAGCAGCACGTACACAGCCAGGATTGGAGTGAGCCGTTTGGTCAGTGTCAGCACATCCGCATCTGCCAGGTCGGGTTTCACTAGCTCCTGCTTCACTGCGTACCGCCACACAAGCAAGACGAGCCCCAGACAGAGAATCAGATTGAGGCCGAAGAACGTCACGGCGACGCGCTCAGCGCCCTCTTGATGGCTGAACTCGCCCAACAGTTTCGTCGGGAACGGCAAGAACGCAACCACCAGCAGCAGAAGCAGGTTCAACCTCATTAGCAGTGACGTTGCGTGGTCGAGGTACTCGGTGATGACCGTGTGAGCGAGCCACACTGCCCCGATGGTGGCGAAGCTGACCAGGTAGGCCAGGTAGGCGGGCCACTCCTCGACCAGCGCTTTCAGTAGGTTGTCCCCTGAACCGGCGGGGACCGAAATCTCAAGAATCAGCAGGGTGATCGCGATGGCGAACACGCCGTCGCTGAACGCCTCCATGCGGCCCGTTCGATACGCGGGTACTCCGCTTCGCTCAGCGTCATCAGCCACGGGAGGATCATGGCATCTTGGCGCGACCGGGAAGATCGAATGCCCGGGCAGAGTGGCCGCGCTGGGGTCACAGGTGCATCGACCGGGAAGCCAGCCAGAGGTCACAGTCGCTCCTCGGGGTCCAGGATGTACTCGGTGTAGCCTTCGCGAAGGTGAGGCTCCTCGAGTGATGTTCACCCGTCATCAGCGTCGAGGTCCCGTCATCTTCTTACGTCCTGCATCAGCCCTTGCCGAGGTCGATGTTGGTGGCTGTCGCTAAGGAGTAGTAGAGGCAGCACATTCTTCTGTTGTCGTTCGCTAATGCCGCGTCACTGGCCGTGCAGCTCCGCGCGGTTGCTTCTGGCAGGTTGCCCGCTGTGGGGGGGCGTGCTAGGACTTCGATGGACAATGCGGTGCTCGATGTCACCCGTGAGGCACTCTGACCTCTGGGTCGCAGACCCAGAGGACACTGGACCTGCATCTCAGACATGAGACATGGACAGAACGAGCCCGATCCTCCCGATGGTCACGTCCAAGATCCTTGGTGCACCCCAGTGCGGCTGGCCTCAACTCCTACGATGACGACATGGTTGACCCTTCTGCGCAGCTCGCCAGGCTCCGTCCGTACAACCTCGTGGCTGGAAGTCTCCACCTGGCCCAAGCCGTGGCCATCCTGGTGTTGGCCAACGCTTTCGCGCTGCCGGTTCAGGCCACCTACATGACGGGTCCTCCGGGACCCACGGTGGGCCGCCAGGCGGTCACGCTGTTCGACCTCGGCTTCGCGGTGGCGATCGCCGCCTTTTTCGCGTTGTCGGCTCTGGCGCACTTCGGCGTTGCCGGCCCCGGTTGGGGGTCCTACCAGGCCCAGCTCCGCAGGGGCAGCAACCCCTACCGCTGGCTGGAGTACTCCCTCAGCGCGTCCATCATGATCGTGCTGATCGCCATGCTGGTCGGCATCAACGACATCGCAGCCCTGGTGGCCTTGGTGGGTGTGAACGCATCGATGATCGGGTTTGGCTGGATGCAGGAGCGCTACGAGCCACCGGGCGCGGGGCTTGGACCGTTCTGGATCGGCTGTCTCGCTGGGATCGTCCCGTGGGTCGCCATCACCATTTACCTGGTCGGACCCGGGGCGGACGGGCAACCGCCAGGGTTCGTCTACGGCATCTTCTTCTCGCTGTTCATCCTGTTCAACTGCTTCGCCCTGAACCAGTGGCTGCAGTACAAGCAGGTCGGCAGGTGGAAGGAGTACCTGGTCGGGGAGCGGGTCTACGTCACCTTGTCCCTGATCGCCAAGAGCTTGCTGGCCTGGCAGATATTCGCTGCGACCCTGGCTTCGAGCGCATCGCCCTGACCGACCGCAGGTCAGCTGTCGCGCACGGGGACGACCACCTCGTTGCGACGTCGGAACCACGGCGTCCAGGGCGGGTCGAATCGGGCGAAGCGCGGTGGACCCGTCGTCTCGAGCCCGGCGTCGCGCACCGCCCGCAGCAGCCGGCCGGTCTGCTGCTGGTACGAGGTGGCCGTCCATCGGCCGGAGTACCGTGCCACGGCGGCGAGCTCCTCGGGCACCGCCCGGATCGAGACCCGGACATCGTCTGGGTCCGGGAGCGACTCGCTCGTCGAGCCCTGCGGCATGACGAAGGAGACGACGTATCGCCCGGGTGACGTCTCCGTGGTCACCGTCTCTACGGCCGCCGGTGTGTCGTCGGTGTCGTCGCGGCGCTGGAGCACCGGGGCGGTCATCGCCAGGCTCCGGCTGGCCCGGTTCTGCCCACGGATGTAGGCCACCAAGGGACGGAAGGCCGTGTTGCCCGCACCCTCGAAGGAGCCGTCGACCTCGACCTCGGCGACCAGGTGCGCGGGGTATCGGCGTAGCTCGAACCCCGGCCACCGTCGTACCACCTCGTACCGCTGCTGCTCGGTCATGGCGACCTCTCATCCGCCGCTGGTGCCGTTCTCTCGAACCGTACGCCCACGGCCCACCCGACACGTTGCCGCTGCCGCGGTGGTCCACAACTCCGGTCACCGGCATATCTGCCCATCGGTAGTGCTGGCTGGCAGGCCGTTCCGTCCGCTTCCGGATCGTCAGAGTCCGCGGAAGCCGGTGAGGTCGGCCGCGAGCTCCCAGAAGTGCTGCGCGCGGTCGACGTCGAGGGACTCAGGGCTGGACTCGATCACGTGGCGTTCACCGAAGAACTTCACCCCGACGCCGTCCAGGGACGGGTCCAATGCCGTGAAGGCCAGCGATTCGGTCGCGGCGTCCACGGATGTGGCGAAGGGCATGTGCGGCATCAGACGGGTCATGACGACATGCATGGCTCCGTGG
>JBAPUB010000243.1:0-4862 GCA_049282455.1 Actinomycetes bacterium
AGTGGTCGTCGCGCGGGTGACTCCGGCAGACAAGCTGCGGATCGCGTCGGCGCTGCAGGCGCGCGGTCACGTCGTCGCGATGACCGGCGACGGCGTCAACGACGGTCCTGCGCTCAGACAGGCCGACATCGGCATCGCGATGGGTGCGTCGGGCACGGACGTCGCACGGGAGGCCGCGGACCTCGTCCTGCTCGACGACCACTTCGCCACGATCGTGAAGGCGGTGGGTCTGGGGCGGGCCACGTTCTTCGACATCCGGCGGTTCCTCACCTACCACCTCACGGACAACGTCGCTGAGCTCGTCCCCTTCGTTGCGTGGGCGCTGACCGGTGGTTCGCTGCCGTTGGCGATCGGGGTGCTCCAGGTGCTCGCGCTCGACGTCGGTACCGACCTGCTGCCCGCGCTCGCGCTCGGTGCCGAGCCGCCGCACCGCGACCTGCTTCAGCGGCACCCGCCGCGGGGACACCTGATCGACCCCCACGTGCTGCTGCGAGCGTTCGGGGTGCTCGGCCCGACCGAGGCGTTGATGTCCATGACGGCGTTCGTCGTCGTGCTCACCATGGGTGGCTGGTCGTACGGGGACAAGCCTGGTCCTGAGCTGCTGGCGGTGGCGTCTGGGACGACGTTCGCCGCGATCGTGCTGGGCCAGCTCGCCAACGCCTTCGCCGTCCGGTCGACGGTGCTGCCTGCGTGGCGGCTCGACCCCAGAACCAACCCTCTTCTTCTCGGCGCTGTGGCCATCGAGGCGGTCATGCTGGTCGTTTTCCTTACTGTTCCTCCTCTTCCCGAGGTGCTGGGTGGCGCCTGGCCCACGCAGACGGGTTGGGTCATGGCGCTGCTCACCATGCCCGTGGTCGTCCTGGTCGACGCGACGGCCAAGAGCATGCGCCGTCGTCCGGCTCCCACGCCGCAGCTTGACCCTGACGCGACGTGAGGTCCTAGCGTGGGAGAAGGTGTCGCCATGACACCCAGCGAGCTGTTCGACGTCTTCGGGGACGACGACCCGACGCAGTACGCCGACGAGGCGGAGCAGCGGTGGGGCGACACCGAGGCCTACCGCGAGTCGCGCCGTCGAACGTCTGGCTACAGGAAGACCGACTGGGTGACCCTCAAGGAGGAGGGGGACCAGATTGAGTGCCGCTTCGCACAGGTGATGGCTGCCGGTGAGCAGGCGGACTCCATCGCGGCGATGGACGTTGCTGAGTCACACCGGCTCTTCGTATCGCGGTGGTTCTACCCGTGCTCGCCGCAGATGCACACGGGGCTGGCGCAGATGTACGTGGCCGACCCGAGGTTCGCTGCCCACTACGAGAAGCGCGCCGTGGGCCTCGCGCAGTACGTCCACGATGCGGTGCTGGCCAACGCGGCACGCCACTCCGGTGCTGCGTAAGCGCCCCCGGGAGGACTCGAACCTCCGACCAACTGCTTAGAAGGCAGCTGCTCTATCCGCTGAGCTACGGGGGCGGGACGTGCGGAATTCCTTGTGGGAAACCGGCTGGACCCTGCCGCGATCGGTTGGGATCGGGGCGGATCAAGTCTAGAGGGCTGGAAGTTTCGCTGGTTTGGCCCCGATGGAAGGTTCGGGGAGCGATTTCGTCGCTCTGGATCCCTGGGTGGACGTGGTTGAGCCCGGTTCGGCGATCGGTGCGAAGTTGGGAGAGTCAGGCAGCCACTTGTGGCGGCGACTGTCGTCGGTCGATTGCGCGCTGCCAGGTGTGGCGTGCCCAGGCGTTCTGGGCGAGGGCGGCCATAAGGACGATGACGGTCTGGTTGTGCAGCCCCCAGGCTGGGAGCCGTCGGTTGTAGAAGGCGCGCTCGAACTGTGCGTTCAGTGACTCGGTGTCTGCGCGCATGCCGTAGACGCGGCTGTAGTCGGGGTCGGTCGGGGGTAGGACGCGCAGGTAGTCGCTGCGGTTGAACTTGTGCGTCTCGTCCGTCTGGGTCGGGGTGAGTGGTTCCCACCAGTCGTGTACGGCATCGGTGGATCGGCAGGTCAGGGTGTGTCGGGCGTAGAACGCCCACGTCCCATCGGATTTGCGGTCTCGTTTGGTCTGGTGGCGTGAGGCTTCGACGAAGTCGAGGCTTCCGTCGGCGGTCACGACCCGCTCGTAGATCGTCCCGCGGGCCGCGTAGAGGGCGTGTCCACCACACTCGCCGATCCAGGAAGTCCGTGCCCTGCTCGGGGGGAGTTGGGCGGCAGCATGGCCGTACTTGCCGATCACGACCCGGTGACCGCTCATCGGGGACCGCACTGAGGCGATCGGGAAGGCACCGGCGATTCGCGTTCAGTCTTGATGCGGACGCACGCCAGCGACGATGAGATCCATGCCTGTCGCCGGTCCGGCATGCGACAGGGGACCAAGGTCCTACCCACCCGGCGATAGGGGGACGTACAGTTCAAACGTGATTGATACAAGGACAATTGAGATGACCGCCCATTCAGTGGCGCTGCGGACGGCCGACGGTTCGGAAGCCTTGGCGACCTTGCTGGCTGCGGTGGCTGACCCGATCCGGTGGACGGTGCTGCAACGGCTCTCCGAGGCTCCCTCCTGTGTGTGCGACCTTCAGGAGCACGTCCCGATTGCGGCGAACCTGCTGAGCTATCACCTGAAGGTGCTGCGCGACACGGGTCTGGTGACCACGAGTCGTCGTGGTCGCTGGATCGACTATGCGCTGGCTGATGACGCGCTGGACCGGCTGCATGCCGCCCTGCCGGGTGCGGGGAGATAGGGGGCGGAGCCGTGAGTGTCACTGAGCACCTCCCAACGTCCACGCGGGGCCAGTGGTTGACGCTTGGCGCAGGTGCTGGTGCGTGGGTGTTGGCGTATTGGATCAACGGCTGGCTGTGGGACCGCGTTCTCTACGACGCGCTCGGTATGGCTCCGGATGACCGACTGACCGAGACGATCCACTTCTTCCTCTACGACACGATCAAGATCACGCTGTTGTTAGTCGGGATCATTTTCGTCATCACGGTGCTGCGTTCCTACATGAGCATCGAGCGCACGCGGGCTCTGCTGGGTGGCAAGCGCGAAGGCGTCGGGAACGTTATGGCCGCAGGCCTTGGTGTCGTCACTCCGTTCTGCTCGTGCAGCGCAGTGCCGGCCTTTATTGGGTTCGTCGCCGCTGGCGTGCCCATCGGGGTCACGTTGAGTTTCCTGATCGCGAGCCCCCTGGTCAACGAGATCGCCATCGGCATGCTGTTCAGTCTGTTCGGCTGGCAGGTCACTGCGGTCTACATCGCAGCTGGGCTGACTATTGCCATCGTGGCCGGATGGGTGCTGGGCAAGATGGGTGTCGAGAAGTGGGTGGAGCCGTTCGTCTTCGAGACCAGGCTCGGTGGACAGGTCATCGACTCCAGTGCCGGTCTCACGTTCGACCAGCGCATCCAGATGGGTGTCGAAGAGGTCGCCACCATCCTGCGCAAGATCTGGCCGTACCTGCTGGTGGGAATCGGTCTCGGCGCAGTCATCCATGGCTGGGTGCCAGCCGACTTCTTCACCACATACGCCGGACCTGGCAACGCGTTCGGTGTCGTGGTGGCGGTCGGCATTGGAGTGCCGCTCTACTCCAACGCAGCCGGAATCATGCCGATGGTGCAGGCCCTGTACGAAAAGGGCTTGCCGATGGGCACCCTGCTTGCCTTCATGATGGCGGTTGTCGCGCTATCGCTTCCGGAGATGATCCTGCTCCGCCGAGTCCTCAAACCCCAGCTCCTCGGCGCTTTTGTCGGCGTCGTCGCCACCGGCATTGTTGCCGTCGGTTATCTGTTCAACTTCATCCTCGCAACGTAAGGACATCACCGTGATCATCAAAGTGCTCGGCCCGGGCTGTACCAACTGCAAGAACCTCGAACGCGTTACCCGCGAAGCGGTCGATGCCCTCGGGCTCGATGCGACGATCGAGAAGGTCGAGGACTACGCCGTGATCATGGGCTACGGGGTAATGTCCACCCCAGCCCTCGTCGTCGACGAGAAGGTCGTCGTCTCCGGTCGCGTCCCCAAGCCAGCTGAGGTCCGCGAGATGCTCGCCCCGGCATCCGTCTAGACGCGACTGGCGGGGAGCGAGAAGGATCAACCACATGCCGAATCCGCCCATGACCCACCAGGTGCGAGCCCACAGCGTGGCAGGTCGCGATGCATCGGTGGAAGCGATCAACCAGACCGTACCCATTGATGCCCGCTGGGTCGCCGACGAACCATCCGGACTCCCCGGCCCCGCCGAGCTTCTGCTAGCCGCGTTCGCGGCATGCTTGATGAAGAACCTGGCGCGCTCCAGCGCCATCATCGGGTTCGAGTACCACCAAGCCGACATCGACGTCACCGCGCGAAGGCAGGAAAGGCCACCAAAATTCGTCGAGATCGAGTACGAGGTGCGCCTCGTCACCGACGAAGAAGAACGTCACCTTGAGTTGCTGCACCGCAATCTGAGGAATTTCGGCACCGTCTACAACACGCTCGCTGCCGTCTGCGACGTCCATGGAGATATCGTCCCTGTCTCCATGCCAGGTGGCTCGAACCCTCGCTAGCCCTTTGCGGCGCGTGCCGCCCGAGGGGCCATGTCGGGGCGGATATCGGAACGGAGCTAGCCAAGGGGTTCGACTTCGGTACGACGTCCTCGGTCGCAGACCAAACACCGCCCCCGCCGACAGAGAATGAGAAATTGAAGAACGAGTCCCCTAGGGCAGCGACTTCCAGATTCGGCCATTTCTACTTCCACAGGGCACTCGCACCCCGGTGAACTCGCAGGTCACGCGCGGTGCTGGGAGTTTCACGCACGTCCTACGGGGGCGGGACGTGCGGAATTCCTTGTGGGAAACCGGCTGGACCCTGCCGCGAACCGTTCGGATCGGGGCGGATCAA
>JBAPUB010000244.1:0-6812 GCA_049282455.1 Actinomycetes bacterium
GACGTCGTCCTGACCGACGACGTCACGGATCGCAAAGCGGCGGTACTCGGACTTTCGCGGCAGACCGTCCTCGAAGACCACCATCGACGCGACGACCTCCTCGCCGGCGTGGTGGGACACGTCGAACCCCTCGATGCGCAGCGGCGCCTCGGGCAGCTCCAGCGCCTGCTGGATCTCCTCGAGAGCCCGAGACCGGGTGGTCAGGTCGGAGGCCCGACGGGTCTTGTGCAGGACCAGCGCCTGCTGCGCATTACGTTCGACGGTCTGCATCAACGCTCGCTTGTCGCCTCGCTGGGGCGTGCGCACAGTGACCCGAGTCCCGCGGCGCTCGCTCAGGAGCTGTTCGAGGCTGGCCACGTCTGAGGGCAGCTCGGGGACCAGCACCTCGCGTGGCACGTCGTCGTGGTCGGAGTAGTACTGGAGGCAGAAGTGCTCGACGAGCTCCGCGGTGTCGATCTCCTCGACCCGGTCCACCACGAAGCCCCGTTGCCCGCGAACGCGGCCGCCGCGGACGATGAACACCTGGATCGCCGCTTCGAGGGAGTCGTCGGCCAGCCCGATGACATCGGCATCGGTGTCGTCGGCGAGGACGACCGCGGAGCGTTGGAGCGCTCGCTGCATCGCGTGCAGGTCGTCCCGAAGGCGGGCAGCGCGCTCGTAGTCCTGCTCTCGGGCCGCCTCGAGCATCGCGGTCTCGGTCCGCTTGGTGAACGCCGTCGGGTCGGCCCCGAGAAAGGCCACGAGGTCGTCGACCAGCGCCCGGTGCTCATCGGGCGTCACCCGCCCGACGCAGGGTGCCGAGCACTTGCCGATGTAGCCGAGCAGACACGGTCGGCCCATCTGACCGGCTCGTCGGAACACCCCCTTGCTGCACGACCTCACCGGAAACACCCGAAGCAGCTGGTCCAGGGTCTCCCGGATCGCCCATGCATGGGCGTACGGCCCGAAGTACCTCACACCCGGCCGCTTGCTCCCCCGCATCACCAGGGCCCGCGGGAACTCCTCGCCCGTGGTGACCGCCAGGTACGGGTAGGACTTGTCGTCGCGGTACTTCACGTTGAAGCGCGGGTCGAACTCCTTGATCCACTCGTACTCGACCTGCAGGGCCTCGACCTCGTTGCGCACGGTGTTCCACTGCACCGACGAGGCTGCGTGCACCATCGCGTACGTCCGGGAGTGAAGGGTGGCCGGGTCCGCGAAGTAGGAGCTGAGCCGGCTTCGCAGGCTCTTGGCCTTCCCGACGTAGATCACACGACCGTCGGCGTCTGCGAAGCGGTAGACCCCGGGTGCGTCGGGGACCTCACCGGAGGCCGGACGGTAGCTGGAAGGGTCGACCATCAGCCCAGGTGGGTGCTGCCGACGTCGCGGAGCCGTCGATGACGCATCGGTCGAGCGGTCACGAGGCAGCCTTGCCGCGACCGGACGGCTTGCGGGCAGCCGTGGCCCGCTTCTTGGCAGGGGCCGCGGTTGGCGCCAGGACGCCGCGCAGGAAGGTCCCGGTGTGGCTCTCCCCCACCGTGGCCACCTGCTCGGGCGTCCCCTCGGCCACGACAGTGCCCCCGCCTGACCCACCCTCAGGGCCCAGGTCGATGACCCAGTCGGCCGTCTTGATGACGTCGAGGTTGTGCTCGATCACGACAACCGAGTTCCCGGCGTCGACCAGGCGGCCCAACACTCCCAGGAGCTTGCGGATGTCCTCGAAGTGAAGTCCCGTGGTCGGTTCGTCCAGGACGTAGACCGTGCGTCCGGTCGACCGTTTCTGCAGCTCCGACGACAGCTTCACCCGCTGAGCCTCGCCACCCGACAACGTGGGCGCTGGCTGCCCGAGTCGCACGTAGCCCAGACCCACGTCGACCAGGGTGCGCAGGTGACGGGCGATGGCCGGTACCGCCGAGAAGAACTCCAGGGCCTCCTCGATGGGCATATCGAGGACCTCGGCGATCGTCTTGCCCTTGAAGTGCACCTCGAGGGTCTCGCGGTTGTAGCGCGCCCCGTGACAGACCTCGCACGGGACGTACACGTCTGGCAGGAAGTTCATCTCGATCTTGATCGTGCCGTCACCGGCGCAGCCCTCGCACCGACCGCCTTTGACGTTGAACGAGAAACGGCCCGGCTGGTAGCCGCGCACCTTGGACTCGGGAGCCGAGGCGAACAGCTTGCGGACATGGTCGAACACGCCGGTGTAGGTGGCCGGGTTCGACCGTGGCGTGCGCCCGATCGGGCTCTGGTCGACGTGGACGACCTTGTCGACGTGCTCGAGTCCGGTGACCTTGGCGTGCCGGCCCGGCACCGTACGTGCACCGTAGATCTCTCGGGCGAGCGCGGCGTACAGGATGTCGTTGACCAGGGTGGACTTGCCCGAGCCGGAGACACCAGTGACCGCGGTGAACACCCCGAGGGGGAAGGACACCGAGACGTCGCGAAGGTTGTTCTCGCGAGCCCCGTGGACGGTCACCGCGCGCGAGCGGTCGCGCGGACGCCGGATCGCCGGGACCTCGATCTGCTGTCGACCTGAGATGTACGCACCGGTGAGCGAGTCCGGGGACTTCAGCAGGTCGTCGAGCGACCCCGACACCACGATCTGTCCCCCGTGCTCACCCGCGCCGGGACCGATGTCGACCACCCAGTCGGCCGTGCGGATGGTGTCCTCGTCGTGCTCGACCACGATCAACGTGTTGCCGAGGTCTCGCAGCCGGACCAGGGTCTCGATGAGCCGGCGGTTGTCCCGTTGGTGCAGGCCGATGCTCGGCTCGTCGAGGACGTACAGCACGCCCACGAGACCGGAGCCGATCTGGGTCGCCAGCCGGATCCGCTGGGCTTCACCGCCGGCCAGGGTGCCTGCCGCGCGGTCGAGGGTCAGGTAGTGCAGACCGACGTCGATGAGGAAGCGCAGTCGTTCGTTGACCTCCTTGAGCACCCGCACCGCGATCTGCTCCTCGCGGGCGCTGAGCTCGAGGCTGGCCAGGAAGTCGGCGGCCTCGCCGATCGGCAACGCCGCCACCTCGGCGATCGAGCGCTCGCCGATGGTGACCGCGAGGGCGATCGGCTTCAGGCGCGCCCCGCCGCACTCGGGGCAGGGGACTTGGCGCATGAACCCCTCGAACCGCTCTCGGCTCGTGTCGGTGTCTGCCTCGGCGTGGCGGCGCTTCACGTACGGAAGGACGCCCTCGAAGGTCGTGTAGTAGGACCGCTCACGTCCGTAACGGTTGCGGTAGCGCACGTGGAGCTGCTCGTCGATGCCGTGCAGCACGGCCTTGCGCACGCGGGCGGGCAGCTTGCGCCATGGGGTGTCCAGGGAGAATCCCATGGTGTCGGCCAGGGCCTCCAGGAGCCGCCCGAAGTAGTCGCTGGTGTGCGCTCCTGCCCACGGGATGGCCACCCCCTCGGCGAGCGACAGGCCCGGGTCGCCCATGACCAGCTCAGGGTCGACCTCCATGCGCGTGCCCAGGCCGTGGCACTCGACGCACGCACCGTACGGGGAGTTGAACGAGAACGAGCGCGGCTCGAGCTCTTCGAAGGACAGGTCGTCGTCGAGGCAGGCCAGGTGCTCGGAGAAGACCCGCTCCCGGTGCGGGTCGTCGGCATCGCGGTCGACGAAGTCGAGGGTCACCAGCCCGCCGGACAGCCCGAGGGACGTCTCGATCGAGTCGGTGAGACGCTGCCGGGCGCTGGGCTTGACCGACAGACGGTCGACGACCACCTCGATGGTGTGCTTCTGCTGCTTGTTCAGCTTGGGAGGCTCGGTGAGTGCGTGGACCTCGCCGTCGACCCGGGCTCTCGCGTAGCCCTGGGCCTGGAGCTGACGGAACAGGTCGAGGTACTCGCCCTTGCGCCCCCGGATGACCGGTGCGAGAACCTGGAACCGTGCCCCGGACTCGAGCTCGAGGACCCGGTCGACGATCTGCTGGGGAGTCTGCCGGGCGATCGCCTGGCCGCACACCGGACAGTGGGGGCGCCCGATCCGGGCGTAGAGCAGCCGCAGGTAGTCGTACACCTCGGTGATGGTGCCGACCGTCGACCGGGGGTTGCGTGAGGTCGACTTCTGGTCGATCGAGACGGCCGGAGACAGCCCCTCGATGAAGTCGACGTCTGGCTTGTCCATCTGGCCGAGGAACTGTCGGGCATAGGCCGAGAGGCTCTCGACGTAGCGTCGCTGGCCCTCGGCGAAGATGGTGTCGAACGCCAGGCTCGACTTGCCTGACCCGGAAAGCCCCGTGAAGACGATGAGGGCGTCGCGCGGCAGGTCGAGCGAGACGTCTTTGAGGTTGTGCTCGCGCGCACCACGCACGACGAGACGGTCAGCCACGAGGGGTCCTTCGGCAGGGTTGGAGCGGGACGACGATCGGCGAGACGTCGCGCCCGAGCCTAACCGTCGGGGCCGACAGTCTCATTCCGCGCTCCTCCCGCACCGGCTACGGTCGGTGCTGGAGCCTCTGCCCCTGGACCACCGGCCTCCCGTACCCGACGGTCCCGATCTCGAAGGAGTGGCCATGCCCTACACCGGAGACGTCCGCGTGGGAGGTCCCGCCGCCGTCCACGAGCTGTCGGGCCTGATCGTCACCAAGCTCGCCGTCGGACCGTACGAGAACAACGTCTACCTGCTGAGGTGCCGTTCGACCGGTGAGCAGGTCCTGGTCGACGCGGCAGACAGCCCGCAGGCCCTCCTGGAGCTGATCGGCGACGACGGCATCGCGGGCGTGGTCACGACCCATCAGCACGGCGACCACTGGCAGGCCCTGGCCGACGTCGTGGGGGCGACCGGGGCACGCACGTACGCCCATCCGCTCGACGCCCCGGCCATCCCGGTCGAGACCGATGTGTTCCTCGACGAGGGCGACACCCTCCTCGTCGGTGACGTGCCCCTGCAGGTCATCCACCTGGCGGGACACACGCCCGGTGGGCTCGCCCTGCTGTATGACGACCCCGAAGGGTTCCCGCACGTCTTCACTGGCGACTCGTTGTTCCCCGGCGGCACCGGACGGACAACACCTGAGACATTCGACCAGCTCATCGACGACGTCGAGCACAAGCTGTTCGACACACTTCCCGACGAGACGTGGGTCTACCCCGGCCATGGGGGCGACACAACCATCGGTGCGGAACGACCGCACCTGGCGGAGTGGCGCGCCCGGCGCTGGTGACTGTTGCCCCGGAGCAGCCGCCGACGGCGCGCGCTCAGTAGCCGTACGTCGGCGGTGACGTGCTCGGACCCGACGACGGCGTGGTCCCGTTGGACGCCTTGATCGGCACGCCGTCCGGGGCCAGGACCCACCACAGTCCGCCCGAGCTGTTCAAGCCCTGTCCCGATGTCATCCCAGGGCTGCTGTCGCCGACGTAGGTGTAGACCGGCCAGCCGTTGACCGTGAGCTGATGGGCACCGTCGGGTCGGGTGATCGACCCGATCGTGGCCGCGCCGGAAGCGTTGGGCTTCTGCGCGCCGGCAGGCGCTGGAACGATCGGCCAGTACGTCAAGCACGAGCCCACGCACACGGAATGCCCGGACCGGTCGGCGGCGAACATGTAGATCGTCCGACCCTGCGAGTCGACGAGGATCGTGCCCAGCGGGGTCTTCGACGTGGTGAGCCCCGCCTGAGTCCCGCCAACCGTTGACGACGCTGGGCTCGGGGTCGTCGACCGCGCTGCCGGGCTCGCGGCGCTCCCGCACCCGGCCACCGCCACTGCGAGGCCGACTGCACCGACCAGCATCACAACCCGCCGAGCGCGCTGACTCGACACAGTGCGCCCGTCCCGGCGGCTCACGCACCCGTGGCTTCCATTCGTCATGGCTTCCTCCTCACCCCGTGCCCTGAGAACGTGAAGCAGAAGACCGTGGTTCAGCCGCAAGCCCGGCAACCGGGCGTTCGACTCTCGTCGACGTGAACCCGACGACGCCAGGACCCGTTGTCGGTATGGAACGCCACTCGCCAACGAACGGGAGCCCTCATGAAACGTGTCCACGCTTTCGCCCTCGTCATTCCCGCCCTCGTGCTCGGGCTTGCCGGGCCCGCGGCAGCCGCTTCGAACCCGGCCGGCTCAGGACAGCCGGGCACCGCCAACCCCGCCGGGGTCGCCTGCGGAGACGCCGGAGCCACGGCGCAGCCCCCCGGATTCGCGAGCCCAGGCTTCGCGGTGGCCGAGACCCACTACGCGGGCAGCCCAGGTACGGGTTCACTGAACAGCGGCAACGCGCACGCAGTGTCGGAGTACGACATCGCCTGTTACCAGTTCACGCACAACCACTGATTCATCAGGGGGTGGCTCCGCGGATCCTCGCGCGGCGCCACCCCGGTGTCACGCCGCGGGCCGGCCCTTACGACGGGTGAACACAAGGCTGACCATCGTGGTCGCGACGAGCACGACCACGATCACGGCGAGACTCAGCAAGGTGCCGATCTCGGGGACGCCGTCCATCGGTTCTCCACCGTTGATGAACGGAACCGAGTTGGTGTGAAGGGCTTCGAGTACGAGCTTGACCCCGATGAAGCCCAGGACGACCGCCAGGCCGTAGTTGAGGAACACCAGCCGGTCGAGGAGACCGCCGAGCAGGAAGTACAGCTGTCTGAGTCCCATCAGGGCGAAGGCGTTCGCGGCGAAGACCAGATAGGGCTCCTTCGTCAGTCCGAAGATGGCCGGGATCGAGTCAAGGGCAAACAGCAGGTCGGTCGTCCCAATGGCGACGATCACCAGCAGCAGCGGGGTGAACAGGCGGCGCCCATCGACTGTGGTACGAATCCGGTTCTGGTCGTAGCTCGGTGAGCTGGGAAGAACGGAGCGCACCCACCCGATGACCCGGTTCTCGCGGAACTCCTCGT
>JBAPUB010000245.1:0-46735 GCA_049282455.1 Actinomycetes bacterium
TCGTGAATCTGATACGGCCGCACGATGAAATCCTTGCGCAGCACCGGGATGTCGACGGCGGCGCGGACTGCGTCCAAGTCGGCCAGCGATCCGTGGAATCGACGCTCCTCGGTGAGAACACTGATCACCCGGGCGCCTCCATTTTGGTAGGCGCGGGCCAGTTCGGCGGGATCGGCGATCGGGGCCAGTTCGCCGCGTGAGGGGCTGGCCCGCTTCACCTCCGCGATGACCGCGATGCCGGGCGCGCGGAGCGCGGTGAGGACGTCACGCGGAGGCGCTGCCGCCTCGGCGGACTGCTTCACCTGAGCCATGCTCACGAGCGCTTCCCGGGCGGCAACGTCCGCGCACACTCCCTCAAGGATGGAGTCGAGCACTGTTGCCGAAGTCATGACAGTCCGTTCCCCTCCTGCGGTTGCTCGCGGTCACGTTGGACGTCGGTCAAAGGGTATCCGCATGACCGTCGGGACCGTTCACCGGCCCTCGTTGTTGTCGGTGGGGTCGCGGCCGGCGTCCAGGGCGTCCCACATGCCGCGCTCCGAGGCGGTGTCTGCCCCCTCGGGATCGCTCTGATCGCGGGTGGTGGCGTACTTGTTCGCGGTGTGCGCCGCCGAGGCTGCCGCGCGCATCAGCAGCACCGCGGCCAGCAGTGCGAGTACCGCGGCCACCACCGTGATCGAGGCGCCGGCGAGGTAGCGCTGACTGCCGACGAGATGGATGACGGGGACGTCGGAGAGTGCGGCGGCGCGCGGTCCGATATCGGGCATGACGATCAGCCCGATCCCGAGGTAGCCCAGCGCCAGACTCGCGACGGCCACCAACACCGACACCACTCGCAGCAGCCAACCGCGCACCGCCAGCGCGGCCAGTGCCGCCGCCGCGAGCAGCAACGCCATCGGTACCAGCGCGGTCGACCAGGCGGCCCCGTCCACCGTCACCGTCTTGGGTTGGCCGAGTCCGTCGAAGGACTGCACCGACGCCCATGTCAACCGCGACGCGGCCCACAATCCCGCCGCGGCAAGTAGCAACAGCAGTTGCGCGGCACGAATCACGGTGCGCGCAGCGTTTCGGCCGCGGCCACCGCGCTGAGGACGGCCCGGGCCTTGTTCGCGGCCTCGGTGTACTCATAGGGGCCGTTGGAGTCGGCCACCACACCGCCGCCGGCCTGTACGTAGGCGGTGCCGTCCCGCATCAGCGCGGTGCGGATGGCGATGGCGAGGTCCATGTCACCGGCGAAGTCGAGGTAGCCGACGACTCCCCCGTAGAGCCCGCGTCGGGCCGGTTCGAGGACGTCGATGAGCTCCATCGCCCGAACCTTCGGAGCCCCCGAGAGCGTCCCGGCCGGGAAGGTCGCGACCAGGGCGTCGTACGCCGTTCGCCCCTCGGCCAGCGTGCCGACCACGCTCGACACGATGTGCATCACATGGCTGTACCGCTCGACGTGCATGAAGTCGACCACCTCGACGGTCCCTGGCCGGCAGACGCGACCGAGGTCGTTGCGGGCGAGGTCGACGAGCATGAGGTGCTCGGCCCGCTCCTTCTCGTCGGCCAGGAGCTCAGCAGCCAACGCGGCGTCCGCTTCTGGGGTCTCGCCTCGCCAACGCGTCCCGGCGATGGGGTGGGTCATGGCCTTGCCGTCCTCGACCTTGACGAGTGCCTCGGGACTGGACCCCACGATGTCGAAGTCGTCATAGCGCAGCAGGTACATGTACGGGCTCGGGTTGGACGCACGCAAGACGCGGTAGACGTCGAGAGCATCGGTTGGGCAAAGCGCCTCGAACCGCTGGCTCACCACGACCTGGAAGGTCTCGCCCGACTCGATCGCCACCTTGGCCTTCTCGACGGCGTCGAGGTAGTCGTTCTCGGCCGTCCGACTCGTGAAGGTGGGCGTCACCTCCGCGGACAGGGAGGCGACGGTCGACGGGGCCGGGGCCGCGAGCTCACCGGTCATGCGGTCCAGCCTGGAGACGGCGTCGGTCCACGCCTGGTCGACCCGTTCGTCGGTCGCGTCGTAGTTGATCGCGTTGGCCACGAGGAGGACGCTGCCGTCGGAGTGGTCCAGGACGGCCAGGTCGGTGGCGAGCATCATGCCCAGCTCGGGCAACGCCAGCTCGTCGACGGCGCTGTCGGGGAGGCGCTCCCACCGGCGCACGGCGTCGTAGGCGATGTACCCGACGAGCCCGCCGGTCAGGGGCGGCAGGCCGGGAAGGGCAGTCGTGTGAAGCGCCGCGACGGTGTCACGCAGTGCCTCGAGAGGGTCACCGGATGTGGGAACACCCACCGGTGGGGCGCCACCGACCCAGGTCGCCTGGCCGTCGACCTCGGTGAGCACAGCCCGTGAGCGGGCTCCGACGATCGAGTAGCGCGACCACACCCCTCCGTGCTCGGCCGACTCCAGCAGGAACGTCCAGGGGGTGTTCTGGGCCAGCTTGCGGTACAGACCCACCGGGGTCTCTGCGTCGGCCAAGAGCCGGCGGGTGACCGGGATCACGCGGCGACCCCGGGCGAGCACCCGAAAGGTCTCCAGGTCGGGGGCGACGGCTCCGGTGGACATGGCCGTCATCCTCCCCTACCCGTCGTCTCGCCCGCGCAGCACGTCGGCGTCGAAGCAGCTGTGGTCCCCGGTGTGGCAGGCCGCCCCGGACTGGTCGACCAGGACCAGGACGGCGTCGCCGTCGCAGTCGAGGCGGACCTCGACGACCCGCTGGACATGACCGGAAGTGTCACCCTTGCGCCAGTACTCCTGTCGGCTGCGGCTGAAGTAGGTCACCCGGTCGCTGCTCAGCGTGCGACGCAGGGCCTCGTCGTCCATCCAGCCCACCATGAGCACCTCACCGGTGTCGTACTGCTGCGCCACCGCCGCGACCAGCCCGGTGTCGTCACGTTTGAGTCGTCGCGCGATGGCGGGGTCCAGACCAGTCATGCACCCATTGTCTCTGGCTCGCCCGGTTCTGACGCGCTGCGGCCCGAATGGTCGGGACACCCTCGATGTGCATCCATCGCCGCCGTGACGCACTCTTGAGACATGACCTCCTCGGCCTCCTCCCTGGCGCGAACCGAACGAGCAGCCCTGTGCGAGCTGTTCGACCGTCTCGGCCCTGACGCACCCACCTTGTGCGCGGGCTGGACCACACGCGACCTCGCAGCCCACCTCGTGGTGCGCCAGAGCCGGCCAGATGCAGCGCTGGGGCTCGTGTTGGCCCCCCTGGCGGCGTGGACCCGGAAGGTCCAGGCACGGGCAGGCGCTGCAGAGTGGTCCGAGCTGGTCCGGCAGGTGCGCCAGGGCCCACCTGCCTGGTCGCCCACGCGGATCTCGTCGGTCGATGCACTGGTGAACGACCTGGAGTTCTTCGTCCACCACGAGGACGTGAGACGCGCCCAGGAGGACTGGCAGCCCCGCGAGCTCCCGCTTGCCACCGACGAGGCTCTGTGGGCCCTGGTGCGCGGTCGTGCCCGCCTCCACATGAGGAGGGCCCCGGTCGGGGTCAGGATGCAGCTTCCTGACGGCCGCTCCTTCGTGGCCAAGGATGCTGTGCCTTCGGTCACCGTGTCGGGCACTCCCGCCGAGCTCGTGCTGCTGATGCACGGCCGCGGCGACCACGCTGTTCTCGAATGTGCCGGGCCGGACACCGCCGTGCAGTCACTGCGCGACGCCTCGTTCGCTGTGTGAGCCGAGCGGTGGGCGCGGGCCGAAGCGAGAACAGCGTCAGCTAGCGCACAGCGAAGCCTTCGAGCCGCAGTGCCTCTTTGACGTCGGAGACTGTGAGCTGGCCGAAGTGGAAAACGCTCGCAGCAAGCAAGGCGTCAGCGCCTGCCCGGACGGCCGCAGCGAAGTGCTCCACGGCTCCGGCGCCACCACTGGCGATCAGCGGAAGCGAGGTGACGTCACGCACCCGACAGATCAGGTCGACGTCGAAACCGTGTTTGGTCCCGTCGGCGTCCATCGAGTTCAGCAGGATCTCACCGGCTCCACGTTCCTGGGCCTCGCGCACCCAGGCCAGCGCATCGATGCCCGTCCCCCGCCGGCCCCCGTGGGTGGTGACCTCAAAGCCCGAGCCGGTGACAACGGCGCCCTTGGTCCGTCGCGCATCGACGCTGAGCACGAGGACCTGTGAGCCGAACCGGTGCGCAATCTCGGTGACCAGCTCGGGGCGAGCAATCGCCGCAGTGTTGACCCCAACCTTGTCCGCCCCTGCACGAAGCAGCTGGTCGACGTCGTCGACCGACCGGACTCCTCCACCCACGGTGAGCGGGATGAACACGGCGTCAGCGGTCCGTCGGACGACGTCGTACGTCGTGCTGCGGTCCCCGCTGCTGGCGGTAATGTCGAGGAACGTGAGCTCGTCGGCCCGCTGCTCGTCGTACCGCGCCGCGAGCTCGACCGGATCCCCCGCGTCGCGCAGGTTCTCGAAGTTCACACCCTTGACGACGCGGCCGTTGTCGACGTCGAGACAGGGAATGACCCGCACGGAGACCGGCACGGTGCCCAGCCTAGGTGGCCCACCCCAGGAGGGCTCCGCCCTCAACCGTCAGCGGCTGCACTCGACCGGTACGCCTCGACCTCGACCTCGACGCGCATGGCGGGGTCGACGAGACCCGCGACAACCACCAGCGTCGACGCCGGGCGGACGTCACCGAACAGCTCTGAGTGTGCGCGTCCCACGGCGTCGGCGTCGGCGGTGTCCACCACGTACATGCGGGTTCGGACGACGTCGTTGACCGAAGCGCCGGCCCGGCGAAGGGACTCGAGAGCGATTCCGAAGGCAGCGACCGCCTGGGCATGTGCGTCACCCGGGGACTGCACGACACCGTCGACGGTGGCCGTGAAGCCGGCCGTCAGCCATCGGTCGCCGGCTCGCACGACACGGCTGTAGCCGACGGCATCCTCCCAGGGCCCGCCGCTGCCCCAGCGCCGGACGTCACTCACGGGGCCACCTGGGTCACGGCCGCCAGAGCCTCGGGAAGGGTGAAGGCCCCGGCGTACAAGGCCTTGCCGACGATCGCGCCCTCGACGCCGACTTCCACCAGCGCGGCCAGCGAGCGAAGGTCGTCGAGGCTGGAGACTCCACCACTGGCGACGACCGGCCGGTCGGTGGCGGCGCAGACCTGACGCAGAAGGTCGAGGTTCGGTCCCTCCAGGGTTCCGTCCTTCGTCACGTCGGTCAGCACGTACCGGGCGCACCCGTCGGAGTCCAGCCGAGCCAGCGTCTGCCAGAGGTCGCCACCGTCCTGGGTCCATCCGCGCGCCGCCAAGGTGGACCCCCGGACGTCGAGACCCACCGCGACCCGGTCACCGAACTCCGCGATCGCCGAAGCGGTCCATTCCGGGTCTTCGAGCGCAGCAGTACCGAGGTTGACGCGCGTGGCTCCGGAGCCCAGCGCTGCGCGAAGCGACGCGTCGTCTCGAATTCCACCGGACAGCTCCACCTGGACGTCGAGCTTCGCGACGACGTCGTTCATGAGCTCACGGTTGCTGCCGCGTCCAAACGCTGCGTCCAGGTCGACCAGGTGGATCCACTCGGCACCGTCGCGCTGCCAGCCCAACGCAGCGTCGAGCGGGTCTCCGTATGCGGTCTCGCTCCCAGCGGCCCCCTGAACCAGTCTCACGGCCTGACCTTTCGACACGTCGACCGCTGGGAGAAGCTGCAGCGTGCTGGTGGTCATGCAAGGACCCTAGGGGGTCAGAAGCCGGTGTCTTTCTCAGGGTTGACCAGGATGAAGTAAGCCACGGGGACGAAGATCACCGACAGGGTGAGCGTGACCCATCGGATGTTCCAGGAGTCGGCTGCCAACCACACGACGAGGTTGGCGGCCAAGGCGATGCTGATCAAGATGACCAGCATCTTGCGGTGCCGGCGCGTCTTGGCCGACAGCGCCGGCTTGCCCGGGTGCTTGGCCTCGCCGGAGCCCTTCTCACGAGCAACCCCTCCGTGCGACTTGGGCTGGTGACCGTAGGTACGTTCCTGTGCGCGCTTGCGGCGTCGTTGCTGGCTCATGGTGAGCCCAGGCTAGAGGGTCGACACCCAGTTGGTCAGCAGTGACAGTCCTGCGCTGCCCGACTTCTCTGGGTGGAACTGCACCGCGCAAAGGGGTCCGTTCTCGACAGCGGCGACGAACGGCTCGCCATGCTCGGCCCAGGTGACCGACGCAGGAGCAAACAACGGCGACTCGGGGACGAGGTCCCAGTGCCGCACGGCGTAGGTGTGCACGAAGTAGAACCGCTCGGACTCGACCCCGCCGAACAGGGTCGAGGTGACCGGCGAAGCAACGGTGTTCCATCCCATGTGCGGCAACACGTCGGCGTGGAGCCGCTCGACGACCCCCGGCCACTCCCCCAGGCCCGATGTCGTCACGCCGTGCTCGACGCCGGCCTCAAACATCACCTGCATGCCGACGCAGATGCCCAGGACCGGACGGGCGCCCGACAACCTGCGTCCGATGAGCTCTCCGGCACGCACCGCCGTGAGTCCAGACATGCAGGAGGCAAACGCACCGACCCCCGGAACGACCAGTCCGTCCGCGGACAGAACCGCGGAAGGTTCGGCCGTGACGAGGACCTCGGCACCGACCCGCTCAAGCGCACGTTGTGCCGACCGAAGGTTCCCTGACCCGTGGTCGAGCACGACCACCGTCGGCGCACTCACAGGTACAGCCCTCCGACGACAAGACACAGCAATCCGGCCACGGCCAGCCCGACCTGGACACCGAGCGGTCTGCCCTGCTGCCTCAGAGCCCAGGCACCGCCGACCAGGAAGCCCGCCAGGGCCAGGAACAGCACCGGGGCGAACGTCGTCACGACCCCAGGGTGCCCTTCGTCGACGGCACCCCCACGACCCGCGGATCGAGCGTGACGGCGTCGCGCAGCGCGCGGGCCACCGCCTTGAACTGCGCCTCGACGACGTGGTGGGCGTTGCGTCCGGTCTGCACCTCGACGTGAAGGGTGATCCGCGCCTGCGCGACGACCGACTCCCAGATGTGGCGGGTGAGTGAGGTGTCGTAGGTGCCGATCAGCTCGACGACCTCCGGCTCGGTGTGGACCAGGTACGGCCGCCCTGACAGGTCGACGGCTGCCAGGACGCGGGTCTCGTCGAGGGGGACCACGGCGTGGCCGAAGCGCCGGACCCCGGCCTTGTCGCCCAGAGCCTCACGCAGGGCCTGTCCCACGGCCAACGACGTGTCCTCGACCGTGTGGTGCGCGTCGACCTCGACGTCGCCGCGGGTCCGCACCGTCAGGTCGAACCCACCGTGCCTGCCGAGCTGAGCCAGCATGTGGTCGAAGAAGGGCACGCCGGTGTCGACATCGGTGGCTCCCCCACCGTCGAGGTCCAGCTCAACGAGCACCTCGGACTCCTTGGTGGCGCGCTCGACGCGCGCCATTCGGCCGGGGGCGCGCTCGACGCGCGCCGTTCGGCCGGAGGCGTGCTGGTCGCTCGGGGTTGGGCTCACGCGGGGATCTCCTCACCTGCGGTCGGTACCGCGGTCTGCAGGGCGTTTCGGAATGCCTGGTTCTCGGCGGGGGTGCCGATGCTGACCCGAAGCCAGCCGTCGGGGCCGGTCTCGCGGACCAGCACACCCTGGTCGAGCAACGACCGCCAGACGGCGTGCCGGTCGGCGAAGCGCCCGAACAGCACGAAGTTGGCGTCCGACTCGGCGACGACATACCTGCGTGACCGCAGCCAGCCAACCATCGCGTCTCGCTCGTTGCGCAGCTCGTCGACGCGGCCCAGAAGGCCCTCGGAGTGCTGCAGCGCCGCCAGGGCGACGGCCTGGGTCACCGACGACAAGTGGTACGGCAGCCTCACGAGCTGGACGGCGTCAACCACCTCGGCCGAGGCCGCGAGGTACCCGACCCTCGCGCCGGCCAGGGCGAACGCCTTGCTCATCGTCCTTGTCACGACCAGACGCGGGAACTCGTCGAGCAGGGTCAGTGCGCTTGGAGTGTCCGCCCGCCGGAACTCTGCATAGGCCTCGTCGACGACGACGATCCCGTCCGACGCCTCGCACACGGTTCGGACGGTGGACAGTGGCAACGCGGTTCCGGTCGGGTTGTTGGGCGAGGCCAGCAGGACGACTGACGGTGAGTGCGTGGCGATGGCCGACACCGCAGCTTCGGGCTCGACCTCGAAGGTCGAGGAGCGTGGAGCCGTCACGTACCGGGTGAAGGTGTCCCGGCAGTAGTCGGGGTACATCGAGTAGGTCGGCGAGAATCCCAGGGCGACTCGCTCGGGGCCCCCGAAAGCCTGGAGGAGCTGGAGCATGATCTCGTTGCTGCCGTTGGCCGCCCACACGCGCTCGGTCCCGAGACCGTGACCCAGGTACGCGGCAAGGGCCACTCGCAGCACCGTCGCATCGCGGTCGGGGTAGCGGTTGAGCCCGATCGCGACCCGCGCGACGGCGTCACCGATCGCGCGCGCCACCTCGGCCGACGGCGGGAACGGGTTCTCGTTGACGTTGAGCCGAACCGGAACATCGAGCTGCGGCGCACCGTAGGGAGTTCGGCCCCGCAGGTCGTCTCGAAGGGGAAGCCCGCCGACAGTCATCGGTTGCCCTCACCCGTCCGCGGGAACACGGACGCGAACGGCGGCAACGTGTGCCACGAGGTCCTCGGCGCCACCGAGTGCATCGATGTGCGCGGCCGAGCCGGCCAAGGCGTCGCGGTCGTACTCGACGACGTGCACGCCGCGCAGGAACGACTGCACGGACAGTCCTCCCGTGTGGCGTGCGGTTCCCCCCGTCGGCAGGACGTGGTTGGAGCCGGCCAGGTAGTCACCCAAGGACACCGGCGAGTACGGGCCGACGAAGATCGCCCCGGCGTTGTGCACGCGGTCCGCATGGGCGCGGGCGCTTCTGGTGATCACCTCGAGGTGCTCGGCTGCCCACTCGTCGACGACTTCCAGCCCGTGGTCCATGTCGTCGACCAGCGCGAACGCGCTCTGGTTGGCCAACGCAGTCTCGACGCGTTCCTGGTGCTTGGTCAGTGGGATCTGTCGGTTCAGCTCGGCATCGACGGCGTCGAGCAACGACTCTGCGTCGGTCACCAGCAGACACGACGCGTTGGCGTCGTGCTCGGCCTGGGCGATCAGGTCTGCGGCCAGGTATGCAGGTTCGGCGGAGTCGTCCGCCAGGATGCCGATCTCGGTGGGGCCTGCCTCGGAGTCGATCCCGACCACACCCTTGAGCAGGCGCTTGGCCGCTGCGACGTAGACGTTCCCCGGGCCGGTGACCAGGTCGACCCGAGGACAGTCGTCGGTCCCGAAGGCGAACATTGCGACCGCCTGCGCCCCGCCGACGGCGTACAGCTCGTCGATGCCGAGCATCACGCAGGCCGCCATGACCGCGGGGTGCGGGAGCCCTCCGAGGTCGCGCTGCGGAGGCGAGGCGACGGCCAGCGACTCGACACCAGCCACCTGGGCCGGGACGACGTTCATGACCACGCTGCTCGGGTAGGCCACCAAGCCGCCTGGCACATAGAGTCCGACCCGGCGGACCGGCACCCAGCGCTCGGTCACCGTGCCTCCCGGGACCACCGTGACGGTGACGTCGTCGCGGCGCTGCGCCTCGTGCACCACCCTGGCCCGGCGCACGGCCTCCTCGAGGGCAGCGCGAACGGCCGGGTCAAGGGTTCGCAGGGCCTCGCGCATGACGGCCACGGGGACCGCTGCCGACTCGAGGTCGACGCCGTCGAACCGGGCGGTCAGGTCACGAACGGCGACGGCGCCCCTGCGCCGGACGTCGGAGCATATGGGTCGAACCATCTCGACGGCTGCCTCCACGTCGAGTGCCGCACGCGGCAGCACCTGGCGTGGGTCGGTGACTGTGCGGGCATCGCCGCGCAGGTCGATTCGGGAGATCACCGGTCGAGTCTAGGAAAGCGCCTCGCGTGCCAGCCTCAGCGCCTCCCCCGGGTCGATGCCGGCCAACCGAATCTCGGCGGCGAACGAACGGGCGGCGGCCACCCCTCGTTCGTGGGCACCCGGCTCCTGGGCCGCCACGAATGTGCCCTGCCTGCCCCGGGTGACGACGAAGCCACCCTGCTCGAGCTCTCGGTAGGCGCGGGCGACCGTGTTGACGGCCAGGCCCAGGTCGCCGGCCAGTCGGCGCACGGTCGGAAGCCTGGTTCCGGCCCCGAGCCGTCCGTCCTGGACCGCCGCAGCCAGCTGCAACCTGACCTGCTCGTACGGAGGGGTCGAGTCGTCGTGGTCCACCTGGGCCCACAACCCTGCCAACTCTGCGACACCGCCGACATCGCCGACACTGCCGACACTGCCGACCACGTACGCCACCCTCCTTGGGTCCATCACGCCCACGGCCATGCTGCCAGTCGCCATCTTGGCTGTCCCAGGTGTTGTCGGTCGGTGCCCGGTGCGGGAAGTCGGCCGGGACTACGGTCACAGGGTGTCCCCCAGTCGGATCCCCCTCTTCCCGCTCGGCCTCGTCCTCCTGCCGGGAGCCATGCTCCCCCTGCACATCTTCGAGCCGCGCTACCGAGCCCTGGTCGCCGACCTGACGACGCAGGTCGACGAGCCGGACGGTCCGGGCCCGGTCGGTTTTGGCGTCGTCGCCATCCGGGTCGGTCGCGAGACCGGAGTCGACGGCGTCCATGCCCTGCATGCCGTGGGCACCTTCGCAGAGCTCCGCGGGGTCCAGCCGTACGACGACGGTCGCTTCGACCTGGTCGCCCGAGGGGGCCAGCGGTTCAGGGTGCAGGCCCTGGACACTGAGGACAAGCCGTACCTGCAGGCCGACGTCGAGTGGTTGCCCGAGTCCGCCGGTGACGACGCCGAAGCACAGGCCTCCTTCGTGGCACGGCTGTTCACGCGCTACCGCAGCACCCTGGGGTTGACCGGCCACGACAACGAGAGCCAGACCGTTGTCGACGAGTCGGGGCGCGACCCTCGTGAGACGTCGTACACCGTGGCCTCTGGAGCCGTGCTCACTGTTGCGGACCAGCAAGCGCTGCTCGAAGCAGCTGACGACACCGCTCGGCTGAGACTGGAGCGCGAGCTCCTGCTGCGCGAGCTGGCCCTGTGGAGGGCGTTCCCGTCGCTCCCCGACGTCGGTGCCGCCAGAGCGCCGGTCGCCCTGAACTGAGTGAGCCGCGAGGGCCGTCGCGGCCCGTAGGCTGGTCGACGTGGCCAGGCGAGGGACAACACCGACACCGGCGGGCACACCGGCAGTGAGGGTGCTCAACGAACAGAGCGTCCAGCACACGCTGCATCCCTACGTCCACGGCGACGCCGTCACGAGCTACGGAGAAGAGGCATCGAACGCCCTGGGCATCTCCGGGGACCGCATCTTCAAGACCCTGGTCCTCGACGTCGAGTCGCAGCTGGTCGTCGTCGTGGTCCCGGTACGCGAGCAGGTCGACCTGAAAGCCGCGGCGACTGCCGTGGGCCGCAAACGCGCCGCGCTGGCCAGCCAGACACTGGCCGAGCGCACCACTGGCTACGTGGCTGGTGGGATCAGCCCCATCGGCCAGCGCAAGCAGCTCCCGACCGTGGTCGACAGCTCCGCGCTGGGGTTCCAGACGGTCTACGTCTCGGCCGGACGGCGCGGGCTTCAGGTCGAGCTGAGCCCCGGCGACCTGGTCTCGCTCACCCGGGCCACGGTGGCCGACGTCACCCGATAGGCACGACGTCGGGCGCGGCGCGGTCGGCGTCCTCGATCAGAGCCTCCAGGACACCGAACGTCACCACAGCCGCCAGACCAAGGGCCAGCAAGGTCCCTGATGCGCGGATCTCGAGAGGGGCCGCAAGGATCGTTCCCACGGCAGCGTCCATTGCGCCCTTGTCGATCGGGTCCGGACCCAGGAGCTGACCGAGCTGAACAGCGATCCACCCGGCGAGGACCCCACCGACGCCGAGACCGAGCAGGGTCAGAACCGGCCGCTGGCGCCACCGCACGAAGGCGACGACCCCGACAACGACCCCCAGCGCCAGACCGATGACGAAGAACCAGCCCTCGACCCCGAACCAGTCGGTCGGGGAGTCGTCAGCCGGATACACCCCGTCGGCCCGGACGACGAAGGTGATCCGCGGCGCGACCAGGTACCAGGCAACTCCCCAGGGCAGTCCCATCGCCGCGGCGAGGACGAAGGCCCGAAGCGGGAACCGCCACGAACCTGACGGTTCGCCCGTCTGCCCGACGTCGTCCGTCTGCTCGACGTCGTCCGTCTGCTCGACGTCGTCCGTCTGCTCGACGTCGTCCGGTTGGGTGGTCACCCCGCAAGCGTAGGCGAGTCAGCCCAAGGTGACGCGAAGCAGCACGTGCACCTTGCCGACCGACGACGTCGCCGACACGCCTACGGCCTCGAGCGGGTCGAGGGCGTTCGATGCGCTGGCATCGGCGCCCAACCCCAGGGCTGTGCTGAGCTTGTCGACATCGATGTACAGGATCGACTGGGCACCCTTGGCCTCGGGAACCGCATGGGTGAACGCTGCGCTGGTGCCGAGGCTCCCGTCACCGGACGCCAGTGTGGATGCGTACTGCGGCGTCGTGGCTACGACCATCCCGTCTGTGGTGGGCTTCACGACGACGCCCATGCCTGCGGTCGCTTGGTCGACCAGCGGTTGAAGCCGGGCTGCGAGGTCTGCCGCGGCCGCCGGGTCGGTGATCGAGCGCATCCCCACTGACGGGAACGCGGTCGCCGGGCCCTGGCCGTCGAACGCAACGACGAGGTCGTCACCGAGCAGGGTCTTGAGGTCGTCAGGGAGCCGGATCCCGAACTGCTGCTCGAGGGTCGCCGCCGCGTCGGTGCCTGCGGCTGCGTCCAGCTGCTGTGACAAGGACGCCCACTGCCTGACGGCGTTGTCCCCTCCGCCCACGGTCCCGAAGGCAGCTGCGGTCGAGCCGGGCAGCGTGGACACGAGGCTCTCGATCTGGCCGGCGGGCAGGCTCGCCCTGGTGTCGGCGCTGGCGACGACCTCCAGGGCGTCCGGCTCGAAGCGCACGACCGCGCCGAGCTGTCCGTCCACCAACGAGCTGCCACTCGAGGTGAGTGAGGACAAGCCGTCAAGCCCGCCCAGGCCACCGAGCGCAGCGGCGCTGTCCTTGAGCATGGTCTGCGCCTTGGACTCGTCGACGTACAGCGTGGCGACCCCGTCGCCCAGCGAGCCCACCGCGGCGGTGAAGCTCGGGTCCTGGGACAACGGTTGGCTCGCGCCAGCAGCAGCGAGCTGCTCGGCCTGGGCCTGGGTCTGCGCGATCACGACGTAGTCGCCGACGACGGTGAATCCCACGCCGCCGTCAAGCAGGCCGGGCAAGGCAGCCCTGGCCGCGTCGGCGTCGGTCGTCTGGAGCACCACCATGGGTTCGGGCTTGCCATCGAGCTCGAGAACGGCGACCCCATAGCGCGACCCCAGCCACGGGTCGATCTGGGTGGCCGGGTTGACATCTGAGCCCGAGAACAGCGCGTCCACCACGTTGCGCTGAAGGTCGTCCCCTGAGCCGAGCTTGGCACTCATGTCCGGGAAGCTGCGCAGGAACCGCAGCGCATTGACCTTCTGTCCGGCTGACGGGTCGAGGTCGAGGTCGGCGTAGACGACCGCCCCGGCCGGAACGACGTCTTCCGGCTGGGTGCCGCCACCGGACAGCGCCATCGCTGCAACGATCCCGCCCCCGACGAGCGCGGCAGCCGCCGCGGCACCGGCCGCGGCGGCCCAACGGCGCCCATGGTGGGACCGGGTGATCGGCGCGGAGCTCTCGAGGATGTCCGGGGTGACACCCGTCGGTGGGTCGAAGGGCGAGCTGTTCGCCACGTCGGACGGGTCGGGCATGACTCCCCCAGGGATCAGTCGGACAGCACCCACCCTCCGGGTGAGCCGGTGACCCCGTTATCGGCGCCTCGGGGCCCGGACTGGACCCCAAGGTCCTGACTGCGGTCTAGGCCACCGACCCAGGACCGAGGAGCGCCTTGAGGTCGCCGAACAACGCCGGGGTCGGCGACACGCGAAGACGGTCGTCGAGGCGCACCACGGTCGTCCGGGAGGCGGACTGCAGGTGCAGGAGCACCTCGGTCACCCCAGGATGGCTGGCCAGGACGTCCTTGAGTCCGTCGACCACTGGAGGGACGCAACGAGCCGTCGCCAGGTTGATCACGACCGGCCCACGTTGCTCTCCTGAGTCCAGGTCGGGCACGGTCATCTCCATCGCCACCAGCTTCGGCGCGTCCTCGCGCCGGTCGACTCGACCGCGAACCAAGACGATCGTGTCCTCCACCAACGACGTGGCGGCCAGCTGGTAGCTCGACGGGAAGAACATGACCTCGATGGCGCCCTCGAGGTCCTCGACCGTCGCAACCGCCCATGCGTTGCCCTGTTTGGTCACCTTTCGCTGCAGCCCCGTGATGAGCCCACCGATTGTGACCACCGTGCCGTCGGTGCGGTCCCCGTCGGCCATGAGCTCGGCCACCGAGCAGTCGACTGCTGCTGCCAGCACGTGCTCGACCCCGAAGAGAGGGTGGTCGGACACGTACAGCCCCAGCATGTCCCGCTCGTGGGACAGCAGCGTGGCCTTGTCCCACTCGTTCATGGGGATCTGCAGCTCGACACCGAAGGCCGCAGCCTCGTGGTCGTCGGACGAGCCGAACAGGTCGAACTGCCCGATCGCCTCGGCACGCTTGGTCTCCAGCACGGCGTCGACGGCCTCAGCATGGACGGCGACCAGTCCGCGCCTGGTGTGCCCGAGCGAGTCGAACGCACCTGCCTTGATCAGGGACTCGATGACCCGCTTGTTGCAGACCCCCGCATCGACCTTCGCCAGGAAGTCGGGGAAGTCGGTGAACCGACCCTTCGACCGGCGGGCGGCCACGACCCCAGCGACAACGCTCTCACCGACGTTGCGGATCGCGGCAAGGCCGAACCTGATGTCGGAGCCGCGCGGGGTGTAGTCGGCGTCGGACTCGTTCACGTCGGGCGGCAGGACCTTGATCCCCATCCGACGGCACTCGTGCAGGTAGAGCGCCGACTTGTCCTTGTCGTCGCGCACACTGGTCAGCAGCGCGGCCATGTACTCGGCCGGGTAGTTGGCCTTGAGGAACGCGGTCCAGTACGACACGAGTCCGTACCCGGCGGTGTGTGCCTTGTTGAACGCGTAGTCCGCGAAGGGGACCAGGATGTCCCACAGAGTCTTGATCGCGATCTCGGAGTAGCCGTTGGCCCGCATCCCTTCGGAGAACGGGACGAACTCCTTGTCGAGGATCTCCTTCTTCTTCTTGCCCATAGCCCGACGCAAGAGGTCGGCTTGTCCCAGGCTGTACCCGGCCACGCGTTGCGCGATGGCCATGACCTGCTCTTGGTAGACGATGACGCCGTAGGTGTCGTCGAGGATGTCGGCCAACGGCTCCTCGAGCTCACGGTGGATCGGGACGACGGGCTTGCGCTTGTTCTTTCGGTCCGCGTAGTCGTTGTGGGCGTTGGCCCCCATGGGTCCAGGTCGGTACAGGGCAAGCACCGCGGAGATGTGCTCGAAGTTGTCCGGTTGCATGCTGCGCAGCAGCGCGCGCATGGGTCCGCCGTCGAGCTGGAACACGCCGAGCGTGTCGCCCCTGGAGAGCAGCTCGTACGCAGCCCGGTCGTCGAGCCCGAGGTCCTCCAGCACGATGGTCTCGCCCCGGTTGGCGGTGATGTTGGCCAGGGCGTCGTCGATGACCGTCAGGTTGCGCAGCCCGAGGAAGTCCATCTTGAGCAGGCCCAGTGCTTCGCAGGACGGGTAGTCGAACTGCGTGATGATCGCGCCGTCCTGTTCACGCCGCAGAACGGGAACATGGTCGATGAGCGGTTCGCTGCTCATGATCACACCGGCTGCATGGACACCCCACTGCCTCTTGAGGTTCTCCAGCCCGCGCGCAGTGTCGACGACTCGCTTCACGTCGACATCAGACTCGTAGAGCGCCCGGAACTCACCTGCCTCGGCGTACCGGGAGTTCTTCTCGTCGAAGACTCCACCCAGAGCCAGGTCCTTGCCCATGATCGGCGGGGGCATCACCTTGGTGATCCGGTCGCCCATGGCGTAGGGGTAGCCGAGCACCCGGGCGCTGTCCTTGATCGCCTGCTTGGCCTTGATGGTCCCGTAGGTCACGATCTGGGCGACCCGCTCCTCGCCGTACTTCTCGGTGACGTAGCGGATGACGTCGCCACGGCGGCGCTCGTCGAAGTCGACGTCGATGTCGGGCATGGAGACACGCTCGGGGTTCAGGAACCGTTCGAACAGCAGCCCGTGCTTGATCGGGTCCAGGTCGGTGATCCCCAGCGCGTAGGCAACGATCGCGCCGGCTGCCGACCCGCGACCCGGACCGACGCGTATCCCTTGCTCCTTCGCCCAGTTGATGAAGTCAGCAACCACGAGGAAGTACCCGGGAAAGCCCATCTGCAAGACGACGCCTACTTCGTACTCGGCCTGCTTGCGCGCATCGGCGGGCACAGCGCCCTTGAACCGCTTGAGCAGACCGCGCTCGACCTCCTTGACGAACCACGTGTCCTCGGTCTCGCCCTCGGGCACGGGGAACCGCGGCATGAGGTTGGCGTTCTCGTCGAACGTGACGTCACACCGCTCGGCGATCAGCAACGTGTTGTCGCACGCGTCGGGAACCTCTCCCCACACAGCGCGCATCTCGGCAGCCGACTTCAGGTAGAAGTCATCGGCGTCGAACTTGAACCTGGTGGGGTCAGCGAGCGTCGAGCCGGACTGCACGCACAACAGCGCCGCGTGAGACTCGGCGTCCTCGGGTCGGGTGTAGTGGAGGTCGTTCGTGGCCACCAGTGGCAGGTCGAGCGTCTTGGCGAGCCGGAGCAGACCGTCGTGGGCACGACGCTCGATGCCGAGACCATGGTCCATCAGTTCGCAGAAGAAGTTCTCCTTGCCGAAGATGTCGCGGTAGTCCGAGGCCGAACGCACGGCGTCGTCGAACCGCCCGAGTCTCAGGAGAGTCTGGATCTCACCGGACGGGCAGCCCGTGGTGGCGATTACCCCCTCTGCGTAGGTCTGCAAGACCTCGCGGTCCATCCGGGGTTTGAAGTAGAACCCCTCCATGGACGCCAGGCTGGCCATCCGGAACAGGTTGTGCATGCCCGTGGTGTTCTCGGCAAGCAGGGTCATGTGCGTGTAGGCGCCACCGCCGGACACGTCGTCCTCGCCACCGCCCGCCCAGCGCACCCGGGTCCGGTCGAACCGGCTCGTGCCCGGGGTGAGGTAGGCCTCGACCCCGATGATCGGCTTGATGCCCCGGTCTCGGGCCTTGCGGTAGAAGTCGTAGGCACCCATGACGTACCCGTGGTCGGTGACCGCGATGGCCGGCATGCCCTGCTCCACTGCGGCGTCCATGAGCTCGCCGACCCGGGCGGCGCCGTCGAGCATGGAGTACTCGGTGTGCACGTGAAGGTGCACGAACGAGTCGGCCATGCGAGCGGTCTCCCTGGAGCTGTGGACGCGGGTGCGAGGGCGCCCGCCGGGGGAAGACGGCTGGACGAGATCGAAGCCTAACCGCCGGGACGGTCACGCCCAGCGCGACGTGCCCGTGGCCTCCGGCTCGATCCCCGCCGGGGTCAGCTCACCCAGCGCCGAGAGCACCTCCGGGCTGACGGTCAAAGAACCGGCCCGGCAGTTCTCGACCAGGTGGTCCAGCGACTTGGTCCCGGGGATGGGGAGCATCACCGGAGACCGGGCGAGGAGCCAGGCCAGCGCCAGCTGGGCCGGACTGGCCCCGGCCTGGGCAGCCAGGTGGTCCACCGGACCGCCGGGCCTGGCCAGCTCTCCGGTCGCGACCGGGAACCAGGGGATGAAGCCGATCCCCTCGGCCGTGCACACGTCGAGCAGCGGCTCGGCCACACGGTTGGTGAGGTTGAACAGGTTCTGCACGGTGGTGACCGTGGCCAGCTGCTGAGCGGCACGCAGCTGCGAGACGGTGACCTCCGAGAGCCCGATGTGACGAATCTTGCCGGCCTGCTGCAGCTCGGTCAGGGCCCCGAGCTGCTCGGCCAACGGCACGCGGACGTCGATGCGGTGCAGCTGGAACAAGTCGATGCGCTCGACGCCCAACCGGCGCAGGGACAGCTCGCACTGCTGTTTGAGGTACTCCGGTAGGCCCACCGGGTGCCAGTGCCCCGGTCCGGTCCGGGTCAGGCCCGCTTTGGTGGCCACGACGACGCCGTCATAGGGCCACAGCGCCTCGCGGATCAGCTCCTCGGAGACCCCCGGACCGTAGGAGTCGGCGGTGTCTATGAAGTCGACCCCGAGCTCGACCGCCCGGCGGAGCACGGCGATGGCGTTGTCGTGGTCGTCCGGCGGGCCCCAGATCCCGTCGCCGGTGATCTGCATGGCGCCGAAACCGAGCCGGTGGACCGGAAGGTCGCCGCCGATCGCGAAGACGCCGCTGCCGGTCACGGGTGTGGTGGTCATGGGCCCATTCTTCCGCCTCCCTGAGTTTCGGCACATCGACCCTCTTCAAGGCACCACCTGGTACCTTGTTCCGCATGGAACCAGGTGGTGCAAGACCGCTACTGACGCAGCTGCGGCGCGGCGCGCTGGAGTTCTGCGTCTTGGCTCTGCTGCGCGACGACGAGCGGTACGCCGTGGACCTGGTCCGCGAGCTGGGCGCCGCAGACGGGCTGGTGACCAGCGAGGGCACGCTGTACCCGCTGCTGTCCCGGCTTCGCCGCGACGGCCTGGTCACCACCACCTGGCGGGAGTCCGAGGCCGGGCCACCTCGTCGCTACTACCGCCTGACCCAGGACGGCAACGCCGCTCTGAGCAGTTTCGCCCAGGACTGGGCCCGATTCCGCGACGCCGTCGATGCACTGATCACCGAGGGGAAGCCATGAACCCAGACGCTGCGGGTACAGCCGCCATCAGCGAGTACCTGGACCAGCTCCGTCGCGCGGCCGTCGGGCTGGCGCCGGACCGTCGGGCCGAGCTGCTCGACCAGATCGGCGAGCACCTGGACGACGTCAGTAACGCGCCCGGGGCCACCGAGGCCGACGTGCGCACCGCCATCGACCGCCTCGGCGACCCGTCGGACATCGTGGCCGCCGACCAAGTGGATGGCCCGTCCGACGGGCTGTCTAGCCTGGGCCCGTCCGACGGGCTGTCGACCCTGGGCGCGGCTCCCGCGGCCACCGCTCCCATGGCAGCCCGTTCACCGTGGGGTCCCCTGGAGATCATCGCGGTGGCATTCTTGATTGTCGGCGGCTTCCTCGTCCCGGTCGTCGGTCCGATCATCGGGCTGGTGTGCGCCCTTGCGTCGAGCCGGTGGACGCGCGGCGAGAAGGCCGTCGCCGGCGTCCTCTCGCTCACCGCGCCGACGTTGGTGGTGTTCTCCCTGGTCGGCATCCGGGTCTTCGCCTCGTGAACCAGCCCTCGACGTGGCTGGTCGCGCCCTTGACCATCAACGAGAACGACAGCTCGAACTGAAACTGAAACTGAAACGGAAACGGCACCGAGTTGAACCGGAAGGAGTCACCCATCGTGTTCGGAGTCACCGAATTCGCCATCCTGCTGGTGATCTACCCCGTGCTGAGCATCGCCGCCGGCGCGTTCCTGGCCGTCAGGCTGAACCGTCGCGCCTCACAAGAGCTGCCCCCGTCCTGACCGCAGGCTGCTCAGCCGGTCAGGAGGTCGAGCGCGCGCTGCAAGTCGTCGGGGTAGGCCGAGGTCAGCTCGACCCGCTCTCGTGACACCGGGTGCTCGAAGCCGAGTCGCACGGCGTGCAGCCACTGACGTTGCAGCCCGAGCCGGCTGGCGAGGACCGGGTCCGCCCCGTACATGAGGTCACCGGCGCACGGGTGACGGACCGCGGCCATGTGCACCCGGATCTGGTGTGTGCGCCCCGTCTCCAGGTCGACCTCGAGGAGTGAGGCCGCCTGGAACGCCTCGAGCGTGGAGTAGTGGGTGACGCTCGGCTTTCCGTCTGCGGTCACCGCCCACTTCCAGTCGTGACGAGGGTGCCGACCGATGGGTGCGTCGATGGTCCCCGACGAAGGGTCCGGATGACCCTGGACCAGCGCGTGGTAGGTCTTGTCGACCTCGCGCTCCTTGAAGGCCCGCTTCAGAACCGTGTAGGCGTGCTCACTCTTGGCGACCACCATCAGTCCACTCGTGCCCACGTCCAGCCGGTGCACGACGCCCTGTCGTTCCTCCGCACCTGACGTCGAGACGCGGTACCCGGCTGCCGCGAGCCCACCGATCACCGTCGGCCCGGTCCACCCCGGCGACGGATGCGCAGCGACCCCGGCCGGCTTGTCGACGACGACCAGGTCGTCGTCGTCGTAGAGCACCGTCAGACCCGGCACCCGCTCGACGACTGCGGCGAGTGGTGCGGTCGGCGCGTCGGGCACCTCGACGTCAAGCCACGCGCCCGAGTGGACCCGGTCGGACTTGCTCACTACCGCGCCGTCGATGGTCACGAGCCCAGACGCGATCAGCTCGACCGCCTTGGTCCGGGACAAGCCGAGCAGGCGAGCCAAGGCGGCGTCGATCCGCTCACCGTCGAGCCCCTCCGGGACGGCCAACGACCGTGACGTCACGGTGTGCCCGGTCCTGCGGCCCCATGACCGTGGCCGGAACGACTGCCGTCGAGTCCGATCCCGAGCATGGACAAGACCACCATCAACACGGCAGACACCACGATCGCGGAGTCGGCCAGGTTGAACACCGGGAAGTTCGGCACCTGGATCCAGTCGACGACGTGACCGCGCATCAGCCCCGGCGACCGGAAGACCCGGTCCAGCAGGTTGCCCACGGCCCCGCCGAGCAGTCCACCCAGCGCAATGGCCCACCACACCGAGGCCAGCCGTCGTGCGACCCGCAAGATCACGACCACGACGGCGACGGCGACAGCGCTGAACACGACCGTCACGCCCGCACCGAGGCCGAAGGCGGCACCAGGGTTTCGGACATACGCGATCTGCAGCCAGTGGCCCAGGACGTGGACTGCGGGCTGGTCGGCCATGGTCGAGACCACGATCGCCTTGGTGGCCTGGTCGACCAGCACGACAAGGGCGGCGACGAAGATCGTGACGCCGAAACGGCTGCGTCGCTGCGCCGTCGGCTCACCGGTCCCGGACAGAGTCAGCGACGTTCTTCGCGCTGCTTGCAGCTCATGCAGAGGGTGGCGCGGGGGAACGCCTGCAACCGCGCCTTGCCGATCGGCTGGCCACAGCTCTCGCACATCCCGTAGCTTCCGTCGCGAATTCGGACCAGGGCGTGCTCGATCTGGAGCAACGTCTCACGCGCGTTGTTGGCCATCGTCATCTCGTGCTCACGCTCGAAGGTCTTGCTGCCGGCGTCGGCCTGGTCGTCGCCCGAACCTTCCCCGGAGTCGCGAAGCAGCTCGTTGAGCTCAACCTCGGCGCGTGAGATCTCCTCGCGCAACCGGTTCGCGTCGGCCTGCAGCTGGCGCCGGACCTCGGCGAGCTCAGCCGTGGTCCACGGGGACTCGTCGACCCGCACGGCCAACCGCGCGGCACCCTTCTTCGCGGGGGCCTTCTTGACCGGGGCTGCCTTCTTGACCGGGGCTGCCTTCTTGACCGGAGCCGTCTTCTTGACCGGCGCCTTCTTGGTCACCACAGCCTTCTTGGCCGACGGTCTCGCCGCCGCGACCGTCGTCGCTGCAGCGCGCTGGCTGTCGGCCATGCGAGGTCCCCTCGTTCGTCGGCTTTCTCCCGATCCGCCTGTCGACGCACCGGCCGCACTCCAACGTCGGTCACAGTCGAGGTTGTGGTCGAAGCGGGTCACAACCAGTCGGACCTCGTCGGTACTCGGCGCCTGGAGCAACGGACAGATGTCCTGCCCAATGGCCCCGAGAGAATAGGCGGTGCCCCCCCGGCTGGCCAAACAGGCTCGCCGAACCGGGTTCCTCCACGCGAGAGCCGCTCGACCCGAGCCAACCGGTCGAGGCCGTCTGCCGCGACCTCCACCGCCTTGGTCCGACCACGTAGGCGCCCGAAGCAGGTCGGCGCAATGCCCGTGCGTGCGATCGTTGCGCCCCGCTAGGCTGTGCGCGCTGCACGGCGTGGACGGGACGAGTACGCGTGGTGGCGGTCATGAGCGAGCCGGGGACGGTGGAAGCCCGGTGACGCGCCCACGCAGAAGATCACCCCGAGCTGTCGGAACAAGGTCCGAGGGGCCGTAGAACCGACCGCAGCGCACCTCGAGCGGGCCAGTGTGCGTGTGACCGGCCAAGAAGGGTGGTACCGCGGGGCCCCGCCTCGTCCCTTCGGTCCGGTCCGCTGTCCGTCTCGACCACTGCGTCGATGCGAACCAGTCGAGAGGTGCTCCATGTACCGCGCCGTCCCCGCGCAGATCGACCTGCCGGCCCTCGAGCACGAGGTGCTCCGGCTGTGGCGTGAGCAGAAGACGTTCGAGGCCAGCCTGGCCCAGACCGCCGACGGACCACGATGGACCTTCTACGAGGGACCGCCCACGGCCAACGGCACGCCAGGGACCCACCACGTCGAGGCTCGGGTCTTCAAGGACATCTTCCCGCGGTTCAAGACGATGAAGGGCTACCACGTCCCTCGTAAGGCCGGGTGGGACTGCCACGGGCTGCCGGTCGAGATCGCGGTGGAGAAGGAGCTGGGCTTCTCCGGAAAGGGCGACATCGAGGCCTACGGCGTGGCCGCCTTCAACGCCCGCTGCAAGGAGTCGGTGCTCGGGCACGTCGACGACTTCGAGCGAATGACCGAGCGGATGGCCTACTGGGTCGACCTGTCGCAGGCGTACTGGACCATGGACGCCGACTACATCGACAGCGTCTGGTGGTCGTTGCAGCGCATCCACGAGCGCGGGCTCCTGGTCGAGGACCACCGGGTCACGCCGTACTGCCCGCGCTGCGGTACCGGCCTGTCCGACCACGAGCTGGCCCAAGGTTACGAGACCATCGTCGACCCCTCGGTCTTCGTCCGCTTCCCGGTGGTCACCGGGCCGATCGCCGACCTCGGCGGCTCGCTTCTGGTCTGGACCACCACTCCGTGGACCCTCGTCTCCAACACTGCCGTAGCCGCCAACCCCGGCGTCGAGTACGTGGTCGCGCGCACCAGCGACGGCGAGGTCCTCGTCGTGGCCGAGCCTCTGCTGTCCGCCGTGCTCGGCGACGACGTCGAACGCCTCGACGTGGTCGCGGGCTCTGACCTGGTCGGCACGCGGTACACAGCACCGTTCACTCTCGTCGACGTCGCATCCTCGGGGACCCCCGACCAGGCCGCCAACGTCCACCAGGTCCTGCCCGCCGCCTACGTCACAGTCGAAGACGGCACCGGCCTGGTGCACCTGGCGCCGGCGTTCGGGCCGGAGGACCTCGCCGTCGGGCGGCTCCACGGTCTGCCCGTGGTCAACCCAGTCCAGCCGGACGGCAGGTTCGACGACGGGCTGGACCTCGTCGGAGGGGTCTTCTTCAAGAAGGCCGATGCCGCCCTCGTCGCTGACCTCGAGGCGCGCGGACTGCTGTTCCGCCATCTCCCGTACGAGCACACGTACCCGCACTGCTGGCGTTGCCACACTGCGCTGCTGTTCTACGCCCAGCCGTCCTGGTACATCCGGACCACCGCGGTCAAGGACGACCTGGTTCGCGAGAACGAAGCCACCCACTGGTACCCGGCCACGATCAAGCACGGTCGGTACGGCGACTGGCTCGACAACAACGTCGACTGGGCGCTCTCGCGCAACCGGTACTGGGGCACGCCGCTGCCCGTCTGGCGCTGCGACGAGGGTCACCTCACCGTGATCGGCTCACGCGCCGAGCTGGGCGCCCGCGCCGGTCTGGACCTGGCCGACCTCGACCCGCACCGCCCGTTCGTGGACGAGATCACGATCCCCTGCTCCACCTGCGCCGCAACGGCTCATCGTGTGCCCGAGGTCATTGATGTCTGGTACGACTCCGGCGCCATGCCGTTCGCCCAGTGGGGCTTCCCGCATACCAACGTCGAGACCTTCGAGGCCAGCTATCCGGCCGACTACATCTGCGAGGCCATCGACCAGACCCGCGGCTGGTTCTACACCCTGATGGCGATCGGCACGCTGGTGTTCGACCGGTCGTCCTACCGCAACGTCTTGTGCCTGGGCCACATCCTCGACAAAGACGGACGCAAGATGAGCAAGCACCTCGGGAACGTGTTGGCCCCCATGCCACTGATGGAGGAGCACGGAGCCGATGCCGTGCGGTGGTTCATGCTCGCCGGCGGGTCGCCGTGGTCCTCACGGCGGATCGGCCACGAGTCCATGCAGGAGGTCGTGCGCAAGGTTCTGCTGACGTACTGGAACACGGTCGCCTTCCACGCGCTGTACGCGCGGCTCTCGGGCTTCGACCCGGCTGCGTCCGAGCCGGTCCCCGTCAACGACCGGCCGGTTCTCGACCGCTGGGTGGTCTCCGAGGTCCACCGTCTGGCCCGCGACGTCGACACCGCGCTGGAGGACTTCGACACCCAGGGAGCGGGACGACTGATCGCAGCCTTCATCGACGACCTGTCCAACTGGTACGTGAGGCGGTCGCGGCGTCGGTTCTGGCGCGGGGACACCTCAGCCCTGGCCACCTTGCACGAGGTGCTGAAGACCCTGACCTTGCTGATGGCACCCTTCGTGCCCTTCATCACCGAACGGGTGTGGCAGGACCTGATCGTCGCGACCGAGGACGCCGCGCCGTCCTCGGTACACCTGGCCCGGTGGCCCGCGCCTGACGCCACCGTGATCGACGACACGTTGTCCACGCAGGTTGATCTGATCAGACGGCTCGTCGAGCTGGGACGTGCTGCACGAGCCCACAGCGGGATCAAGACGAGGCAGCCGCTGCCTCGGGCACTGGTCGGCGCCCCCGGCTGGGACGACGTCCCAGACGAGCTGCGTGGGCAGCTCACCGACGAGCTCAACGTGGTCGAGGTCAGCACCCTGGGGGCGGACGCCGGCGACCTCGTCGACGTCACGGTGAAGGCCAACTTCGGTTCTCTCGGGAAACGGTTCGGCAAGCGGACCCCGGTCGTCGCCGCGGCGGTGGCCAGCGCCGACGCCGCCGCGCTGGCCGCTGCGCTCCGAGAGCGGGGCGCGGCCACGGTATCCGTCGCTGCAGACCACGACCCGGCCGCGCACGAGGACGTCGAGCTCACTCCCGAGGATGTCGTCGTCACCGAGACCCCGCGGGAGGGCTGGGCCGTGGCGCACGACGCGGGAGAGAGCCTGGCGCTGGACCTGACGGTGACGCCGCCGCTGCGCCGCCTGGGGCTGGCCCGGGAGTGCGTGCGGGTCGTGCAGGAGACCCGGAAGACCACCGGGCTGGAGGTGGCTGACCGGATCCGACTGTGGTGGAACGCCCCCGCAGGCTCGGAGCTGGAGCAGGCGCTGCAGGAGCACGGGCAGCTGCTCGCCGACGAGGTGCTTGCTGTCGAACTCATCCAGGGGGCGCCGAGTGAGCCAGGAGTCCAGCACCATGCCACCGACCTGGGGCTGACGTTCTGGCTGGACCGGGCCTGATCGGCCCAAAGCCCGGTCGCCTTGATCCTCTCCGTTACCGGAATCACCCGTTTGGCTCAACCAGGAGGGGGGGTGTGCCGAGCCGATAGGTAAGGAACGAGATCGCCCGGTACTTCACGTCACGGGGCACCACAGGTTCGGGGAGGTCCCAGATGTCGCACAACCAGACAGCCGCTCAGCCCAAGGTTCTGCCCAACGTCCGGCTCAAGGCCAACGCCGTTGCTCGACCGGCGCTGGCCAGCAACGTCCGGCCAGCCCTGGTCCTGGCCGAGCGCGAGAGCCGGCAGCTCATCGCCGCCGCCAAGGAGCACGACGTCGCCCTCGGCGGCATCTTCTGCTCCGGCCCCACGGGAATCCAGGTCTGGGACCAGTCCTGGAACGGCCCAGAAACCACTCCCGGGGACGCCGTCCACCTCGGATCCGTCGACTGGACCTACGACACCCCGGTCAAGCACTACGTCACCATCTACCGGGCCATGGTCACTGAAACCGGGGTCGCCGCCGGTGAGACGACCCTGACCGTGCTCACCAAGGTCTTGGGGCTCACCGGGATCCCGATCGACGGTGCACGAATCTCGATGCCCGCACCGCCGCCGCGCGACCCGTTCCGGCGACGGATCTGACCCGACCGACCCTCGAAGGCCCTTGTCCTGAGACAGGGGCCTTCGTGCTGCTCGCCGGTGCCCCACGGCCGCCGAGCCGAGGCGCGCCGAGACCCTCTCCCCCAGACGGATTAACGGGTTGGCGTGCGCTGCTAACCGATCAACAAGGAACGACCCGCGGGGCCGACCCTTGGCCCTGCCCAGATCGAAGGAGCGCACATGAGACTGCGTCGCACCCAGCAGGCCGCAGCAGCGGCCACGGCCGTGGTGGCCGCGTCGTTGGGTGTGGCCCTGCCGGGCGCAGGTGCGGCAGGGTCGCCGTGCTTCATGTCGGTGAGCTCGACCCCCGTCGCCCACCGCGTGTACAGCACGGGAGTCGTGTTCGACGAGTTCAAGGTGAAGGTGACGTCAGGGTCGGGCAGCCAGACCGCCACAGTGCAACGGATGGTCATGCCTACCGGCTCCAAGCCGAAGCTGGTGTACAAGCGCATCGGCGTGCTCGACGAGCTGCGGGACCAGGTGAAAGCCCAGGCCCCTCGCGCGGTTGCCGCCGTCAACGGTGACTTCTTCTTCGAGTACCGCTGGTACACCGGTGGTTCGACGATCATGGCCCTGGGCCCCTCGGTGTCGCACGGTACCGTGCTGCGCGCGGAGGCGAACCCTCACCCGGTCGTCGGGGTGGACAGCGCCGGCAACCCCTACGCGGACAAGCTGCGCGTCTCGGGCAGCGTCACCACACGCAGCGGCACCTACCCGATCACTGGCGTCAACTGGCACACCATCAGCGACAAGGGAGTCGTGGAGTTCACCCGTGCCTGGCAGGGCGGGACGTCGTTTCGGCGTCCCGTGGGAGCGGTCGAGTGGGTCGTGAAGAACAACGGCACGATCGCCGACGTGCGGACGGGGAGCACTCGCGGTCTCGCGGTGGCCCGGAACACCCGGGTCCTGGCCTTTGGTCGGTCACTGGCCCTTCAGGCCAGTCGAGCGCGGGTCGGCGACACCGCGAAGCTCGTCGTCACGCAGACCACCAGCACCGGGGTCCCGTTGACCGAGGCGGTCGGGCGTGGGTACCGGGAGGTCGAGGCCGCCGCCGTGGTCGTCGACTGCCGGGCCGTGCCGAACGACCCGCGCCCACGCACGACAGTCGGCTGGGAACGCGGTCACTGGGCCACCCTGACCGTTCCGGGCACCGGCTACGACAGCTACGGCTACCGCATCGGTGGCCTGGGCATCACGCAGACTGCGAACGTGGCCCGGGCGCTGGGGTTCCGGGCCGCGTACTCCGTCGACGGCGGAGGATCGGTGACCGAGTACGCCCGCCGCAACGACGGGGCCTGGTCACGTCTGGACGACCTGAACAGTCGCTGGCAGCGTCCGATCGTCAACGGACTGGCGTTCACCGCTCCCTGAGCGACCTGATCAAGACCGAGTCAGCCCCCAGGTCAAGGCAGGTCAAGGCAGGTCAAGGCAGGGCCACCGCAAGTCAGGCCTCGCGAGGGGGCCCTTGCGGCGGAGTCGACGGGGCTGCGTGCGAAGGCGCCGGCGGCACACTCGGACGGCTCGTCGGCTGGGCGGGCGCAGCCTGGGGCGTGGCCGGCGGGGCTGAAGGACTCACGGGCGTCGCAGGACTCACGGGCGTCGCAGGACTCGCGGGCGTCGCAGGCGTCGTGGGTGGGGCCAGCGTCGGTGTGCTGGGCCGACTGGCCGGCAGGTCCGCCACGCCGGGTGCAGTGGGCTGTGACACGGGGGACACGGGGGACACGGGTGCCGCCGGTGCCGCCGGCGCCGCATGTGCGGGAGCAGGCGCGGGGGGCGTCGGCGCCGCATGTGCGGGAGCGGGCGCGGGGGGCGTCGGCGCCGTGGACGCTGACCCGGGTGCCGACGTGGCAGGCGCGGGAGCAGCGGAGGCAGGAGGAGACGCCGCGGGCCTCGCCGGTGCTCCCTCCCCGCCGCCACGGGCGTCGAGGTCCCTCAGCTGGGCCTCCAGGTAGGACTTCAGCCGGGTTCGGTACTCACGCTCGAACGCCTTGAGGTCGTCGACCTCCTTGCTCAGCTTGGCGCGTTCGGCCTGCAACGTGGCCATCACGTGCTGGTGCCTGGCCTGGGCATCGGACTCCGCCGAGTCCGCTTTGGCCTGGGCCTCGGCGAGAATGCGCTGGGCGTCGGCCCGCGCCTGACCTTCGACCTGGTCCGCGGTCCGCTGGGCGGCCTGGAGCAGCCGGGCCGCCTGCTCGGCACCACCGTCGCCGGCTGGCGCAGCGGCAGCAGCGGCAACCGGGGCCAGAGCAGCCGCTGGGGCCGCTGCTGGGGTCGCTGCTGGGGCCGCCGCAGCCGGCGCTCCGCCGCTGCGGGCGAGCGTGGTCCGCAGGTCGTTGTTCTCCTGGAGCAGCCGGGTGAGCTCAGCTTCGACCTGGTCCAGGAACTCGTCGACCTCGTCCTCGTCGTAGCCCTCCTTGAAGCGCACCGTGCTGAATTCCTTGGCACGCACGTCATCGGGAGTCAGCGGCATGGGATCCCCTCGAGCTGATCGGATGGAACGAACGTCACACTACCGGTCCAACAGTCACCGTCGGTGGACAACCAGCACACCGAGCGTGCTGCACCTTACCCCGTGCCCAGGATCGGCCCCGCCGCGACCCGCGGCTCGCACTAGCCCGCGGCCCAGCGGCCCACCAGCTGGAGCGTCACGTTGACCACGATGAACAGCACGAGGAAGGCCAGGTCGAGCTGAACCTGGCCGAGCCGCACGGGCGGGATCACGCGCCGGATGGCCTTGAGCGGAGGATCGGTCACCGAGAAGACCACCTCGAACACGATGAGCATGACTCCGCGCGGTCGGTACTCCCGAGCGAATAGCTGCACCAGGTCGAGGACGAGCCGGGCCAGCAAGAACATGAAGAACAGCCACAGGACGAAGTACAGGACCTGCCAGACGATCGTCACGAAGCGGTCCGGTCAGCTTTGGTTGAAGAACCCACCCTCGGCCAATCGCTGCTTCTGCTCGGCGGTGACGACCACGTTGGCCGGCGACAGCAAGAACACCTTCTGCGTCACCCGTTCGATCGTTCCGTGACGACCGAAGACGAGCCCAGCCGAGAAGTCGACGATGCGCTTGGCATCGGTGTCGTCCATCTCGGTGAGGTTCATGATCACTGGGGTGTTCTCGCGGAAGGCCTCGCCGATGGCCCGGGCATCGTTGTACGTCCGGGGGTGCAAGGTGGTGATCCGGTAGTCCTGCGAGTGAGGCGCGCTCATGGAGCCCCCTGGGACGTGCTCGGCGTGGGTTGCCCCCGTCGGCTCACCGTGACTTCCGCGGTGACTGCCCGAGTGAGTGTCGGGAGCCACCTCGTGGTCTCGGACGGGCCGCAGAGCCCTGGTCTGCTCGACGTCGCGGTCGTGACGGGCCGGCTGCCTCTCGTCGTACTCGTCGTAGTCGTCGTAGTCGTACTGGTCGTCCTCGACAAGGCCAAGGTAGACCCCCATCTTGCGCATCGCGCCGGCCATCTGGAGTACCCCTTCGTTGACGACGGCAACCGGTCATGGTGACAGGTCGAAGACGAGTCGATGTGACGCTACCCGACTGAGGACCGCGGACCGAGCACCGCAGTCCCGACACGCACGTGTGTCGCCCCGTGGGCCACTGCCGACTCCAGGTCGTGGCTCATGCCGGCCGACACCACCCCCGCCTGCGGGTGCCGATCGCGAAGGTCGGCCGCGACGGCCTGCAACCGGGCGAAGGCGGGGTCTGGATCGGCATCCAGTGGGGCGACCGCCATCACCCCGGCCAGGGACAGCCACGAGCTGGCCGCCACGGCGTCGGCGACGCGAGCGATGTCCTCGCCCGAGGCCCCGCCGCGGCCGGGAACGGGATCCAGTCCGACCTGCACCAGGCACTGCAGCTGGCGACCCGCGTGCTCGGCGGCGGCATCCAGCGCCGAGACGAGCCGCAGCCGGTCGACCGACTCGACCACGTGGGCGTACGTGGCCACCGAACGTGCCTTGTTGGTCTGCAGCTGACCGATGAAGTGCCAGGTGAGTCCGAGGTCGGCCAGCTCGGCAGCCTTCGGGGCAGCCTCCTGGTCTCGGTTCTCGCCGACCTCGGTCACGCCGAGCTCGGCGAGAAGGCGGACGTCGGACGCGGGCCACGTCTTCGTGACGACGACCAAGGTCACCGAGTCGACCGAGCGCCCCACTGACGATGCGGCGGCAGCGATCCGCGACCGGACCTCGGCCAGGTTCTCGGACAGCTCCCGGCGACGCAGCTCCGTCGACGACGGAGACGACGGAGACATCGCAGACGTCACTTCACGACGGTCGTGACGGCGGGCTACTTCAGGAAGTCGGGGACGTCGAGGTCATCGCCGCCGGCGTCCTCGAACACGATCGTGCGGCGCGGCGCCGGGGCCACGGTCCGCTCGGGGATCTCGATGCGGACGTCCTCATCGGCCGCCGAGGTCTGCGGCGCGGTCGGCGTCTCGGCCTCGACCGGGACGTCGGCGGGTCGGCGCGCCGGCACGCGCATCGGCCCCGGCTGTCCGCCATCGAAGCCGGCCGCGATGACCGTGACCCGCACTTCGTCGCCGAGCGCGTCGTCGATGACCGCACCGAAGATGATGTTGGCCTCCGGGTGAGCAGCTTCGGCGACCAAGCGGGCCGCCTCGTTGATCTCGAACAGGCCCAGGTCACTGCCACCACTGATCGACAGCAGAACTCCTCGGGCTCCGTCGACCGAGGCCTCCAGCAGCGGACTGGAGATCGCAGTCTCCGCGGCCGTCACGGCGCGGGCCTCGCCTCGCGCGGAACCGATGCCCATGAGGGCCGTCCCGGCGCCTTGCATGATCGACTTGACGTCGGCGAAGTCGAGGTTGATCAGACCCGGCGTCGTGATCAGGTCGGTGATGCCGGACACGCCCGACATCAGGACCTGGTCGGCGGACTTGAACGCGTCGAGCACGCTGACCTGACGGTCGCTGATCGACAGCAGCCGGTCATTGGGGATGACGATGAGGGTGTCGACCTCCTCACGCAGCTCTTCGATGCCGGTCTCGGACTGCACGGCACGTCGTCGGCCCTCGAAGCCGAAGGGACGGGTGACCACGCCGATCGTCAGCGCGCCGAGTCCGCGGGCGACGCTTGCGACAACGGGCGCGCCGCCGGTGCCGGTACCGCCGCCCTCGCCAGCGGTCACGAACACCATGTCCGCGCCCTTGAGCACCTCTTCGATCTCCTCGCGGTGGTCCTCCGACGCGCGGCGACCGACCTCGGGGTCGGCGCCTGCGCCCAGACCGCGGGTGAGCTCACGACCGATGTCGAGCTTGACGTCTGCGTCACTCATGAGCAGCGCCTGCGCGTCGGTGTTGATCGCGATGAACTCGACACCCTTGAGCCCGACCTCGATCATCCGGTTGACGGCGTTGACGCCACCACCGCCGATGCCCACGACCTTGATGACCGCCAGATAGTTCTGCGGAGCTGCCACCGCGACGCCTCTTTTCGTCAACTGTTCTCGTCTGTTCTCGTCGGATGCTCTCGTCGGATGCTCTTGCCGGAGTCGATCCCCGAGCTGGTGCCGAGCGCGCGTCGAACGCATCGTGCGCGACATCCGACGGGAACTCTCACTCTCAGGTAGAGGTGAATACTTATGTCAACCTGAGGGCTGGGTGAACAGTAGGACACCGGCCGGAGAAGGGTCAACCACGGCCCCGCCACCGGTCGGACAGCGAACCCGACGAAGGGTCAGCGCACCACCGAAGGACTGTCCGGTGACGACACGTCATAGGACTGCGCGCCGCGGTCACTGCTCCACAGAAGCAGCACGGTCTGCGCCTTGGTGGGAGACGATTCGGGCGTCCCCCACGCGACCGTCGTCCCGTTGCGCAGCACCACCGTGACGTCTGTAGGTGACGCCGCCGAGACGGTCTCGACGTGGTGGCGCAGCGCCGGCGGCAGCTGGGTTGCCACCGTCACGGCGGCCCGGTCCGTGGAGTCGAGGTCTCCCCCGGGCGACGAGCGCGTGACCAGAGGCAACGACGCGGGACGCTGGTCGACCGACCACAGCCGTTCGCCTCGTGCCGAGACAAGCACGTAGCCGCCGTCTTCACGAAGCATCGCGGCGGGCCGGGTCTCGCGGACGGTGACCGTCACGGTTCCAGACCACGATCGTGACACCGACACATCGGCGATCCCCATGACGTTCAACAGCTGGTGGCGAATGTCAGACGCGTTCACCCGCGCCAGAGGCATGCCGTCGTGAAGCCCCGCGGCGCGGATGATCTGGTCGGTCGACACCTTCGACGCACCGTCGACAACGACCGAGCGCACCACCAGCAACGGGGACCAGAAGACGACCCAGGCGAGAACGAGCACGACCCCCAGCACGGCCGTGGTCGCGATCAACGGCCACCATCGGTTGCTGCGTATGCGCCGAGCGGCAGTTGCCGGCGCTTCGAGGCGGTCCAACAGCGACGTCACGACGTCCTCGCTCTCAGCAGGTCCACGACGTCGGGTCCCAGCATGGTCACCATGCCGTCGCCCAGCGTCAGGATGATGTCGCCCGGTCGGGCTCGGTCGACCAGCCAGGCCGCAACCGCCGAGAAGGACGGCTCGAAGTGCACGTGCTCGGCCGCGAGCGGCACTGAAGCAGCGACGAGGGCCCCCGTCGCACCGGGGATCGGGGACTCGTTGCTGCCGAAGACCTCCATGACCACAACGTCGTCCGCCAGGCCCAGGGCCTCCCCCAGCTCGCGGTGGAACACGGCGGTCCGCGAGAACCGAAGCGGCTGGAAGGCCACGACCAGCCGGCCATCACCCACCAGCTGGCGTGCGGCCGTCAACGTCGCGCGAAGCTCGGTGTGGTGGTGGGCGTAGTCGTCGAAGACACTGACCCCGTTGGCCGATCCTTTGAACTCGAAGCGGCGCCGTGCCCCCGTGTAGAGGCCCAGACCCTCACACACGTCGCCGCTGGGGAACCCCAGGGTCGTGGCCGTCGCGAGGGCCGCCGCTGCGTTGAGCGCGTTGTGCAGTCCGTGGACCCGCAGCTGCACCTCTCCGAGACGACGACCCCGCAGAACCGCTTCGAACGACGTGCCGCTGCGTTCGAACCGCAGGCTCTCGATCCGAAGGTCGGCCGACTCCTCCTGCCCGAAGGTCACCGCCTCGTGCCCGATCGAGTGGGCGTACTCGACCAGTCGAACTGCACCGGCATCGTCGGCGCAGGTCACCAGCGTTCCCCCCGGTGCCAGGCGGTCGACGAATGCGCGGAACGCGACCTCGACACCCTCTGCCGTGCCGTAGTAGTCGAGATGGTCGGCTTCGACATTGGTGACCACGGCCAGGTCCGGGTCGAGCACCAGGAACGAACCGTCACTCTCGTCGGCCTCGGCCAAGAAGATTGGACCGGTTCCTGCGTGCGCGTTGGTACCCGTCTCGTTCATCTGGGCGCCGATGTAGAACGACGGGTCGGACTGACAGTGCTGCAGCGCGACCGCGAGCATGGATGTCGTGGTGGTCTTGCCGTGTGTCCCGGCGACGACCACACCGGTCCGCCCCGCCATGGCATAGCCGAGCGCCTCCGCCCGGTGCAGGATCCGCAGGCCACGCTCATGGGCAGCCACGAGCTCGGCGTTGCGCGCCGGAATCGCCGTTGACACGACCACGGTGTCGACGTCCCCCAGGGACGTCGCCGTCTGCTCGAGGTGGATGGGCACGCCCAGAGCGCGTAGCGGTGCGAGGACCCGCGACTCGCGAAGCTCACTGCCGGTCAGGGGAACGCCTCGGGCCGCGAACAGCCGCCCGAGGGCTGACATCCCCGCACCTCCGATCCCGATGACGTGCACCCGACCGAGCTCGGCCAACCGGTCACTGGTCATCGGCTGGCCCCTGCCGCCGCAGCCTCGTCGATGAGGTCGACGAGCAGTCCGGCGGCGTCCGGACCTGACGCCTGCTTGGCGGCGCGGCCCATCCTCGCGAGCGCACGGTCGTCGGAAATCAGGGTCGGAATGGTCGAGCCGACCCACTCGGCCGTGAGGTCGGAGTCGTCGACCAGGATCGCTGCTCCACGGTCGACCAGAGGACGGGCGTTGAGCTCTTGTTCGCCGTTGCTGAACGGGTAAGGCACAAACACGGCGGGCAGACCGACGGCTGCCACCTCGGTGCACGTCATGGCTCCGGACCGGCACAGCACCAAGTCGGCGGCCGCATAGGCGAGGTCCATGCGGTCCAGGTACGGGACCACGACATAGCGAGGGTCACCGGGACGAGTGTCGACGACGACCGTGTTGGAGGGGCCTGCCGCGTGCAGGACCTGGCACCCGCTGTCCAGCAGACGGCGGGCCGCACCGGCGACGGCATCGTTGATCCGCTGAGCTCCCTGCGAGCCGCCGAACACCAGCAGGACCGGACGGTCACGGGTCAACCCGAGCTCGGCTCGCGCCGGGTCGCGCAAGGCCAAGCGGTCCAGGGCCGCGATCTGCGGTCGAAGGGGGACGCCGACGAGCCGTTCGTGGGCCAGCCCGGTGTCCGCGAAGCTGACCGCGACGTACCGGGTCAGCCGGGCACCCACCCGGTTCGCCAAGCCGGGTCGGGCGTTGGCCTCGTGGACCACGATCGGGCATCGGAGCCGCCGAGCAGCCAGGTACGCCGGGAGCGCCGCGTAGCCGCCGAACCCGACGACGACGTCGGCGTCGACGTCGACCAGGACGCGTCGTGCGCCACCGACAGCGCGCCTCAAGCGTGCGGGCAGGGAGAGTGTCGCCCGGCTCAGGCTGCGTGGCAGCGGCACCGGCTCGATGAGGCGAAGGTCGTAGCCCCTCGCCGGAACGAGACGGCTCTCCAGGCCCTTCGCGGTACCGAGCACGGTAACGGCGACCTCAGCGTCGCGACGCCGCAGCTCGTCGGCCACAGCCAACGCCGGCTCGAGGTGCCCGGCGGTCCCCCCGGCCGCCAGGACGACGCTGCGGGGTCCCGCCGGCGACGACGAGAACGTCATCGTCCACGGCCCCGCCGAACCAGACCGAGGACGCGATGGCGCCGGCGCGAAGCCAGCGCACGCTGCGCACCAGGGAGCTGTCGAGCGAAGGACAGCATCATCCCCAGGGCCAGCATGGTCGGCAGCAGAGCCGACCCGCCGTATGAGACGAGCGGAAGCGGAACGCCCGTGATCGGCAACAGGTTGACGACACCACCGATGTTGATGATGGCCTGGACCGCGATCCACACCACGGCCGTACCGGTGGCGAACCGCACGAACGGGTCATTCGTCATCAAGGCGATCCGCACGCCACCCAGAAGCAGTGCAGTGAACACGAGCAGAACGGTGATCGTGCCAGCGAGACCGAGCTCCTCTCCGATGATGGCGAAGATGAAGTCGGTGTGAGCCTCCGGAAGCGTTCCCCACTTCTGTCTGCTGGCCCCCAGGCCCAAGCCCCACCAGCCCCCTGAGGCCAGGGCGAACAGGCTGTGCGCGGGCTGCCAGCCTGCTCCCTGGTAGTCGGCGAAGGGGTTGAGGAAGGTCTGGAACCGCGACAGGCGAGCGCTGCGCTCGAAGGTCATGTAGAGGATCACGACCATCGCAAGGCTGCCGAGGGCGACGAAGACCCGAAGTGGCGCCCCAGCGATGAAGAGCAGCCCCGCCACGATGGCCATGAGGATCAACGAGGTGCCCAGGTCGCCACCCAGGAGGACCAGGGCGACGATCAGGGCAGAGACGGGAACCAGCGGCACGAGCAGGTGGCGGGTCTGGGTGAGGAGCGGCTGCTTGCGGGCCAGCAGGTCTGCTCCCCACAGCACGAGAGCGAGCTTGGCGGCCTCGGCCGGCTGGATCCGAAACGGTCCCCCGAAGTCGATCCAGTTCTGGTTGCCGTTCACATTGACGCCGATGCCCGGAACGAGCACCAGCACGAGGAGCACGATCGAGACGAGAAGCGCTGGGATCGCCAACGACCTCCAGAACTTCACCGGCATCCGGGTTGCCACGACGAACAGCGGGATGCCGATGACGACCCACAGCGCCTGCTTCTCGGCGATGGCGAAGGACGAACCGCTGCTGACGTAGGACTCGACGCTGGATGCCGAGAGCACCATGACCAGCCCGAGAAGCAGGAGCAGGACGGTGGACCCGAGGATGAGGTAGTACGGCGTCAGGGGCCGTGCGACGACGTGCATGACTCGATCACGGAACGTGGCCAGGCCGTCGGCTCGACGTCCGGCGACGGGCCGGACCGTTGTCGTGCGGCTCACGACCCACCGTCGCTGCGGCGACGCACGGCCGCAGCGAACGCATCGCCTCGGGCTGCGTAGTCGGTGAACTGGTCCATGGATGCACAGGCGGGCGCGAGCAGCACGGTGTCACCGGGGACAGCCAGCCCCGCGGCGGCGCTCACGACGTCGTCCATGAGATCAGTCTCACCGGCCACCACCTCGATCACGTGGACCTGGGGCGCGTGTCGTCGGAGTGCGTCCCTCAGCAGACCACGATCCCGCCCGATCAGCACGACGCCGCGCAGCCGAGAGGACGTCAGGCCGACCAGGTCGTCGAACCGCCCACCCTTGGCGAGGCCACCCGCGATCCAGACCACAGGTCGAAACGTCCGCAACGACACCAGCGCAGCGTCGGCGTTGGTGGCCTTGGAGTCGTCGACGTAAGCCACTCCGTCGATGGTGTCGACGAGCTGAGTGCGATGGGGCGCGGGCTGGAAGCCACGCAGCCCCGAACGAACGGCATCGGCCGGTACTCCGTGTGCCCGAGCCAGGGCTGAGGCCGCCAAGGCGTTCTCGACGTTGTGCGACCCCGGCAGGTTCAGGTCGTCGAGGGTGGCCAGCTCGGCGGCCTCGACCGCGGGGTCGGTGACGAAGGCGCGGTCGACCAGCACGCCGTCGACCACGCCCAGCATCCCCGCCGCCGGCGCCCCGAGGGTGAACCCGACGCCCGCACAGCCCGGTTCGACCTCAGCGTTGCGGGCCAGACGCTCAGTCGTCGGGTCAGCGACGTTGTAGACGACGGCACGTCGTGCCCCGTCGAACACCCTCGCCTTGTCGTCCACATACGCGTCGAACGTCTCGTGCCAGTCGATGTGGTCGACCCCGACATTGAGAAGTGCAGCTGCTTCCGGCTGAAGCCCGCGGGTGAAGTGCAGCTGGAAGCTCGAGAGCTCGACCGCCAGCACGTCGTACGGTGGTTCGGCCGTCACGGCCTCGACCAGGGGCCGACCGATGTTTCCGACGGCTGCACAGTGCACCCCCGCCGCCGTCAGAATGGCATTCAGCATCTCGACCGTGGTGGTCTTGCCGTTGGTGCCGCTGACCGTCAGCCAGGTCGATCCCGTCGGGCGCAGGTGCCAGGCCAGGCGCTCGCCGCTCCAGACTGGAATGCGTGACCGCTGCGCTGCCACGACCAGCGGTGATCGTGGGTTGATGCCCGGTGAGGGGATGAGCAGGTCGTAGTCGTCGGGCGAATCCACCGACGCAAGTCGGACGGCGGCACCGAGGCTCTCCAGCTGCCGCGCGCTCGCCTGCTGAGGACCACCGTTCGCGTCGTCGACGACGGTCACGTGGGCGCCGAGGTCCAGCAGGACCTGGGCCGCGGCCATTCCTGATCTCCCGAGCCCGGCCACGAGGACCCTTGCCAGCGGCCAAGGGCTGGTGCGGTCCGCCTGGTCGAGCCACTCAAGGGACGTCACGAAGCACTCATCCAGGTCACCCGAACCAGCGGACACCGAGCCAGTCGGCGTAGAACAAGGCGAAGCCGAAGCCCGTGCACAGCGCGGAGATGATCCAGAACCGGACCACGATGGTGGTCTCGGGCCAGCCCTTCAGCTCGAAGTGATGGTGAAGAGGCGACATGAGGAAGATCCGCTTGCCCGTCGTCTTGTAGGACGCCACCTGGAGGATCACCGACATCGTGATGATGACGAAGAGCCCGGCGAGGATCGGGAGCAGCAGCTCGATGCGGCTGGTCACCGCGATGCCCGCGAGCGCTCCGCCGATGGCCAGGGACCCCGTGTCTCCCATGAAGATCTTGGCCGGCGACGTGTTCCACCAGAGAAATCCGACACAGGCGCCCGCGAACGCGGCACTCACGATCGCGAGGTCGAGCGGGTTGCGGACCGTGTAGCAGCTGGCTGCGTCGACGCGCACGCATGCGTTTCCGAACTGCCAAAGGCCGACTGCCGTGTAGGCGACGAAGATCAGCGAGCCGGCACCGGCGACGAGTCCGTCGAGCCCGTCGGCGATGTTCACTGCGTTCGATGTCGCGGAGACCAGGAACCAGATCCACGCGAGGTACAAGCCGATCGGAAGCAAGAGCGCGGTGTCGCGCATGAAGGACACGTACTGGGTCGCCGGTGTGACACCGTTGGCGTCGGGGAACCGCAGCACGAGCAGGGCGAAGACCAGCGCCACCACCGCCTGGCCGACCAGCTTGGTCTTCGCCCTCAGCCCGGTCGACCTTCGTCGGAAGATCTTGATGTAGTCGTCTGCAAAGCCCACCGCCGCGAGCCCCGTGGCCAGGAACAAGACGAGCAGCGCCGTCGCACTGGGCCCACTCAGCGCGTAGATGTGCGCGACCGTGTACCCGAGTATCGCGCCCACCACGATGACGACACCTCCCATCGAGGGAGTGCCCTTCTTTGCGGCATGGTCGGGCACGGCGTAGCCAAGGTCCTCAGCATCACGGATGCTCTGGGCATACCCGCGCGCGTTCAGCCACCGGATCCACAACGGTGTGACGAACAGCCCGAACACCAGGCCCGTCGCGATGGCGACGATGACCATTCTCATGCCGCGGACCCTTCGTCGAGCAATGCCTCGGCCACGCGCTCGAGACCGACGGCCCGGGCTGCCTTGACGAGCACCACGTCCCCCGGGCGGATCCCCCGACGCAGGACCTCGACCGCCGAGTCGGCATCAGGGACGAAGACGGACTCGTCGGCCCACGACCCTTCCATCTGGGCGGCCAGGTGGATCGGCTTGGCGTTCTCGCCGACCACCACCAAGTGCGAGATGTCCAGGCGAACGACGAGCCGGCCGATCGCGTCGTGCTCGGAGACCGTCTCCGGCCCGAGCTCGCGCATCTCACCGAGCACGGCCCAGGTCTTCCCGGTCCCCCGCATCTGGGCCAAGGTCTTCAGCGCGGCCCTAACCGACTCCGGACTCGCGTTGTAGGCGTCGTTGACGACGACGACACCGTCCGGGCGCGTCGTGACCTCCATTCGCCAGCGACTGAGTGCCACGGCTGAGCTCAGCGCCTCTGCTACGGCGTTCACCGGCATGTCGAGGCTGATCGCGACTGCTGCGGCCGCCAGGGCGTTCGTGACGTGGTGCTCGCCCACCAGCTTCAGAGCGACCGGTGCCTCCCCTTGCGGTGTGCGCACGGTGAAGCGGGCACGGCCGGAGCTGTCCGTGGTCACGTCAACCGCCCGCACGTCGGCGTCCGGACTTCGTCCGAAGGTGATGACGTGAGCGTGGGTCAGCGACGCCATGGACTTCACGAGGTCGTCGTCGACGTTGAGGACTGCGGTGCCGTCGTCGGGGATGGCCACCACCAGCTCCGACTTCGCGCGAGCGATCGCCTCACGGCTTCCGAACTCACCCACGTGGGCAGAGCCAACCAGGAGCTCGACGCCGATCATGGGAGGTGCGACCGCGCACAGGTAGGCGATGTGGCCCAGGCCTCGAGCGCCCATCTCGAGGACGAGGAACCGGGTCGTCTCGTCCGCACGAAGAACCGTCAGGGGCAGGCCCAGCTCGTTGTTGAAGGAACCGGGCGGGGCGATCGTCACACCGATCTGACCGACCACCTGGGCCAGCAGGTCCTTGGTCGAGGTCTTGCCTGACGATCCGGTGATCCCGATGACCTTCACGTCGGGCAGTCGATCGAGCACCGCGCGGGCCAGCAGACCCAGGGCGGCCAGGACGTCGCTGACGACGATGCAGGGCACCGACAGCTCACGGTCCGACAGCACCGCCACTGCGCCGCCCGATGTCGCTGACCCTGCGAAGTCGTGACCGTCGACCTGGGTCCCGGCAAGCGCGACGAACAAGTCTCCCGCCATGACGTGACGCGAGTCGGCCGTCACGTGTCCGGTGACCAGCGCGGAATCCGAAGCGCCCCCACAGAGCCTGCCGCGGGTCGCGGCGGCGACCTCTCGCAGCGACATCTCGATCAACGGGAACTCACCTCTCGGGCCTCGAGCGCGGCTGCCAGAACCGCGCGGTCGTCGAAGGGCAGCATCGCACCTGCGACTTCCTGACCCTGCTCATGACCCTTGCCGGCCACCACGACGGTGTCTCCCGGCCGGGCCTGCGCCACAGCCTCGGCGATCGCCTCTGCGCGGTCCGCGATCTCCAGCACGGTCGACGTCGCGCCCGCAGCTTCTGCCCCGGCGATCATGGCTCGACGGATCGCCGCCGGGTCCTCGCTGCGAGGGTTGTCGTCGGTGATCGCTACCCACTCGGCCAGGCGTGCCGCCACCGCTCCCATGTCGGGTCGTTTCGCGACGTCGCGGTCCCCCCCACAGCCGATGACCACGAGCAGGCGGCCACTGGTACGGGGGCGCACACCGGACAAGACCGCAGCGAGGGCGTCAGGAGTGTGGGCGTAGTCGACCAGTGCGACGAAGGACTGACCGCGGTCGACCGGCTCCATGCGGCCTGGGACGCCGCGACAAGCCTCGATCCCGGCACTCACCTGCGCCGGCTCGACCCCGGCGACGAGCAGCATCGCTGCGGCCAGAGCTGCGTTGGCGACGTTGAACCGGCCGGGAAGTCTCACTGTCAACTCGAGGGTGCTCCCGTCCGGACCCCTCAGGACAAAGGTCGACCCAGGTCCCCCGACTGCAGCCACGACGCTCGGCACCTGCCAGTCGGCAGCGCGGTCGGCGCCGAGCTCGCTACCCACGACGGACAGCGTCTGGGTGGGCACCCGCGAGGCCGCGGCCGCGCGTCGCCCACCGTCGTCGTCGACCACGACGACGGCCTGACGGGAGTGTTCGGGTGTCAGGAGCCGCTGCTTGGCGGCCTCGTAGGCCTGCGCCGTTCCGTGGAAGTCCAGGTGGTCACGACCCAAGTTCGTGAAGCCGGCCACGTCGACGACCAGCCCGTCGACCCGTCCGGCAGCCAACGCGTGGCTGGAGATCTCCAGAGCGACGGCGGACACCGATGCGTCACGCATCATCGCGAGCAGCGCCTGCAGCTGCGGCGCCTCCGGTGTCGTTCGAAGACTTGGAAGGGGAGCTCCGGCTACGTGAGTCTCGACCGTGCCGACGAGCCCGGTGGTGTGGCCGGCTCGGCGCAGGGCCGCTTCGAGCAGCCAGGTCGTGGTGGTCTTGCCGTTGGTCCCCGTCACCCCAAAGGTCAGCATGGCTGCGGACGGGAACCCGTAGACCGCAGCAGACAGCTGGCCGAGGACTGACCGTGGGTCGGCGACGACAACGACCGGTAGCGAGGCCGAGACCTGCTCGGCGCCCGCGGCGTCGGTGAGGATGGCGACGGCGCCCGAAGCCGCTGCCGCGGCGGCAAACGCGGCGCCGTGCTGATGGTGTCCGGGCAGGGCAGCGAACAGCATCCCTGGCTCGACGAGGCGGGAGTCCAAGGTGATGCCGGTCACCGATGTCGCAGACGCCGCCGGTCCGACGTCCAAGCCGATTTCCTGCAGAACCGATGCGAGCCGCACCGGTGCGGTGGTCAACGCCACCCCGTCACCGGTGGTCGGGTTCATCGGGAACTCCTCGCGTCAGCTCAGCATCTAGCCGTCAGCACCGCTGTCACCACTGCAGCTTCATGTGCGGTGGGCGCGACCCTGTCGGCGGTATGCCTTGGGTCTGTAGGGCGAACGACATGACGCGCTTGAAGACGGGACCACCGAGCACACCGCCGTAGTGCATCCCTTGCGGCCGTTGGAGCGCCACCGAAACCACGAGGGCCGGGTCGTCGGCCGGAGCGAGACCGATGAAGGACGCTGTGTACCCGTTGTAACAGCCGCATGAGGGGTCGACTCGCTGAGCTGTGCCGGTCTTGCCAGCGACGCGGTAGCCGGGGATCTCTGCCATCGGAGCGGTTCCGTTCGCGGACACCACGGACTCCATCATGCGCCGCAACGTGCTGGCGGCCTCGGCTGCGACCACTCGATGGCGAGCGGGTGGGGCCGCCTGCTCCACCGTTCCGTCGGCGTTCACGGTGCCATCGACAAGAACCGGGTCGACGCGAACTCCGTCGTTGGCGATCGTGGCGAAGACGCTCGTCGCCTGCAGGGCATTCAGCGACAGCCCTTGTCCGAACGCGATCGTGGCGAAGTTGGTGGGTCCCCAGGAGCTCACGTCGGCGAGCAGTCCTGGGCTCTCACCGGGAAAGCCGAGGCCGCTCGGCTCGGCGATGCCGAACCGCTTGAGGGTGGAGTACAGCGGCTGACGTCCCATCCGCTCAGCGATCAGCATGGTTCCCATGTTGCTGGACTTGGCCAGGACACCCGTCGCCGTGAGGTGAAGAACCCCGTGGGGTTCGTCGTCGTGGAAGGCACGGCCACCGCGGTACAGCGTGGTCGGCACAGTGATCTTGGTGTTCGGCGTGATTGCGCCCTGGTCGAGCGCCGCCGCCAACGTCATGACCTTGCTCGTGCTTCCAGGCTCGTAGATCTCGCTGACCACCCGGTTGCCGCGGTCGGCAACCGGTGCCTGCTCGGCGCGGGCCGGGTTGAACCTCGGATAGGTGGCCATCGCCAGGATGTGACCCGTCCGCGGGTCCATGACGACGACCGAGCCGCTCTCCGCGCCGCTCGCGCGGACGCGCGCGGCGATGGCCTGCTCCGCGACGAACTGGATGTCGCTGTCGAGGGTGAGCTGCACGTCGGCACCTGGCACCGGCTGGTCGGAGACGCTGTTCGCCGTGGGGATCTCCTGTCCACCGGCCGTCGCCTCGTAGCTCGCGTGGCCGTCCTTGCCTGCGAGCACCGAGTCGAGCGACGCCTCATAGCCTCCGAGCCCGTGACCGTCGTAGCCGACGAAACCGATCACGTTGGCCGCAAGGTTGCCCAGGGGGTAGACCCGCTTGGTCGTGGACTCGCTGAAGATGCCGGGAAGCCGCAGCTGCTGAACCTTGGTCCAGGTGTCCGGCGAGACCTGGCGCGACACGTACACGAAGCGCGCGTCACCGCTCAGGCGGTCTTGCAAGGTCATGGTGTCTTCGGGGAGGAGCGGGTCGAGAGCCTTGGCCACCGCATAGGGGTCTGAGATCAGTGTCTGGTCCGCAGTGATGTTGACGGCGTCGACGCTGGTCGCCAGGACGACGCCGTTGGCGTCGGTGATGGTCCCGCGCGTCGCTGGGATCGTGACCGATCGCAAGCCTTCCGCGGCAGCGGTTGCAGCGTAGGCACTGGCGTCGATGCCCTGAAGCTGCACCAGTCGACCGGCGAACAGCGAGAGCACGAAGAAGACGATCACGGCCACGGCACGCACTCGACGTTGCGAGTCACCCAGGGGGCGCATCCGAGGTGGACGTGGCGCACGCCGCTCGGGGCGCCGTCGGGGCGCGGCCGAGCGACTACCGGGCTGAGGTCGGGGACGTCGTGCCGGCTTCGGCGAGGGCCGCCCGCGTCCAGTGGACGGGGGTGGTGGCCGACGTGTCACTGTGGCTGAGCCCCTTCGGTGCTGGTCGACGTCTGCTGACCATTTCGAGTCTGCTGGGTCACCGGGTCCCCGGACGGTTGCCGCGCCGAGGCCTTGGTCGAAGTCGTCGACGGGCCTGTGGTGAGCAGCGGTTGCGGGGTCAGCATCGACCCCGTCGACTGAGGAGTCGTCGGGGTCGCCAGCCCCCGAGGATCGGTCGGTCGCTCGTCACCCGACATCGGCTGGGCTGGCGCCGGTGGCGCGGCGAAGCTCGACGCCGCCCCAGGAACCGGCCTCCCGAGGACCTTTCCGTCACGGGCCCGGAGGAACGCCGGGTTGACCGTGGCAACCATGCCGAGTCGATGCGCCTTGGCCGACAGCCGATGCGGTGCCGCGAGCGCCGCCACGTGCTGTTGCAGCGCCTGCTCCTGGTCCTGCAGCGCCGCCAGCTGGCGTTCGAGGTCGTGCTGGTGGAACGCACCTTGGGCCAGCGCGGTGTTCAGCCCGAGCAGGCCCAGCAGCCCCAGCCCAAGCACACCGACGACCAGACCGACGAAGGGCGCTCGCCTGGCCGCCGGAGGCGTTGGGGCGACGACCTGCAGGCGCGGCCGGGCCACGGGGCGCCTCGATGGTCCCGTGCGAGCGGAGCGGTCGGTGGTAGGTCGCCTCACCGGCGCAGTGACACTCACGCTGCCACCCGGACCCGCTCAGCCGCCCGGAGCATCGCCGACGCCGCCCGCGGGTTCTCACTCACTTCGCGCAAGGTCGGACGCTCCGCACCGCGCGTGATCAGGCGAAGCTCAGGACCGTGCCCCTCGACCACGACCGGAAGCCCGCGGGGAGTCGTGTCAGTGGCCAGCGAGGCCAGGCAGTGCGTGGTGATCCGGTCCTCGAGGGAGTGGTACGACAGCACCGCGACCCGACCATGAAGGGCCAGCGCGGCGACCGCCTCCGGAAGGGCACTCTCCCAGGCTGCGAGCTCCCCGTTGACCTCGATCCGCAGAGCCTGGAACGTGCGCTTGGCTGGGTGGCCACCCGTGCGACGTGCTGCGGCGGGGATCTCGCGGCGCAGCAGCTCGACCAGGCGCTGCGAGCTCGTGAACGGCTGCGCCTCGCGCTCGCGGACGACCGCTCGAGCGATCTTGCGCGCGAAACGCTCTTCGCCGTAGCGCCGCAGCACGTCGGTGAGGGCGTTCACGTCGTAGCTGTTGAGCACCTCAGCCGCTGTGAGGCCCGACGACTGGTCCATCCGCATGTCCAGGGGGGCGTCGACGGAGTACGCGAAGCCGCGCTCACCGGCGTCCAGCTGGAGTGACGAGACGCCGAGGTCGAACAGGACAGCCTGCACCCCGACGAGTCCCAGCCGCTCGAGGACAGCCGGAAGCTCGTCGTACACCGCGTGCACGAACGTGACTCGGTCGGCAAACCCGGCCAGCCGGCCGCTGGACGCCTTCAGGGCTTCGCGGTCGCGGTCGATGCCGACGAGACGCAGCGACGGGAACCGCCGGAGGAAGGCCTCGCTGTGCCCACCCAGTCCGAGCGTGGCATCGACGAGCACCGAACCGGGTTGCTCGAGTGCCGGGCCGAGCAGCGCGACCAGGCGGTCCACCATCACCGGGACGTGACGGTGGTCCGAGGGTGTCTTCGACTCAGGGGTTGCCATGAACCGGTCTATCCGAACCGGGTGACCAACGTGCTTGTCAACGCCACCACGACCACCGTGGAGAGCAAGGCCATCGCGACGACCGCGACGTACTGGGCGACGTGGCGATGTCGCAGCGAGGCACTGGACGAACGGTGGCCCATCGGGGTGTGCGGACTGCGCGTTGTGCTCATCTCGACCCTTCGTGTGTCCGGAGTGTTCGTTCGTCCGTGCGGTCTTTCGTCTTCGTCGGTCCGGGAGTGCCCCACGGCTCCTTCACTCAGGTCTCCATCCGCTCCGATGAAGGGGAGGCGCCGTACTGACGCCGGGGAAGGTGCGTCAGTGCGGCAGGGAGCGGGTGGAGACCTCAGCGAAGGCTTCAGAGCAGCCCGGGCAGCACCTCCTCACTGAGCTCGGCAAACGTGCCTTCCTTGGCCTGGAGGTAGTCCGACCAGGCCGCTGCATCCCAGATCTCGACCCGGGACCCGGTGCCGATCACGACGCAGTCCTTGGACAGGCCCGCGTACTCGCGCAGCGGGGCGGGGACGGTGATGCGGCCCTGGCGGTCGGGCACCTCGTCGGAGGCTCCGGACAAGAAGACCCGGATGTAGTCGCGAGCGTCCTTGTTCGACAGAGGGGCCTTGCTCATCGCCTCGGTGACCTGGCTGAACGCCTCACGAGGGAACACGAACAGGCAGTGCTCCTGGCCCTTGGTGATGACCACCCCACCGGCGAGCAGGTCACGGAACTTGGCCGGCAGGAACAGGCGGCCCTTGTCGTCCAGGCGCGGGTGGTGAGTACCGAGGAACACCTCGCCGCACCTCCCCTGCATCGACCCTGCGCTCCGTGTTGCGCCACAGTACCCCACTTTCCCCCACCGTCAACCATCATCGGCCGAAAAGTTGCCCCTTCTCCCCCTGTCTTCGCAGGTCATGGCGGTGGGGGAAGATTCGGCACCCGGAGCCTCCGGTGCCAGCCACGCGGGCGGACCGAGGCGAGCAGCGCACGGGGCAGGGCGCATGGCGGAGTCCGGGGCTGTCTCGCGCGGCCCCAACGACGGTGGGGACCCCGTGGGGACCACGGTGGGGAAGAGTGGGGAAGACCCGGGCGTTGTCCGACCGCCGGGCTCTCGCGGCCTTCACCCGGCGAACGCGGCCACGGGAACCTAGGCTGAGGGGCCCACGTCGATCATGGGGGCAGACCCGGCAAGTCCGTTGTAGGCAGCAGCAAGTCAGCAGCAAGTCAGCAGCAGGGAAGCAGGAGGCTCACCAGGTGACCACGACCGAGGCTGGGACCCGCGCCGCGTCCGAGCGCCCGGTCGACGAGGACACCGAACGCCTCGACCAGTCGGCCCACGACATCCGGCGTGCGGTCGAGACCGTCATCGAGGGCAAACCCGACGTCGTCCTGCTGACCTTTACGGTCCTGCTCGCCGAAGGCCACCTCCTGAT